>NZ_JOGP01000003.1:0-426620 GCF_000719505.1 Streptomyces sp. NRRL B-3229 | reverse complement strand
GTGTTGGGGGGCGGGGGGATGGGGGTTCTGGTGCCGGGATGCGGGGAGTCCGGGAGCTCTGGGTTCTGGCGCTGGGTGGGGCGGTGGGGTTCGGGCCGGGGTGCTGATGTACGGCGGGCTGGTGGACCGACGGAGTGGCGAGGCTGCGGCTCGGGCGCCGGCCGGGGCTTGGGGAGGGACGGGGTAGCGGCTCAGGGGCGGTGAGGGGCGCGGCGCGGGGCGGTGAGGGGCGCGGCGCGGTGAGGGGCGCGGGGCGGTGAGGGGCGCGGGGCGGTGAGGGGCGCGGGGCAGGGATCGACGCGAACGCAGCCGACGCAGCGGCGCAGGGCAGCCCCTCTAGAGGCGAAGAAGGGCGCAGCGCAACGAACGACTGCACAGCTGCGGCTCTCGGATAACCGGGGCGGCCCCGAATCGACGGGGAACGCAGCCGACGCAGCGGCGAGACAACCACTCAAAGTCGGTGCGGCTCAGGCGTAACGGGCGGCCGGGCCCCTCTCGCGGAGCGGCCGGCCCGGCCGCGGCTGACGGGTCGGCGGGACCGTCGGAGAAACGGGGCCGCGCCCCATCAGGCGCTGGAACTGCGGCCCTCGGCGAGGCCGCAGTTCATCGGACCTGGCCGCTCAGAAGCCCTCGGGGTTCGCCTTCAGCCAGTCCTTCGCTGCCCGGAGCAGGTCCGGGTCCGCGGCGGGGGCCTCGCCGGGGTGGCGTTCGGCCCACTTGACGACGTACGGGCACAGCGGGGCCACGGGTACACCCTCGCGGGCCGCGATGGCGTAGAGCTCGTGGGCCAGGGAGCCTGCGATGCCCTGTCCCTCGTGCGCCGGTTCGACGATGGTGTGGACCGGGACCAGGGCGCGCTCGGGAGACTCGAGGACGAAGTACTGGATGTGGCCCACGACTTCGTCTCCCCCGGAACCGAACGCCTCCAGGCGCCCGGCCTGTCGGTCGTCGCGGATCTCGATGTCGCTCATGGGCACGCTCCTGGTCCGAAGGTCGTCGGGCGGGTCAGACCGACACCGCCTGCGGGCTGCGCTCCTGGTCCGACCCCGGCACCGGCTCGGACGGATCGGCCCCGAGCGCGATGATGCGGTTGTCCCGGTCCACGTGCACGACCCGGGGTTCAAGTGCCCGCGCCTCGGCGTCGGTCACCTGAGCGTAACTGATGATGATCACCAGATCTCCGGGATGCACGAGATGAGCGGCGGCACCGTTGATCCCGATGACACCGGAACCGCGCTCGCCTTCGATGACGTACGTCTCCAACCGGGCGCCGTTGGTGATGTCGACGATGTGGACGAGCTCACCGGGCAGCAGATCGGCGGCGCCGAGAAGGTCCGCGTCGATGGTCACCGATCCCACGTAGTGCAGGTCGGCCTGGGTGACGGTGGCGCGGTGGATCTTGGACTTGAACATGGTACGCAGCATTTTCAACTCCTGGAGGACGGCTCCCTGCCTGCTTTGCGCAGGTCAAGGGCGGTCCTCACCGTACACGGGCGCGCGTCGGAGTCAATGGTCGCGAGGAACATCGCTTCAGCTGATGCAGGTCGGAGGCACCGGCGCATCCGCCCTTCTCATCCGAGCCACGCGGACTCCCTGTGACGCAGCCGCGGGGAGACGTCCGGGAGACGTCCGAGCGGCCCGTGACGGTCGGTGTGCCCGGGTTGCCCGGTACGGCCGCGTGCCCCAGGTGCCGGTGCACGGAGTGGACGGCCATCGCTCCCTCGCCGGCCGCGGAGGCCACCCGCTTCACCGAGCCGCTGCGGACGTCCCCCACCGCGAAGACGCCGGGCAGGCCGGCCTCCAGGGTCATGCACGAGGGCCCGCGGCCGTGCCACACCTCGGGGTGGGCGCAGGCTTCCTGGGCCTCCGGGCCGGTGACGACGAAGCCGCGGGAGTCGAGGGCGACGGTGCCGGCGAGCCACTCGGTGTGCGGCTCGGCGCCGGTGAGGACGAAGAGGCTCCGGGCTGCGAGGCGGCGGTGCACGCCCGTGCGGTTGTCGACCACGTCGAGCTCCTCCAGGACCTCCTCGCCGATGACCTCGGTCACCTCGGTGTGCAGGCGCGCCGTCCGGGCCCGCGAGGGCGGCGCCGGTCACCGCTTGACCTCCACCCGCGGGATGGCGCTCGACCTGGTCGACCAGGCAACGGGACATGCTCGCCCCGAGGTCGCCGCCTCGGGCCAGCAGGTACACCTTCGGCGCGTACCCGGCGAGGAACAGCACCGCCCGACCCGCCGAGTTGCCGCCGCCGACGACGGCCACCGGGTCGGTGCGGCACTGCTGGGCCTCGTAGACGGTCGCCGAGTAGTGCACGCTCGTTCCCTCCAGGCTTTCGATGCCGGGCACCTGGAGCCGGCGGTAGCGGGCGCCCATGGCCAGGACGACGGCGCGGGCGGCGATCTCACCGCCGTCGGCGAACGCCACCACGCAGTGGTCCTCGTCCTTGGCGTGGAGTGCGGTCGCCTCCAGCGGAAGGCTGATCCCTGCGCCGAACTTGTCGGCCTGGAGCACGGCGCGTTCGGTGAGTTCGGCGCCGGAGATGCCGGACGGGAAGCCGAGCAGGTTCTCGATGGGCTCCGGCCTGGAGAGCGACGAGGCCATCCGGGCGGCCGCGTACTCCAAACGCGAACAGGAGCGCCGCAACCTGCTGGAGGAGAACTCCGGCGACTAGCGGACGTCCCCCGAGGTCCCGGTGACCTGTCCGTTTCCGGGGTCGTCGGGTGGGGACCCGGCCGGTGTGGTGGCGTACGGAGCGGAGCAGCGGGTGCGGGTGGCGGCCGTGCGGGCGCGCTGGCTCCGGCAGACGTTCGTGCACTGGCCCTTCCGGCCGCAGGCGGTGCAGGCGCTGCTGCCGCCGGAACTGGCCGTGGACGTGTACGAGGGGGCGGCGTGGGTGGGTCTCACACCGTTCGTCATGGCCGACGTACGCCCGGTCGGCCTGCCCGCCAAGGTGCCCGCCCTCCCCTCGTTCGCGGAGACCAACCTGCGCACCTACGTGCGGCGCGCGGACGGACGGGACGGGATCTGGTTCCTGTCCATCGACGTGGCCAGCCCGGTGATGCTGGCGGCGCGTGCCGTGGGCGCCCCGTACCACCTGGGATCCCTGCGGGTCGCCGGAGACGGGGCCGGGGACGCCGTGTCGTACGCCGGGAGGCGGGTCGAGGGTCGGGGCTCGTACCGTCTCCGGGTCCGTCCCGGCGAGCCGCTGCGGCCGACGGAGCGGGACGTGTGGCTGACCTCGCGCTGGCGGGCGTACACCCGCCGGCTGGGCCGTATCTGGGAGACACCGGTGGAACACGAACCCTGGCCGCTGGCGGACGCGGCCGTCGACGGGCTGGAGCAGACGCTGACCCGCGCGGCCGGTCTGCCCGCCCCGCTCGGCGGGCCCGTCGTGCACTTCTCCCCCGGCGTCACGCACGTCCGGCTGGGCGCTTCCCGGCCGGCGTCCGCATGAGCGGTCCGCGACACCGCGGGCGAGTGCGCTTCGACGGCTGGATCGCCGGTCTGGGCACGGCCTCCGGGGTCCGGATCGTGCTGGGGCACTGGCCGCGGTCGCCGTTCGGGCCGTTCAGCGATGTGATGGTGGAGCGGCCGGGCGGGGAACGGCTGTTGCTCGCTCCCACGCGGGAGGTGGCGGACTTCGTCGGCGGCACCTACGTCTTCGACCGGGTCCGAGTCGTCCCGGTGGACGTCCGGGTCGCCGACGGGACCTGGAGCGTCCTGGCGGGGCCGCTCGACCTGCGCTTCACCACCGGCCGCCGAGGACTCCTGGGTCTGCTGCTGTGCGCGGTGCCCGGCGTGCTCGCCCGGCAGCCCGCCTGGTGCGCGCTCGCCTCCCTGCCCGCCCGCTTCCTGCTGCCGGGCGTACGCACCAGGGGCAGCGCGGGAGGGGGGCGCCGCGAGTGGTACGGCGCCCGGGACCTGCGGCCGGTCCGGGCGGTGTCGGCGGTGTTCGAGAGCGTCGACCTGGGTGCCGTGGCACCTGTCTCGCCGCCCGTGCGCTTCGGATTCGGCTCGGTGCCGAGGCAGCCCTCCCTGACCCGCGTCACGACCACGGTGGAACCGGCGCCGGGTGAGGCCCCCCTGGAGGGGGTACCCGGCCGCCGGCGGATGAGCGAAGGCGGGTGAGCGGATCCGTCCCGGGCGGAGAGGATCACGAACATGGCGGCACCGACCTCCCAGGACGGTTCGGCTCGGCACAAGCGGCTGGTGATCTACCTCAACGACCACCTGGCCGGGGCCACGGCGGGCGTGGAACTGGCCCGCCGTACGGCCGAGGAGCACCGTGCGTCCCCCTTCGGCGAGGCCCTGGAGAACCTGCGCAAGGAGATCTCGCAGGACCGGCAGGCCCTGGTGCGTCTTCTGGCCGACCTCGACGTACCCGTGCGGCACTACAAGGTGTACGGGGCCTGGCTGGCGGAGAAGGCCGGACGGGCGAAGCCCAACGGACGCCTGGTGCGTCGCTCCGGGCTCGCGCTGCTGGTCGAACTGGAGGCGCTGCGGCTGGGAGTTCAGGGCAAGGCGGCCCTGTGGCGCGGACTGCTCGCCGCGTCGGCACAGGACGCGCGCCTGCCCGCCGACCGTCTGGAGGAGCTGCTGCGCAGGGCGGACCGGCAGATCGAGACCCTCGACTCCCTGCACGGCAGGGCCGCGCCCGCGCTGCTGGAAGGGGCGGGGGCGCCGCAGCCGTCGTAGAGGAAGCCGTCCGAACACGGGCCGACTCCGCGGCCCCGCCGGCTAGATCACGGCGGTCTCCGGCATCTCGCCGTCGTGCGGGGCGAACTGGGTGCGGTACAGCTCCGCGTAGCGGCCGTCGAGGGTCAGCAGGGTCTCGTGGGTGCCCCGTTCCACGATGTGTCCGTCCTCGACCACCAGGATCTGGTCGGCCGCCCGGACCGTGGAGAGGCGGTGGGCGATCACGATCGCCGTCCTGCCCTCCAGCGCCTCGGTGAGCGCCTCCTGCACGGCCGCCTCGGAGGTGTTGTCCAGGTGGGCGGTGGCCTCGTCGAGGATGACGACCCGCTGCCGGGCCAGGAGCAGCCGGGCGATGGTCATGCGCTGGCGTTCGCCGCCGGAGAGCCGGTAGCCGCGCTCGCCGACCACGGTGTCGAGGCCGTCGGGCAGGGATCGTACGAGGGCGTCGAGGCGGGAGCGGCGCAGGGCGTCCCACAGCTCGTCCTCGGTCGCCTCCGGGCGGGCCAGCAGCAGGTTCGCCCGGACGGTGTCGTGGAAGAGGTGGCCGTCCTGGGTGACCATGCCGAGGGTCGCCCGCAGGGAACCGGCGGTCAGGTCGCGGACGTCGACCCCGCCGATGCGGACGGCCCCCTCGTCGACGTCGTAGAGCCGCGGCAGCAGCTGGGCGACGGTCGACTTCCCGGCGCCTGACGAGCCGACGAGCGCGACGGTCTGGCCGGGTTCGGCGCGGAAGGAGATCCCGTGCAGGACCTCGGCGCCGCCGCGGGTGTCGAGGGAGGCGACCTCCTCCAGTGAGGCCAGGGAGACCTTGTCGGCGGAGGGGTAGCCGAAGCGGACGTCCTCGAACTCGACGGCGACCGGGCCCTCGGGGACCGTACGGGCGTCCGGCTTGTCCTCGATCAGGGGCTTCAGGTCCAGCACCTCGAAGACCCGCTCGAAGCTGACCAGCGCGCTCATCACCTCGACCCGGGCGCCGGCCAGCGCGGTGAGCGGGGCGTACATGCGGGTCAGCAGCAGTGCGAGGGAGACGACCGCGCCGGGTTCCAGGGTGCCGCGCAGGGCGAACCAGCCGCCGAGGCCGTAGACCAGGGCGAGGGCCAGTGCGGAGACCAGGGTCAGGGCGGTGATGAACACCGACTGGGCGGTGGCCGTGCGCACCCCGATGTCGGCCACCTGACGGGCACGGGCCGCGAACTCCACGGACTCCTGTTCGGGGCGGCCGAACAGCTTGACCAGGGTGGCGCCGGGTGCGGAGAAGCGCTCGGTCATCCGGGTGCCCATGGCCGCGTTCAGGGTGGCCGCCTCCCGCTGCATCCGGGCCATCCGGCTGCCCATGCGGCGGGCCGGGATCACGAACACGGGGAGCAGGGCGAGCGCGAGCAGGGTGATCTGCCAGGACAGGGTGAGCATCACCACAAGGGTCAGCAGCAGGGTGACCAGGTTGCTGACCACGCCGGACAGGGTGTTGCTGAAGGCGCGCTGGGCGCCGATGACGTCGTTGTTGAGTCGGGAGACGAGCGCTCCCGTACGAGTGCGTGTGAAGAACGCGACCGGCATGCGCTGCACATGATCGAACACAGCCGTGCGCAGATCGAGGATGAGCCCCTCCCCGAGCGAGGCCGACAGGCGCCGGGCGAGGATGCCCAGCGCCGCCTCGGCGACCGCGATCAGCGCGATCAGCAGGGCCAGACGTACGACCTCGCCCTCGTCGTCGCCCGACACGATCGCGTCCACGACCTTGCCGGCCAGCACGGGCGTGGCGACGGCGAGCAGCGCGGTCGCCACCCCCAGCAGGACGAAACGGGCGATACGGGTGCGGTGCGGACGGGCGAACGCGCCGATGCGGCGCAGCGTCGCGCGGGCGAACGGACGGCGCTCCTGCTCGGCGTTCATGACACTGTGAAGCTGTGTCCAGGCTGTGGTCTCCATGCTCATGGGAGAGAACCTAGGACCTCAAGCGTTGTTGAGGTCAACGCCCTGACCAGTTCCGTCCGACCGAAGGATTCGATGAGCGCACGTAAGACCCTGGCCCCGCTTCCGCAACCCGCAGTTGGCGCGGCGGGTGGAACGTCTCCCGGTGTGACCGCGGTAGAACTCCCCCCGGGACGCCCTCTCCAGCGCCTCCCCGTCCGCCGTATCCATGTTCGTGCACGCCAGATCCTGTGTCTGCTGCCGCTCCTGCTCGTCACCGTCGTGGCGGTGCGTCACCGGTCGGTGCTCGCCGAGGGTTTCGGGCATCTGCGGCACGCCGAGTGGCCGTGGCTCGTCGCCGCGGCCGGTGCCACCTGTCTGACCTGGGTGGCGGCCTCCTTCACCCGGCAGGGCGCCGTGGTGCAGCGGCTGCCCGGACGGCGGCTGCTGGCCACGCAGTTCGCGGCGGGCGCGGCCAACCACCTGCTGCCGACGGGCCTCGGCGCGAGCGCGGTCAACCTGCGCTTCATGACCGTGTGCGGAGTGCCGCTGGCGCGTTCCTCGGCGGCGCTGGCCCTGTATCTGCTCGCGGAGTCGGTCGGCCGCCTCACCCTGCTGGCCGCGCTGTTCGTCGCCTTCCCCGATGCGCTGCACCTCGGCGCGCTGCTGCCGGACGCGGCGGTCGGTCCGCTGCTGGTGGGGCTGGGCGCGGTCGTGGTGGTGGCCGTGGGCGTCCTCACCGGGGTCCGCCGGGTCCGTACGGCCGTCGGCTCCTTCCTGCGGACCGCGCTGTGCGAGGCCCGCTCGGTGCACTCCCGGCCGTCCCGGGCCCTCGCCCTGTGGGGCGGGGCGCTGGCCTTCCCCGCCCTCCAGGCCGCCGGGCTCGCAGCGGTGGGGCAGGCGCTCGGGCTGTCGGTGCCGCCGGTGCACATGGCACTCGCCTACCTCGCGGCGACCTGCGCGGTGGCGCTGGTGCCCACCCCGGGCGGGGTGGGCTCGGTGGAGGCGGCTCTGGTGGTCGCGCTGGTGGCGGCGGGCGGGCCGGCGGCCGTGGCCACGGCGGTGGTGCTCGCCTACCGGATCATCACGGTCTGGGTGCCGCTGGTGCCGGGGGCGCTGACGCTGGGTGCGTTGGTGCGGCTGAAGGTGATCTGACCGGCGGTTACGGCGAGCGGCAGAGGTTCGTCCGAAACCAGGTGCTCCGGCCCTTCGCCGAGTACGAACTCCTGCGCCGGATACGGCAGGATGAGCGGTCGCGTCGGCCACGGAACGTCCACAGGTCCGACGCGTTCGCACGTCCCGCAATTTCGAACAGGTGGCAATGTGACGGCATTCAAACGGGATCTCACCATGGACGACCTGGTCGTCGCCGGTATCGCCGTGGCGGCGGGCCTCGTGGCGGCGTTCCTGCTGCGCATGCTGCTCAAGTGGCTGGGCAAGCACGCGGACCGCACCAAGTGGGGCGGTGACGACGTGATCGTGGCGGCGCTGCGGACCGTGGTGCCCTCGGCCGCGATCGCGGGTGGTGTCGCGGTCGCGGCGGCGGCGCTGCCGCTGACGTCGGCGGTCCAGCGGACCGTCAACCAGGTCCTGACCGTGCTGCTGATCTTCGTCGTCACGGTGGCGGCGGCCCGGCTGGTCGCCGGGCTGGTTCGGACGGTCACCACGTCCCGCTCGGGGGTCGCCGGTTCGGCCACGATCTTCGTCAACATCACGCGGGTGCTGGTCCTGGCGATCGGCTTCCTGGTGGTGCTCCAGACCCTCGGCATCTCCATAGCGCCCCTGCTCACCGCGCTGGGTGTCGGCGGTCTCGCGGTGGCGCTGGCCCTTCAGGACACCCTCGCCAACCTCTTCGCGGGCATCCACATCCTCGCGTCCAAGACCGTCCAGCCCGGCGACTACATCCGGCTGAGCAGCGGGGAGGAGGGCTACGTCGAGGACATCAACTGGCGTCAGACCACGGTCCGCGCGCTCTCCAACAACCTGATCGTCGTCCCCAACGGCGAGCTCGCCAAGACGAACATGACCAACTTCATGCGTCCCGAGCAGCAGTTGACGATCCTGGTCCAGGTCGGGGTGGCCTACGACAGCGACCTGGAGCACGTGGAGCGGGTCACCTGCGAGGTCGTCACGGAGGTCATGACCCGGGTCGAGGGGGCGGTCCCGGAACACGAACCGCTGGTGCGCTTCCACACCTTCGGCGACTCCCGGATCGGCTTCACCGTGATCCTGGGTGTCGGGGAGTTCAGCGACCAGTTCCGGATCAAGCACGAGTTCATCAAGCAACTGCACCGCCGCTACCGCGAGGAGGGCATCCGGATCCCGGCCCCGACACGAACGGTGGCCATCCAGCAGGGTTCGGTGTCGATCCCGCACCAGCGCAGCGGGGAGACGGTGAACGAGCCGGACTCGGTGTCGCCGGGGCGGCTCGACTAGGTCGAGCGCTTCCGCATGTGGCCGGCGTTGGGGAGGGTCGACTGTGGCGGGCCCGGGGGCGGTTGCCGGGTGCGCCGGCTCGGGCGGGGGCGGTAACCGGGGCCGGGACGGCGGCCCGACTTCGGACGGCACCCATCCGCAGCTCACGTCACCGCCCGCCCCGCGGCCCGCCCCACAACCCGCAGCCCCGCAGCCCCAGACGGTCGGCAGTGCCGGGGCCGCGCGGCCGTCCGGGGCGGTGTCGGGGCGTGAACTTCGTTACAGCGTCGCCGAGTTGTCGTGCGGGGCGCTCGGGCGGTTCTGTGGGGTGCGGAGGGTCGTGGTGGCGGGGGTGACCGTCCAGTCCGGGTGGCCCGGCATTCTCGGGGTCTTCGTGCCGTAGAGCCAGTCCCGCAGGAAGCCGGACTGGTCGGTGCCGGAGATCTCCGAGGCGACGGCGATGTAGTCGGCGGTGGAGGCGCAGGCGTTGCGGAAGCGCGCGAGGAAGGTGGACTCGATCGCGGCGAAGACCGTCTCGCCGACCTGCTGACGCAGCGCGTACAGGACGAGCACGCCGCCGAGGTAGCGCTGGCTGTCGAAGAGGTTGGCCGCGTTCGGGGCGGCGACCGGGCCGGAGGACTTGCGCCACTGGTCGCCGCGCGCGTACGTGTCCTTCATACGGGCTTCCATCGTCGTCAGGCCGAGGGAGTCGGTCCAGCCGCGCTCGTAGCGGTACAGCAGCCCGTAGAAGTCGGCGTGACCCTCGTTGAGCCACAGGTCGGACCAGGTGGCGGGGCTGACGCTGTTGCCGAAGTAGGAGTGGACCAGCTCGTGCATCATGTGCGAGCCGATGCTCTTCTCCGCCTGGAGCAGGAAGTTCGGCTTGTACAGGGTGAGGGTCTGGGTCTCCAGGCCCGTGAAGTCGAAGGCCGTCGAGGAGTCGTTGTTGCAGGGCAGCAGGCCGTACGTCTCGAACGGGAAGGCACCGAGCCGCTGCTCGATCCAGCTCACCAGGTTCGGGGTGAGGGCGAGCGCCGGCTCCAGCGCGGCGGCCCGGGCGGCCGGGACGACGTCCCGGAGCGGGAGTCCGTGCGGCCCCTGCCGTTCCTTGATCACGTAGTCGCCGACCGTGATCTGCACCAGCTCGGTGGCGATCGGCTCCCGCGAGGCGTAGCAGTACGCGGTACGCCCGTCGCCGAGGTCCTCCGTGCTCACCAGCCGCCCGTTCGCGACCCCCTTGAGGGCGGCCGGGACGGTGACGCGGAAGGTGAAGTCCGCCTTGTCAGAGGGGTGGTCGTTGCACGGGAAGACGGTGTGCGCCGAGTTCGGCTGGGGGCAGACGGCGAAGCCGTCCGGGGTGGGCACCCAGGCGGTGTGCGCGAGCGAGCGGCGCGGGTCGGCGCCGTACACCACGACGACGGTCGTCGTCTCCCCCGCGGACAGCGTGGAGGCGGGCGTGATCCGCAGCTTCTCGCCCGCCTGCTCGAAGGCGGCCGTCTCACCGCCCACGGTCACGGTGCGCATGTCCAGGCCCCACGCGTCCAGGGAGAAGCGGCTCAAGTCCTGGGTGGCGGTGACCGTCAGCGTCGCGCTCGCCTCGACGAGCCGGGTGCCGGCGTCGTACGCGAGGTCGAGGTCGTAGGCGGAGACCCGGTAGCCGTCGTTGCCGAGGCCGGGATAGACGGAGTCCCCCAGGGTCTCCGGGCCAGGGGTGCCGGTCCCCTGGTCGGCGTCCGCCTGAGAGGCGCCGGCCTTGGCCGGGGAGTCGGCGTGCGCCGGGGAGGCCAGGGACAGGGCCGCCACCGAGCCGAGCAGGGCTGCCGGGGCCGTCACTCTGGAGCGATATCTCATGGTCCGCTTTCGTCGGGCGGCCGGCTTGGTCGGGTCCGGCCGTCGGATGAGTGTGATCAACCTGCATGACCACAAGATCGGACGCCTGAGTTGCCTCAGCGGATGCACAGGTTCTCGGACAGCGTGCCCGGACCCCTGTCGAGCCACGCCGGATCACGAGATATCTTGATGTCGAGCAATGTTGCAGACGTGGAGCGGAGCACCCGGTGACTGACTCGACCATCATCTATACGCACACTGACGAGGCCCCGGCCCTGGCGACGTATTCCTTCCTGCCGGTGGTCCAGGCGTACGCCTCGCAGGCGGGTGTCTCCGTGGAGACGCGGGACATCTCGCTGGCCGGGCGGATCATCGCCGTGTTCCCGGAGTACCTGACCGAGGACCAGCGGATCCCGGACGCCCTGCACGAGCTGGGCGAGCTGGCGAAGACGCCCGAGGCCAACATCATCAAGCTGCCGAACATCTCGGCGTCGATCCCGCAGCTCAAGGCCGCCGTCGCCGAGCTCCAGGCTCAGGGCTACGCGCTGCCGGACTACCCGGACGACCCGAAGACCGACGAGGAGCGGGACATCCAGGCCCGCTACGACAAGGTCAAGGGCTCCGCCGTGAACCCGGTCCTGCGCGAGGGCAACTCCGACCGCCGCGCCCCCGCCTCGGTCAAGAACTACGCCAAGAACCACCCGCACCGTATGGGCGCCTGGTCCTCGGACTCGAAGACCAACGTGGCGACCATGGGCGTGGACGACTTCCGCTCCACCGAGAAGTCCGTCGTGATCTCCGAGGCCGGCTCGCTGAGGATCGAGCTGGTCGGCGACGACGGCTCCACCACCGTGCTGCGCGAGTCCGTACCGGTCCTCGCGGGCGAGGTCGTCGACGCGTCCGTCCTGCACGTGGCCCCGCTGCGCGAGTTCCTCACCGCGCAGATCGCCCGCGCCAAGGCCGAGGACGTGCTGTTCTCCGTGCACCTCAAGGCCACGATGATGAAGGTCTCCGACCCGATCATCTTCGGTCACGTGGTGCGCGCGTTCTTCCCGAAGACCTTCGCGCAGTACGGCGCCACGCTCGCCGCCGCCGGTCTGACCCCGAACGACGGTCTGGGCGGCATCTACAAGGGCCTGGAGTCGCTGCCCGAGGGCGCCGAGATCAAGGCCTCCTTCGACGCCGAGCTCGCCGAGGGCCCGGCGCTCGCGATGGTCGACTCCGACAAGGGCATCACCAACCTGCACGTGCCGTCCGACGTGATCGTGGACGCCTCGATGCCGGCCATGATCCGCACCTCGGGTCACATGTGGGGCCCGGACGGCCAGGAGGCCGACACCCTCGCGGTGCTCCCGGACTCCTCGTACGCCGGTGTCTACCAGGCCGTGATCGAGGACTGCCGGGCCAACGGCGCCTACGACCCCTCGACCATGGGCTCGGTGCCGAACGTCGGCCTCATGGCACAGAAGGCCGAGGAGTACGGCTCCCACGACAAGACCTTCGAGATCGCGACCACGGGCACGGTCCGCCTCGTCGACCAGGCCGGCAACGTGCTGATCGAGCAGACGGTCTCGGCCGGCGACATCTTCCGCGCCTGCCAGACCAAGGACGCGCCGATCCGCGACTGGGTGAAGCTGGCCGTCACCCGCGCCCGCGCCACCGGCAGCCCGGCCGTGTTCTGGCTGGACGAGACCCGCGCGCACGACGCCAACCTGATCGCCAAGGTCAACACCTACCTCGCGGAGCACGACACCGAGGGCCTGGACATCCGGATCCTCAACCCGGTCGAGGCGACCAAGCTGTCGGTGGAGCGCATCCGCCGCGGCGAGGACACCATCTCGGTGACGGGCAACGTCCTGCGTGACTACCTGACCGACCTGTTCCCGATCCTGGAGCTGGGCACCAGCGCCAAGATGCTGTCGGTCGTGCCGCTGATGGCGGGCGGCGGTCTCTTCGAGACCGGCGCGGGCGGTTCCGCGCCCAAGCACGTCCAGCAGCTGGTCAAGGAGGACTACCTGCGCTGGGACTCGCTGGGCGAGTTCTTCGCTCTCGTGCCCTCGCTGGAGCAGTACGCGACGGCGGCGAACAACTCCAAGGCCAAGGTCCTCGCCGACACCCTCGACCGCGCCACGGCGACCTTCCTCAACGAGGACAAGTCCCCGACCCGTCGCGTCGGCGGCATCGACAACCGCGGCAGCCACTTCTACCTGTCCCTGTACTGGGCCCAGGAGCTGGCCGCGCAGACCGAGGACGCGGACCTCGCGAAGGCCTTCGGCCCGTTCGCCGAGACCCTCGCGGCGAACGAGCAGAAGATCGTCGAGGAGCTGAACGCCGTCCAGGGCAAGCCGGCCGACATCGGCGGCTACTACCAGCCCGACCCGGCCAAGGCCGCGAAGGTCATGCGCCCGTCCACCACATGGAACGAGACGCTGGCGTCCCTGAGCTGACGCCGGTCCCCACGGGGACGGCTCCGCCCCTCTCCGCCCCGGTCGACTTCGGTCCGGCCGGGGTGGAGGTGTGTCCGGGGGGAGGTGTGATCGGGGCGGGCCGCGTTCGGGGCGGATCGCGTACGGTGGCGGGTCGTACCGGGAGGTGCCCGAGACCTGCGGTCCCGGCCAAAGGCGCACGTCGACTGCACCCCCTAGGGGCGCGAGAAACTGCGCGACCAGCCACGACGGCTCGCACCCGCCCACCAACAGGCCCCGGCACCCCCTGCTGCGCCCGGCGCAGCGCGGCTCACCAGTCCCGAGTCGCGATCAGTTCCTCCACGTCCGCGTCCTCGAAGCCGTAGGTCCGGGCGATGAACCAGAACTCCTCGGCTATCTCCTCGCGGGCCACGGTCTCGATGTCGAAGTCGTCGTCCTGGAGGTCGTTGAACTCCTCCGTGGCCGCCTGGGTCAGGACGTACAGGGCGGCCAGGTCGGCGGGGCGGTCGGCCTCGATGCGAGCGCACAGGCGCAGCAGGATCTCCTTGCCGAGGTCCACCGCGCGGTCGGGGTACCAGCCGTCGCGGTAGAGCGCGTCGAGGAACGGGTGGGCCGCCACCCGCTGGTCGTCGATGTTCATGCTGAGATGGTGCACCACGCCACTGACAACGCCCCGGGAGCAGCCGTATGCCCTCGTTCGATCTCCTGCCCGGTGCCGGGGAATCGCCGGTGATCCTCCATGTGCCGCACTCCGCCCGGGAGACACCCGCCGAGGTGCGGGCGGGGATCGTGCTGGACGATCTCGCGCTGGAGCGGGAGCTGGACCACATCGTCGACGCGCACACGGCGGAGCTCGCCGAGGAGGCGGCCGGGCTGGCCGGCACGACCCCGTGGCGGTTCGTGAACCGGCTCTCCCGGCTCGTCGTCGATCCCGAGCGGTTCCCGGACGAGCGGGAGGAGATGCTCGCCGTGGGGATGGGGGCCGTGTACACCAGGACCACGGGGCGGGAGCCGTTGCGGGCCGCGGACACCGACCCGGAACCGCTCGTCGACCGCTACTTCCGGCCCTACGCCCGGGCCATGACCGAGGCCGTCGCCGAACGGCTCGCGGCCGTCGGGCGGGCCGTCGTCATCGACGTGCACTCCTATCCCAGCGCGCCGCTGCCGTACGAACTGCACGGCGAGGGACCGCGGCCGCGTGTGTGTCTGGGGACCGACCCCTTCCACACGCCGCCCGCGCTGGTCGCCGCGGCGCGGGAGGCGTTCGGGGAGGTCGGGCTGGACAGCCCGTTCAGCGGGACGTACGTGCCCCTGGAGTTCTACGGCCGCGATCCCCGCGTGAGTGCCCTGATGGTGGAGATCCGCCGGGACACGTACATGACGGAACCGGGCGGCCCGGCCGGACCGGGGCTGAACCGGCTCGCGCGGGCCCTGGCCGCGCTCGTGGACGCCGTGCGCTGACCCCGGCCCGGAGCGCTTCCGCGCACGACCTGGCCGGGACCGGGCTCGACCCGGTGCCCGGTCCGGCCGCGGGACCGCGCACCGGACAGGCGGTTCACACCGTCAGCCAGTCGGTGACGATCACCTCTTCGTCGGTTCGCAGGCGCAGGGCGAACGGGCCGGTCGGGGGCACCTCACAGGTGAAGCGGCCCATGTCGTCCGTGGTGAGCGGTGCGCCCGGCTGCGGACCGCTGAGCACCTCGATGCGGGCCGGCCGGGGCGGCAGCACCTGGCCCATCAGGCCCTGCGCGGTGAGTTCGACGTCGACCGTCACCTCGCCCGCGTGGAAGGTGAGCATCCGGGGCGCCGCCGCCGCTCCCCGCACAGGGAGGGCGTCGACCACCGAGTCGAAGGACAGCTCGGCGATACGGCTGTCCAGGTCGTGCAGCGCGAACGCCTCGACGGCGATCTGCCGCAGGGCCGCCGGCACAGGGTCCAGGATGGCCGTGGCCTGACGGAGCTCCTCCTCCAGCAGATCCAGGGCCAACTCCTCGTCGGGTAAGGCCTCTTCGGTGAAGAGGTCGTCGAGGTCGTCGTCGCTCATACCGCCCCCCGGGCTTCGAGCCGCGCCCGCAGCCGCCGCAGACAGCGCTGGCGCAGTGGTCCGATACTGCCCACCGCGATCCCCAGGGCGGCGGACACCTCCTGGTAGCCGGGTTTCGGGGACGCCATCAGGACGCGCAGCAACTGCCGGCACCGGTCGCCGAGTTCCTCGAACTCCTGCCACAGGTGCCGCACGCGCTCGCTCTGCGCGGCGGCCTCCTCGGAGTCGATGAGGGACTGCTCGGGCGTACGGTCCTCGCTGATCCGGTCCAGCAGTTGCGGATCGTCCGTGACCGTCAGCCGCCTTAAGCTCTTGAGCACCTTCAGGCACTCGTGGCGCGCGGTGCTGGCCAGCCAGGACTTGGCCTTGTCGGGTTCGCGGATCCTCCCCAGGTGCTGGGCGAAACGGAACCAGACGGTCTGGTACACCTCGTGCGCGTCGGCGTCGGAGAGCCGGTGCGCGCGCACCACCGACCACACCAGTGGGCTCAGCCCTTCCACGAGCGCCTTCCAGGCCGCCGCGTCGCCGTCGACGGCGGACTGGACCAGCCCACCGACATCTGCTCGGTCCACGGTCCCACCCCTCGTGTACGGCAAGTCATCGTACGCCGTGGAAGGGACCACTCCGGCCCTCATGCGCCGACCGGGCGCTGCACCACCGGCACCGGACGCCAGCCGGCCGGCCGCAGCGCCGGGACGTGCGCCCCGCGCACTTCGGCGAACTGGGTGTTGCCGGCGAGGAGTTGGCTCCGGGCGGCACGCGGGTCGGTCTCCTTGTTCGCGGTCATGTGGGCGGCGACCAGACCGGCGACGACCGGAGTGGCGAAGGAGGTTCCGCTCCAGTGCGCGTACCCCTCGAACATCACCTGGTCCGGCTTGACGGTGCCGCCGTCCTCGCTCAACACCCCGGCGTGGGACGGGGACTGGCAGGTGCAGACATAGGTGAAGCCGTACCGGCAGGCCTCGTAGGTGGAGTGCTGGTAGGCGTAGGGCACCGGTGCGTCGAAGCCGGTGAGAGCGCTGGTGAGGCGCTCGCCGGGGGCGTAGACCTTCACCCAGGGGCCGTGGTTGCTGAAGCAGGCGCCGAACTCGCCGTCACCGCGCAGCGCGCCGACCGACAGGACGACGTCCCGGTACTCGGGCAGGTCGGCGTAGGCGGCGGGCCAGAAGGGGCTGGCGCTGGCGTTGTTGCCGGCGGCGGCGACCAGCAGGGTTCCGTGGGCGCGCAGTTCCTGCATGAAGGCGTCCATGCCGAGCAGTCCGTCGGTGCGGCCGTTGGAGGTGCCCGCGGAGAGGCTGATGATGTCGGGCCAGCCGTCGGCGACGGCCTCGAAGAGCCGGTCGCCGAGCTCGGACTCCAGGATGGCGCCCGCGTCGTTGAGGGTGTTGCGGACGGTGATGTCGGTGTTGGGCGCGACGGCCGCGAGGACACCGGCGATGAAGGTGCCGTGGCCGACGTACTGGAGGAGGTTGCCGTCCGCGTCGGTCTCGGTGCCGTGCAGGTCGCCGTCGACGTGCGCGAGCAGCGGGACGAGCGCGTGGTCGTGGGTGAGGCCGTTGTCGACGACGAGCACGCCCACCGCGGTGCCGGGGTCGTGAGCCGCCTCCGCCGGGGCGGGGTTGGTGCCCTGGCTGAGGGAGGCGGGCACGGGTTCGTCGCCGGGGCAGGAGTTGACGGCGATCGACACCACGTGGTTGCGGCTGACGATCCGGCGCCCGGCGCGACCCTCGCGCTCGCTCATGGCGCGCAGCGCGTGGGTGACGGCGCGGTCGCCGCGCCGGTCTCCGTGCCCCGGGTCGCCGACCTGGATGCGGGTGATGCCCGAGCGGTTGGTCTCGGGGCTGTCCCGGCGCACGTGGTCGCCGGTCAGGCCGGTCGCCTCGGTGAAGTGGGTGCGCACGGTCTCCTCGACGAGCGCCGCGTCGCGGCCGTCCCGGGCGAGCACGACTCCCTTCTCGTAGATGAACTCCGAGGCGTCGTCGGGCCCGAGGGCCAGGGGGACATCGGGCATGGAACGCTGGATCTGGTCGAACTGCTCGTGGAATCGCTGAGGTGCCATGGCGTGTCCTCCCACTGGGCGGCGGTCGTCAGTCAGAGCCGCGGGACCGGTGATTGATACAGCGCCGAACCGGTGTGGCCCGCCACCCGTGGCACTACCATCCTTGGGGTGACAGCGGGAAGCGACTCGGTTCTCGAACTTCTGCCGATGGTGTTCGCCGCCCCCAACCAGGCGCTGGCGAGGGCAGAGGAGGTACTCGGCTCGGATCCCACACCGCTGCACGCCTCCGTGGCCCACCAGGTGATCGGTATCTGGCAGCGGGACTGGGGCGATCTGCGGATCGCCCTGGACCATCTGCGCCGCGCCCGTGATCTCGCGGCGCGCTCGGAGTCGGCCGACCGGGAGGCGGACGTGCTGGCCGCGCTCGGGGTGGCGCTGGTGCACGCGGGGCGCACCCGGCAGGGGCTCGCGGCGCTGGAGCGGGGGGTCGAGGTCTCCGGCGGGCACACCCGCGCCCGCGTGCTGTTCCGGCGGGCGTACGCGTCCTGGGTGCTGGGGCAGCACAGGGCGGCGCTGGAGGACGTACGGCGGGCGATCCCGGTGCTGCGGCAGGCCGAGGACGTGATCTGGACGGCGCGGGCGCTGACCCTGCGGGCGACCGTGCATCTGGCGCTGGGCGCGGTGGAGCGCGCGGACGCCGACTTCACGGCGGCGGAGGCGCTGTGGGACACCACGGGCCAGGAGCACGACAAGGCCGACGCGGTGGAGAGCCGGGGCCTGGCCGCCTACCGGTCCGGGGACGTCCCGGCCGCGCTGCGGCTGCTGGACGAGGCGCAGGAGCGGTACGCCAAGCTCGGCACACCGACGTTCATGCTCACCGTCCGGCGCTGCGAGGTCCTGATGGCGGCGGGACTGGCCCGGGAGGCGCTCGCGGAGGCCGACGCGGCGATCAAGGTCCTCGACGGCATCGGCGGACAGTCGACGCTGAAGGCGGAACTGCTGCTCGCCGCCGCGCGGGCGGCCCGGGTCGAGGGGGACGCGCACACCGCGATCGCCCGGGCCGACCTGGCGGTACGGCTGTTCGCGGGGCAGCGGCGCTCCTGGTGGGAGACGCATGCCCGGCTGGTGCTGATCGAGGCGCGGGTCGCCGCGGGGCGCGGTTCGGGGCGGCTGGTCGCGGACGCGGCGGCGGTCGCGGAGCGGCTGGCGTCCTTCGGCGCGCCCGCGGCCCCCGAGGCCTCGCTGCTGGCGGGCCGGATCGCACTGGACCTGGGGTGGCGTGAGGACGCCGAGCGGCATCTGGAGGTCGCCGCGCGCAGTCGGCACAGCGGGCCGCCGCTGGCGCGGATGACGGGCTGGGCGGCCCGTGCGCTGTGGGCGCGGGCCGTGGGCTCCGACCGGCGGGTCCTGGAGGCCTGCCGCCGCGGCCTGGACGTGCTCGACGACCACCGGACGACCCTGGGCGCCTCCGAGCTCAGGGCCCGGGCCACCGCGCAGGGCGCGGAGCTCGCCGCGCTGGCCGCGCGTGCCTCGCTCACCTCGGGCGGGCCGCGCCGGCTGCTGGTGTGGAGCGAGCGCTGGCGGGCCACCGCGCTGTCCGCCCCGCCGACCCGCCCACCGGCCGATCCCGGGCTGCTCAGCGATCTCACCGCGTTCCGGGAGATCGCCGCCCGGGCGGAGGCGGCCCGGATGGAGGGGCGGCCGGTGCCGGCGCTGGAGCGTGAACAGCGGCGCCTGGAACGGGAGATCCGCTCCCGCACCCACCACATCCGGGGCGACGCCCCCGGTGACGGCTACCGCTTCGACCCGGCCGAACTGCTGGAACGGCTCGGTGACGACGTACGGCTGGTCGAACTGGCCGTGCTGGACGGGCGGGTGCAGGTGCTGCTGTGCGGGCGGGGGCGGGTGCGGCGGTTCGAGGGCGGGCTGCTGGCCGACGCGGAACGCGAGGCCGAGCACGTCCAGGCGGGGCTGCGACGGCTCGCCCACCCGGGTGCCGAGGCACGGCTTCCGGTGGTGGAGGCGGCGGGGCGGCGGCTGGAGGAACTGCTGCTGGGCCCGGCCGCGGCGCAGCTCGGTTCCGGGCCGGTCGTGGTGGTGCCGCCGGGGAGGCTGCACCGGGTGCCGTGGGCGCTGCTGCCGTCGCTGCGGGAGCGGGTGTTCAGCGTGTCGCCGTCGGCGAGCAGCTGGCTGCGGGCACACGGGACCGCGCCGCCGGCCGGCGGACGCCAGGTCCTGGTGCGCGGGCCGGGCCTTGCGACCGGCGGCGCCGAGGTGCCCGAACTGGCCGGACGCCACGGTGCGGCGACCGTCCTGGAGTACGACGAGGCGCGTGTGCCGCGGGTGTTGGAGGAGCTGGACGGGGCGGCGCTGGCCCATATCGCGGCGCACGGCACGTTCCGGGCGGACAGCCCGTTGTTCTCCTCGTTGCGGATGGCGGACGGGCCGCTGATCGTCCATGACTTCGAGCGCCTCGAGCGCAGCCCGTACCGGATCATCCTGTCCTGCTGCGACACGGCCCGGTTCGCGTCGGTCGGCGCGGATGAACTGCTCGGCCTGGTCACCGCGTTGCTGCCGCTGGGTACCGCGGGGGTGGTGGCGTGCAGTGCGCCGGTCAACGACGAGGCGGTGGTGCCGTTGATGCTCGCGCTGCACAAGGGGCTCGGTGCGGGGGCGTCGATGGCGGAGGCGCTGCGGGACGCGCGCGCCGCGCTGCCGGGGGACTCGGTGCACCAGGCGACCGGGTGGGCGTTCTCTGCGTTCGGGGCGGCGTAGTCCCTGCCGGAGGTGCGAGGTGCGAGGTGTGGGGCGGCCTGACCCCTCCCCCGAATACTGGGGGTCAGACCGCCCCGGTCCGAGTCCGGCTCAGGCCGGCTGTACCTCGGGCAGCTCCACCAGGCAGGGCAGCGCGTCGCGGTCGCTCGCGCCGAGGCGGGTGTAAGCGCCGTAGAGGTGGTTCCCGACGGTCCGGACCGACAGGGTCAGCTTCTCCGCGATCTGGCGGTTGGTGAGCCCGGCGGCAGCGAGGGTGACGATCTGCCGCTGGCGGGCGGTGAGTTCGCCGAGGACCAGCCCCGCCAGGGCCGGGGTACGGGCGCCCTGGCAGCGGCGGGCCAGCGCGACGGACCGGGTGCGGGAAGTGCGGGCCGCGCCGGGGTCGCGGTGCGCCTGCGCCGCCTGGGCGTACGCCTCCGCCGCGAACAGCAGGAAACCGCGCTCCTCCAGCGTCCGGGCCGCACGGTCGAGGGCGGGTCCGTCTCCTTGGGCGAGGGCGTCGGCGTGCGCGGCGAAGACCCCGGTCAGCCGGCCGGCGGCCCGCTCGGGCGCACCGAGGCGCACGGCGTCGTACGGCTCCGCACCGACCGCGTCCAGAGCGGCACCGAGATCACCGCGAGCGGCGGCCCACCAGGTGGCCGCGCCGGCTGAGCAGGGCGTGGGGATGCCGGGGTCAGGCGGGGCGGGTCGACCGGCCGGTCCGGCGGAGGAATCCAAGGGGCGACTGCCACCGGGGCTCCCTCGGCGGACGGCCGAGGGGACCGAGGGGCCGCTTCCACCGGAGGTTCCTCCGCGGACGGCGGAGCCGGGATCTTGGGGGGCCGCAGGCAGGACGGGCGCTCGGCTGGGGTCTGCTCCCGTCCGCGTCACCGCGGGTTCCGAGGGGTCGACCTGCGCCGCCATGTTTTCCGGGCCGTCGGCTTGCGTCACGCCCTGCCCCGGCCCGGGCGCCTGCGTCGACGCCCCCTCCCAGTCGATCCCTCCCGCGCCCACCGGCTGCATGTCGTCCCTCTGCGCCACCCTCTGCCCCGCCTCGCCAGACTGAGCTGTCGCCAGGGCGAGTTCGAGCCGGCAGGCGTGGTCTTCGGCGGTGGTGCGCAGGCCCTCCCGGGCCCAGGAGGCGGCCTCGCGCAGTTGCCCGCGCAGGCGGGCGAAGCGGGCTCGTACGGCGGCGTGCGGGGCCGGGATGCCGATGCCCTCGGTCACGAGCCACTCCCCCACCGGCGCCGGCACGGCCCGTACGTCCGTCGCGGCGATGGCCCGCGCCAGGGCGGTCGTCTCGGTCTCCAGGGCGGCCGTACGGTCGGACGGGGTGCGGGCCAGCCGGCGAGCCCTGAGGCGTCCGGCCACCGACCGGAGCACCGGGCCGTGGAGGGGGTGGGCGAGGCTCGCGGTGCCGTGGTCGTCGATGTGGACCAGGCCGTCCGCCTCCAGGGCCTCGAGCGCGCCCAGGTCGAGCGTGTCGGCGTCCACGGGGAGCGGCTCGCCGAACGCCAGGCGGTCCAGGGTGGCGCGCTCACCGGGTCCCGCGCGATCGAGGAGGTCCGCGAGGCGTTCGCGCACGGTCGCGGTGACCGGCACCGGACCCCGCCACTCCCACTCGCCCGAGTCCGGGACCCGGGACAGGAGCCCCTGCTCGCGCACCGCGCCCACCAGCTCCCGCAACAGCCGCAGATCGCCCTGGCAGAGCCGGTGCAGCCGGTTGACGGTGAGGGCCTCCAAACCGCCCGCACCGGCCGCGAGCAGCTGTGCGGTCTCCTCGCGGGACAACGGCTCCAGGTCCAGGCGCAGCAGGAGTTCCCCGGTCCACAGGCGGGTGATCGCCCCCGGTGCCCGAGCGCCCTCGGTGGCAACGACCAGGAGCCGGGTGCGGCCGTGCACGGCGAGCTGATGGACCAGGGCGGCCGAGGCGTCGTCGAGCAGATGGGCGTCGTCGACCAGCAACAGCCTTACGCCTGAAAGCAGTTGGACCGCGCGATGCAGGGACACGGTGTCCGGGAGCAGGTGTGCGAAGGCGGCGAACGGGAGGTCGCGGGTCTCGGGTGTCCCTGTCACCCGCGCGCAGTCGGTGCCGCGCACGGCCTCGGTGACCAGCCGGGTCTTTCCCCGCCCCGCCGGACCGGTCACCACGATGCCGTGCCGGCCGCCGGCCACGGACCCGCGGATCAGGTCGAGTTCGTCCTGGCGCCCGGTGAACGGCCAGGGCAGCCGCAAGCTTGGCACGTCCCGTTCGAATGTCGTCACGGAAGCAAGAGCACCGCTACTCAGGTCTGATACAGGGGGACTTGAGTAGCCCCCGACTCAGGCGCCCCCGGACGCCCGGCGGCACGCTGGGACGCATGACCGCTCGCTACTGCTCCCTCGCGCAGCAGTCGGCTCCGGTGTTCGCTCCGGGGCTGGCCGCCGAGCGGCTGAGCGCGCTCGTCGGCGGCGGTCGGATGTGGGTCAACAGCACGGTCCTGCACTACTGCTTCTTCGACGGCGACTCCGACGGGTCGGTCATTCCTGTTCCGGGGACCGGGCAGAACCGCCGGGTGTCGTGGGTGGGCGCCAAGGAGCAGCGGGACGTGGTGCGCGAGTGCTTCCAGGAGTGGCAGGACCTCGGGGTGGGGGTGCGGTTCACCGAGGTCGGCGACCGTTCGGAGGCCGAACTGCGCATCGGGTTCCAGCTCGGCGACGGATCCTGGTCGACCGTGGGCAGGGATGCCCTGCGGGTCGGGGTGAACGAGCGCACCATGAACTTCGGCTGGGACCTGACCGCGCCCGGGGAGCGCGGGACGGCCCTGCACGAGATCGGGCACGCGCTCGGCATGCTGCACGAGCACCAGAGTCCGTTCGCCGGGATCCACTGGGACGAGGAGGCCGTCTACACCGATCTGGCGGGCCCGCCGAACCATTGGAGCCGGGACCGGACGTTCTTCAACATCCTGCGCAAGCTCGACCCGGACGAGGTCAACGGCTCCGTCTGGGACCCGCAGTCGATCATGGAGTACCCCTTCGGGGCGGGGCTGATCCTGGAACCGGAGCAGTTCCGCGCGGGTCTCAACCCGCCCGGCACCCTGTCGGCCGCCGACAAGGAGTACGTCCTGCGCTGGTATCCGCCGACCGAGCCGGTCCGGCCGCCCGCGCTGGTGCCCTTCCGGTCCGCCCCGCTGGGGCTCGGGCCGGGCGGGCAGGCCGACTTCACCGTGGAACCGCCGGAGACCCGCGAGTACACCGTGGGCACCTTCGGCGACGCTGACACCGTCGTGGTGGTCTTCGAGGAACGGGACGGAGAAGCCCGCTACCTCTGCGGCCACGACGACGGGGGCACTCCGCGCAACGCAACGCTCAGGGCCCGTCTCGTGAAGGGCCGCCGCTACTTCGTCCGTGTGCGCCTGTACTCCGCGTGGGGTTCGGGGGAAACCGCGGTCATGTGCTGGTGAGCCGGCACGTACGGACCGCACACGGACGAGGCTGGACCACTGTCCGGCGCCGGGGGAACGGCCGGTGCTCGTCGCCTTCGGGGGAGGGAGACGAGCACCGGCCGCGCGGCGTTCCGGGGCGGGGTGCGCCGCCTCCAGGTCGTGTGCCGGTGGCCCGGTGGGGTCACGCCTCCAGGAGCCTGCGCTTCTGCTCCTCGAACTCGGCCTCGGTGAGCACGCCCTGGGTCTTCAGCTCGCCGAGCTGCTTCAGCTGCTCGATCTTGGCGCTCATGTCGGGGGCCGAAGGAGCGGCCGCCGGCTGCTGGGAGTACGACGGGGGCGGGGGCGCCTGGGATTCCTGCTGGGCCGCCCATCGCCCTTGCTGTCGGCGGTTCACACGGTTCGACACGGCGGTCGCCGTTCCGGCGACGACAGCGGTGCGCGCGACCCCGCGGAGGAGACCTGGCATGACTGTTTCCCTTCGATCCATCAGCCTTCTGTCGGCTGTCCCGGCTCTCCCGACTGTCCGTCAGTGCCGATCGGCCCTGGTCGGCTCAATCGGCGGTCTCGGTCGCGTCGAGGGCCGCGACGAGCGCGGGAACCGGGATCCGTCCGGAGGCGACCATCCGGGCCCCGCCGCGGCGCAGGGCGGCGGCGAAGGGTGCGGCCCATCGGTTCTCGTAGAGCAGGATGCCTGCCGAACAGCCGGGTTCCAGCGCCTGGGCGGCTTCGTCGATGTCGTCCTGGCCGAGGAGCCCTGACGAGGCTCCCTCGAAGACGGCGAGGTCGAGCCGGCCGTCGCCGTCGAAGTCGGTGATCTCCATGCCGGCCACCGAGCCGTCGTCGTCCTTCCTGACGAAGACCAGGTCCAGGATCCGGATGATTCCCCGGTCCACGAGATCGACCAGGAGGGGGAGGCCCTCACCCGTCATCCGGTTGCCGGGGAACTCCACGACCAGATAGTCGATGGGGCCCACGTCTTCGAATTCGTCGCTCACGGCGTCACCTCTGGTGCTCGTGGCTGCTTCCCCCGACCGGCCGTCGCCCCCTGATGCCCTGCCTCGACGTCCCCCGGGGCTCTGCTGAGCCCATTGCATCACCGGAGCGCGGCCCTCGCACCTCGGTGCGCCGTTCACCCGTCCGGAGCACCAGGATCGCGCGCTTCACGAATGCCGTCTGTGCTGGTGTCCATGAACGCTAGCGGTGACGAACAGCTCTCGGGCGACGAGCGCGGTGAACTGGCCGAACTGAGGAAACGGGTTCACGCCCTGGAAAGCAGCGGACCGCCGCACGCGACGCGGCACCACCCCTTCCGCACGCTCGGCTCGGTCCTGCTGATCCTTCTGGCCGCGCTGCTGGCCATGCTGTCCGTCGTGGCGGTGTGGGCGAACAGCATCGTCCAGGACACGGACCGCTACGTGAAGACCGTCGGCCCGCTGGCTAGCGACCCGGATGTCCAGAAGGCGGCCACCAACCGGATCACCACCGCCGTCCTGGCCCAGATCGACGTGGACGCGCTGGTGAAACAGCTCACCGACGCGGCCTCGGCGAAGGGTGTGCCACCGCAGGCGGCCAAGCTGATCGGCAATCTGGACGGCCCGATCGAGAGCGGGCTCAAGCAGCTGGTCAGCGGCACCGTGGAGCGGGTGGTCACCAGCAGTGCCTTCGAGAGGGTCTGGGTCAACGGCAACCGCAGGGCGCACGCGGCGCTGGACAAGGCCCTGACCGGACACACCGACGGCAGCACGGTCAAGGTGGAGAACGACCAGGTCGTCGTCGACCTGGGCCCGATCGTCGCCGAGGTCAAGGACCAGCTGGTCGCCGCCGGCTTCACGCCCGCCGCCAAGATCCCGGCCGTCCACACGAACTTCGTGGTGTTCCAGTCGAAGGACCTCGGCAAGATCAAGTCCTATGTGAGAGTGCTGGAGCTCCTCGGGGGCTGGCTGCCGCTCATCGCGCTGCTGATCGCGGCCGCCGGGGTGTACGTGGCGTTCAACCGACGGCACGCGCTGATCGGGGCTGCCCTCGCGGTGTTCGTCGCCATGGTGATCCTGGGGCTCGGCCTCACCGTCTTCCGCGACGTCTACCTCAATCATCTGCCGTCCGGCGTCTCCGAGGCCGCCGCGGGGTCCGTGTACGACGCCCTGGTCAAGTTCCTGCGCGCCGGTATCCGTGCCCTCGCCGCGGTCGCCCTGTTCACCGCTGCCGGGGCCTTCCTCGCCGGGCCGTCCCGGGTCGCCGTCGTCACGCGTACCGCCTGCCGCAGGAGCATCGGCTCGCTGCGTGACGTGACGACCTCGGCGGGCCTTCGGCTCGGGGCGGTCGGGCGGTTCGTCCACCGCTTCAAGCGCTGGATCGGGGTGGTCATCCTGGTGGTCGCGGCGATCGTCCTGTTCACCTGGACCTATCCCACCACGGCGGTCGTGGTGTGGACGGCGGTGATCACGCTGGTGGCCTTCGCGATCCGGGAGTTCCTGGACCACGACGGCTCCGCCCCGTCCTCCGGCACGGGCGCCGGGGCAGCGGCCGCGCACTGACCCGGCTCCCCGGGTGAACCGTCCGCGCGAACCTCACCCGTCACGGGTGATCACCAGCGCCGGATCACTCCCGATGCTCGCAAGTGAGGCACTGACTGCTGCCTCTCACCGGGGAAAGAGGAATCGATCATGGCCACACCCACGACGCACCGCCGCTCGGAGACCGCCCAGGCCGCCGCCGGCGGACTGACGGTGTTCGCCGCTGTCCTGCTGTTCATCGCCGGTGTCCTGGATCTCTTCCGGGGCATCATGGCCATCGCCGACGACAACGTGTTCGTGAGGACACCCAACTATGTCTTCAAGTTCGATCTGACCAGCTGGGGTTGGATCCAACTGGTCCTCGGAGTGATCGCCATGTGCGTGGGTGCGGGTCTCTTCACCCGCGCCACCTGGGCCCGGGTCGTCGGCGTCGGCATCGCGGGGCTGGCGATCATCGCCAACTTCCTGTCACTGCCGTACTACCCCCTCTGGTCGCTCACCCTGATCGCGATGTACGGCTTCGTCATCTGGGGCCTGTGCACTGTGCGTCGGGAACGCTGAGCGGCATACCGGCCGCCCCCGTACCGGGGCGCTGAACCCGGGAGGACCCATCGCCGCACCGACACCGGAAAGCGGCTCCGAACCCGCCGCACGGAGTCAGCCGCCGGAAGCCGACCTGCTGAGGACCATGCTGGGCCGGCCGGAATATCGCAGGGCCCTGGTCTTCTGCGGCCTGATCGGTGTTCCGGTGGCGTTGATCGCCTTCTGGTTCCTGGTGGCGGTCCATCAGCTGGAGCAGCTGATCTGGACGGACTGGCCCAAGGACCTGGGCTGGGAGAAGGCTCCCTGGTGGTGGGCGCTGCCCCTGCTCACCCCGGCCGGTCTCGTGGTCGGCGTGGTCGCCGCCCGCTTTCCGGGCCGGGGCGGGCATGTGCCCGCGGGCGGCCTGCACTCGGGGGGCATCACGAGAAAGGCGCTGCCCGGCGTCCTGATCGCCGCTCTGGTCGGTCTGCCGCTCGGTGCCGTGCTGGGACCCGAGGCACCCCTGATCGCCATGGGCGGCGGGCTGGCACTTCTCTTCGCGCGCCTGGTGCGGGCCCCGGAGACCGACGCGAGCACGGCACTGCTGAGTGCGGCCGGGGCGGCGGCCGCCGTCTCCGCGCTCTTCGGGAATCCGATCGTGGGCGCGGTGCTGCTGATCGAGGTGGCCGGGGTGGGCGGCCCGCAACTGTTCGCGGTGATGCTGCCCGCGCTGCTGGCCAGCGGAGTGGGCGACCTGATCTTCACCGGTTTCGTCCGCTGGACCGGCTTCGAGACGGGGAGCCTGGACATCGGCCTGCCCACACCGCCGCCGCTCGACTGGGCGGACGTGCTGTGGGCGCTGCTGCTGGCGCCCGCCCTCGCGTTCCTCGTCCACGGGGCATTCGTGGGCGGACGCTTCGCGGCGCGGTTCACGGCGGCCCGGACGGTTCGCCGCACCGCCCTCTGCGCGCTGGCAGCGGCGGTCTGCATCACCCTCTACGCCGTCGCCACGGGCCGCTCCCCCGCCGAGGCGGCCCTGTCGGGCGAGACCACCCTCTCCGATCTGGCGCAGGACCCGCACGCCTGGCCGGTGGGAGCGCTGATCGCGGTACTTGCCTTCAAGGGTCTGGCGTACGCACTGTGTCTGGGCAGTCTGCGCGGTGGTCCCGTCTTTCCCGCCCTGTTCCTGGGTGGGGCGGCCGGGGTGCTGTTGGCGCCGCTGCCCGGTCTGGGACTGGTCCCGGCGATGGCGGTCGGCATGGCCGCCTCGGTGACCGCGGCCCTGCGCCTGCCCGTCAGCAGCGTCGTCCTGGTCGTGCTGCTGCTGGGCAACGTGGACACGGTGGCCCTGGTCGTGCTGGCCGCGGTCATGTCCTTCGTGCTGGTCCAGCGGCTGCCGCAGGGCCCGGCCGCCCCTGCGCCAGGTGAGCGACCGAGCGACCGGACGCCGGGCTGACACCTTGTGCGGGTCGTCGTCACGGCGGTGAGCTGCCGTGGGCCGCGTCCTTCGTCGTCGGGTCCGGCGGTTCGGGTGGGCCCAGACGGCGGACGGCCCAGGGTTCGCGGGCGATGACCGCGCCGGCCGTGAGGCACAGGGTCGCGACCACGCAGAGCGTGATCAGCCAGGACAACAGCGTGAACACGGCACCCAGGGAACCGTACTTCGCCAGGCTGTGGTTGAGGGCCCGGGGGACGTACAGCGAAGCGGTGGAGGTGACGACGGTCAGGGCCGCCCCGGTCAGCACCGCACCCGGCAGCAGCGGACGCCAGGGCACGCGCGCGACCAGCAGCAGATGCTGCGTCCACCACCAGATACCGACCTCCGCGATCAGCAGCAGGGGCAGGCCGAGCCACAGGCCGAGGCCGAAGCCGTTGCGCAGACTCCCCTGTACGGCGAACATGCCCAGCCAGGTCGCGATCCAGGCGATCCAGCGCCAGGCGGCCACCCGCGCGCTCGCCTTGGGCAGGCTCCAGGCGCGCTGGCACAGCCGTTGCATGGCGCGACTGCACGCGGTGGCCGAAAGGAGCACCATCAGCCCGCCGACGACGCCCGTGGTCTGGCGCAGCTCGTCGGACGGTTCGTCGGTGCCCTGGAGGACCTTGTTCAGTTCGTCGTTCGCGCTTCCCGTCAGTCCGAAGGCGTCGTGCAGGGACGTGACGAACTGGTCGCGCAGCCACTGCGGGGCGATGGAGGCCACCACGAACAGCAGGGGGACGGCCGTGAGGAACGTCTGGGCGGCGAGCCGGGTCGCGGAGTCGAACAGGTTCACCGAGATCAGGTGCGACAGCAGACGCGTGAGCACGGGGAACCGGTTCTCGGTCCGGGTGCGCAGGTCCATCAGCCAAGATCGCGTCGAGGCCGCACGCTCCCGCAGTGCTGTCCGGCGGGAAGGACGGCCCGGGCGCCTTCTTCCGGTCCCTTTCCCTGGCTGCATGCTGCCAGGGTGCCGCTACCGCGGCCGTCTGGCCCCGGCAGGTGTACGGCACAGGGCCGGATGGGCCAAGAAACTCGCGCGAAGAGGTGCGCCGGGACGATCCGATCACAGGGCCGGGTGAGCCCCGGCGCGGACCGGGGTCAGAGTCGACGAATGGTGCGGCGCGGGACGGGCGGGGAGACTGAAGGCATGGTCGAACGTCGAGCCGCGACCGGACGCGCACTGCCGCGCGGGGGGCTGTGATGGTGCTCGACCTGGTGGTCATCGGTCTCGCGATCACCGTGTTCCCCCTGTCGGTGACCGCGTTCGTGCTGGTGCTGTCGACGCGTGGCGGAGTGTGGAAGGGCCTGGTCTTCATCCTGGCCTGGCTAGCCTGCTTCGTGGCCGTCATCGCTGCCGTGCTGCTGACCACCGGCGGCAAACCGCCCGCTCCCCACTCCCCGCCCTCCAGCGCCTCGTCCGCCGTCAAGCTGGCCATCGGCGTGGGACTCGTCGGATACGGCTGGTACCGGCACCGGTCCCGGCGCAGGAAGCGTGCGGGGGCCGCCTCCACTTCGGACCGACGGCACACGTCCTCCGGCGGACTGATGGCACGACTCGACCGGATCTCCCTGTGGACGGCGGCGGGGCTGGCTCCGCTGCTCCAGCCGTGGGGGCTCGTGGCAGCCGGCGCGGCGACGGTGGTCAGCGCGGACCTGTCCCACAGCTCCTCCTACCTGGCCCTGTTCGGCTACGTCCTCCTTGCCACGAGCAGTCTGCTGGCGATGGAGACCTACATGACGTTCGCCCCGGACTCGGCCGGAGTGCGCCTGGACAGGCTCCGCGTCTGGATCACGACCCACCAGGAGCAGGCGCTGGTGACCGTGGCACTGGTGGCCGGATTGTTCCTGGTCAGCAGAAGCATCGCCCAGTTGACGTCCTGAGCCGTACCTGACAGCCCGTAGCATCGGCCGAGAAGTCCGCGGCCGACAGGGAGACAGCGCGTGATCAGCGGATACGTCATCGGCGAGAGCCTCAGGCCGGGAGCGGTGCTCGAGCCGTACGGACTGCGGCTGCGGAAGGTCAGCAGGGTGGAGGTCGGCGGCGCCGCCGAAGGGCAGCCGTCCGTGTGGACGCTCGTCGAGTGGGAGAGCGACGGCGAGGACGTGGACGCGCTCGCCGGGGTGCTGGCGCCCGAACTCGGCTGGTACACCGACTTCGTCGCCGGCGACGAGCGCGTGGTCGTTTTCGCGGACAAGGTGTGCCGCTATCGGCGCGGTGATGCGGCGGGCCGCGCCGAAGCGGTCGCGTACGGCAGGTCCGTGGGGACTCCGGAGCATCAGCTCGACTGGCCGGAGTGAACCCTCCTGGGGTCGAGCAGGCTCAGGGTCGTCACCGCGGTGAAGAGGCGGATGCGCCGGGTCAGGGCGGCGACGTGGCTGAGGACGACGGTCGGCGAGGAGGAGATGAACGGCCGCTCGTGCCGCTCCCCCACGCCGAAGCCGTCGAAGCCCAGCTCCTCGGCGAGCACGGCGTTGTCGAGCACTTCACGGAACCGGTCGTGCGTCGACTTCCGCACGCCCGTGACCGGATCCGGACGGTGCACGATCAGGGTGATCGCGAGGAACTTCACGACGCCGCCCGCTGCTCGCCCCCGGCCTCGTCGGGGTGCGCGAGGCCGAGGTGGTGGCGCAGGGTCGGGCCCTCGTAGTCGGTGCGGAAGACGCCCTGTTCCTGGAGGAGCGGGACGACCCTGTCGGCGAAGGTGTCGAGGCCGGTCGGGGTGATGTGCGGGACGAGGATGAAGCCGTCACTCGCGTCGGCCTGCACGTACTCGTTGATGGTGCGGGCGACGGTCTCGGGCGAACCGATGAAGTTCTGCCGGTTGCCGGTGTTGATGACCAGGTCGCGGATGGACCACTTGTTGGCCTCGGCCAGTTCGCGCCACTCGCGGGCGGTGGCCAGCGGGTCCCGGTACATCCGTACTTGAGCACGGCCCTTGGAGATGTGGTTGTCGCTGACGTCCGGCTCGATGTCGGGGAGCGGCCCTTCGGGGTCGTACCCGGACAGGTCCCGGTTCCAGACGAACTCCAGGTGCTTGAGCGCGGTGGCGCCGCTGACCTGCTGGCGGCGGACGATCCGGGCGAGCTCCTCGGCCTCGGCGTCGGTGTCGGCGAGCGCGAAGGAGGCGGCCGGCAGGATCAGCAACTGGTCATGGCGGCGGCCGTACTTGGCGAGGCGGCTCTTGACGTCGGTGTAGAAGGCCTGGCCCTCCTTGAGGGTGGCGTACCGGCTGAAGATGGCGTCGGCCGAGGAGGCGGCGAACTCGCGGCCCTCGTCCGAGTCGCCCGCCTGGAAGATCACCGGGCGGCCCTGTGGGGAGCGCGGCACGTTGAACTGCCCGTGGATGTCGAAGTGCTGTCCGGTGTGGACGAAGGAGCCGGCCTTGGCGTCCCGCAGGAACACACCGGAGGCCTGGTCGGCGAGGATCTCGTCGCCCTGCCAGGAGTCGAAGAGCTCCTGTGCGGTGGCGAGGAACTCCTTGGCGCGGGAGTAGCGCTCCTGCTGGGGCAGGAAGCCGCCGCGGCGGAAGTTCTCGCCGGTGAAGGCGTCCCAGGAGGTGACGACGTTCCAGGCGGAGCGGCCGCCGGAGAGGTGGTCGAGGCTGGCGAACTGGCGGGCCACCTCGTAGGGCTCGTTGAAGGTGGAGTTGATGGTGCCGGTCAGCCCGAGGTGCTCGGTGACGGCGGCGAGCGCGGCGAGGACCGTGAAGGTGTCCGGGCGGCCGACGACGTCCAAGTCGTATATTTTGCCGCCCTGTTCGCGCAGGCGCAGGCCCTCGGCGAGGAACAGGAAGTCGAACTTGGCGCGTTCGGCGGTCTTCGCGAAGTGGGCGAAGGAGCTGAACTCGATGTGGCTGCCGGCCTCGGGGTCGCTCCACACGGTTGTGTTGTTGACGCCGGGGAAGTGCGCGGCCAGGTGGATCTGCTTCAGGGGCTTGGACATCGGTGCGGGATCCCTCCGGCTCAGGCGGACGCGGCGGCGTAGCGGTTGGCGGGGCGGGCGAGGCCCAGCAGGCCGCGCAGGGTGTCGGCCTCGTAGGCGGTGCGGAAGGCGCCCCGGCGCTGGAGTTCGGGGACCAGGCCGCGGGTGATGGCCGGGAGGTCGTGGCCGAGGACGGCGGGCCGCAGCCGGAATCCGGTGAGCCCGGCGGCCTGGAACTCGCCGAGCAGGTCCGCAAGTTGGGCCGGCGTGCCGGTGAAGACCCGGGCGTCGCTCGTGTACGGCTCCCCGGCGAGGGCGTCGAGACGGTCCCGGCGGGCGGCGGCCTCCGCCGGGTCCTCGTCGAGGAAGACGACGAGGTCGCCGAAGACGTGCAGGGGCTCGCCCTCGCGACCGGCGGCCGACTGCTCGTCGCGGATCTCGGTGACGATCGCGCGCGCCTGGTCGGTGTCGTGCGGGGTGATGTAGCCGACGTCGGCCTGACGGGCGATGAGCCGGTAGGGGACCGTCTGGTGGCCGAGGGCGGTGACGAGCGGCTGGCCCTGCGGCGGCCGGGGCGTGATGGAGGGGCCCTTGACGCTGAAGTGCCGGCCCTGGAAGTCGATGTAGTGCAGCTTGTCCCGGTCGATGAAGCGGCCGGTGGCGGCGTCGCGGATCTCGGCGTCGTCCTCCCAGCTGTCCCACAGGCGGCGGACGGCCTCCACGTAGTCGGCGGCCTCGTCGAAGAGGTCGGTGACCAGGTCCTGGGTCGCGGGGCTGTCGTAGGCCTCGATCGCGGGGATGGTGCGGCGGCCGAAGTGCGCGGCCTCGTTGGGGCGGGCGGTGATCTGGACGCGTACCCCCGCGCGGCCGGTGCTGACGTAGTCGAGGGTCGCGATGGCCTTGGAGAGGTGGAACGGCTCCGTGTGGGTGGCCACCGCCGTGGGGACCAGGCCTATGTGCCGGGTGAGCGGCGCGATGCGTGAGGCGATCAGCACGGCGTCGAGGCGGCCGCGGACCTGGTCGGTGCGCTCGTCCGGGTCGAGGAAGTGGCTGGACTGCGGGCCGAGTCCGTCCTCGATGGTGACGAAGTCGAGCAGGCCGTGTTCGGCCTCGGCGACCAGGTCGGTCCAGTATCCGGCGGTGAACAGCTCGTGCGGCCGGGCCACCGGCTCACGCCAGGAGGCGGGGTGCCAGCCGGTGCCGTCGAGGGCGACGGCGAGGTGCAGAGAAGAGGGGGACACGAGGGGTGCCTTCCTGGAGGTCCGTACGAGAGAGACCGGCCCGCGCCATGACGGCGCAGGCACGGCGGCTGGTGGGTGACGGGTCAGGAACAACAGAGCGCGGTGGACACGCGCAGCAGATCGATGTGCGGCCGGGAGTGGAGATGGGCGGAGCGGAGCGTCCTGATCACGCCCGTCACCTCCTGCCTCTGGACGCGCGAGGGCGCCCGGCGGATCTCGTCGAGAGTCACAACACCGAGCCTCGGCCCGATGTTCCTGGACTGCGGACCAGGAGGATCGGTGAACGGCGGCGCAGGGTGAAGCCGAGCGACTCGTAGAGGCGGATGGCGTTCGTGTTGTCCGCGGCCGCGTGCAGGAACGGGGTGTCGCCGCGCTCCCGGATACCGGCGGCGACCGCGGCGAAGGCGTAGACGTCGTCCGGGTAGCGGGCCGCGCGGCCGACCCGTTCGGCGATGGGGGCACCGCCCATGCCTTTAAGGCTATGGGGGAGGGCGTGCGGGCCGTCGAGCGCGGCCCACACGGCGTTGTCCAGGACGGAGAAGGGGTCGGTGGGTCTCAGGGAGGCTCCGCCTCCGCGGAGTTCGGTCTGCTGGGCCACGGAGGCGGAGTCCTTTCCCAAGTCGACGAGGGGGCGCTTCAGGCTTCCTGATCAGACGTCAGGAGTCCGTCAGCGGCAGCCCGGGCGGGTTGATCTCCGACTTGGCGACGGCGTCGTTGGAGAGGTTCCACGCGGCGAGCCACTTGGCGTACTGACCGTTGTCGATCAGGTAGTTGATGGCGTCGGCGAGCGGCTTGGCGAGACCGCTGTCCTTCTTCGCGGTCGCGGCGATCAGGCCCTGGAGCGACTCACCGGCACCGGAGTACTGCCCCGCGATCTTCGTCGGGTTGGGCGTGCTCGCCGTCTGGGTGACGTGGTACGAGAGGTTGGGGCTGGGGCCGAGGTAGGAGTCGATCTTGCCGCTGTTGAGGGCGAGGTAGATGCTCGGGCTGTCCTGGAAGTACTTGATGGTCAGCTTCTTGCCCTCCTTCTTCAGCTTGCTCTGCCACTCCAGCAGGATCCGCTCCTGGTTGGTGCCGGCACCGACGGAGACGGTCTGGCCCGCGAGCGCCTCGTAGTTGCCGTCGAAGGTCCACTTCGAGGACTTCGCCGTCTCGAAAGCGAGGTCGTCCTTGCGGTAGGAGGCGAACTCGTACTTCTGCTTGCGCTCCTCGGTGTCGGTGATGTTGGAGAAGCCGACGTTCACCTTGCCGCTGTCGATGCCGACGAAGAGGTTCTCCCAGGTGAACCGCTTGACCTCGGGCTTGAGGCCGAGGACGGCGGCGACCAGGCGGGCCAGGTCGCTCTCCGAGCCGGTCAGGGTCTTCTGGTCGCTGCCGACGAAGCCCAGCGGCGGGGAACCGGAGGGCAGGGTGCCGGAGCCGATGACGAGGGTGCCGCTCTTCTTCAGGGCGGCGGGCAGTTCGGCGCTGATGGACTTGACCTCGGCGACCTTGAGGGTGGTCTCCTTCGCGGCGCCGTTGGACAGCCGGCCGACGGTGACCGTGCCGGCGCTGTCGTTCGTCTGCGTGGCCGCGTCGCTGTCCCCACCGCAGGCGGCGAGCCCGGTGGCGAGGGTGGCGACTGTGGTCGCCGCGGTGATGCCGCGTATCAGGCTGCGTCGGGTGAAGTGGGCAGACATGTCCGTCCTCGGTGTTCGATGAGAGAGGTGAAGTGTGGTGCGCGTGGGGGGAGTTCAGGGGCGGCAGCGGTGGGATCACCCGCCGCGCGGGATCACAGGACCTTGCTCAGGAAGTCCCGTGTCCGTTCGTGCCGCGGCCGGTCCAGGACCTCGGAGGGCGGGCCCTGCTCGACGATCCGGCCGCCGTCGATGAAGACGACCCGGTCGGCGATCTCGCGGGCGAAGCCGATCTCGTGGGTGACGATGACGAGCGTGGTGCCACTGGTCGCCAGGTCCTTGATGACGGCGAGGACCTCACCGACGAGCTCGGGGTCGAGGGCGGAGGTCGGCTCGTCGAAGAGGATGACGCCGGGCCGCAGGGCGAGGGCGCGGGCGATGGCCACGCGTTGCTGCTGTCCGCCGGACAGCTGCCGCGGGTAGGCGCCGGTCCTGTCGGCCAGACCGACGCGGCCGAGGAGCTCACGGGCCAGCTCCTGCGCCTCAGCCCTGCCGAGTTTCCCGGTCGCCACCGGGGCGGCGGCCACGTTGTCCAGCACGGTCAGGTGCGGGAAGAGGTTGAAGTTCTGGAAGACGAACCCGATCCGGCTGCGCTGGGTCAGGATGGCCCGCTCGCTGAGTTCCTTGAGCCTCTCGCCCTGCCGTCGTACGCCGATCAGTTCGTCGTTGACGCTGACGTAGCCGATCTCCGGCTTCTCCAAATGGTTGATGACCCGGAGGAGGGTGGACTTCCCGGAGCCGGACGGGCCGAGGATCACGGTGACCTCGCCGGGCCGGACGGTCAGGTCGACGCCGTCCAGGACCCGGTGGGCGCCGTACCACTTGTGCACGCCGTGCACTTCGAGGGCGACGGGGGTGATGTCGGTGACGGTCATATCGCGGTCTCCCTGCGGATACGGGCCCTGAGGTCGGTGAGGGAGGCCCGCAGTTTCTGGAGCGGGGTCGGCGGCAGGGAGCGGGTGGCGCCCCGTGCGTAGTGCCGCTCGACGTAGAACTGGACGACGGACACCGCGCTGGTGAGGATCAGGTACCAGACGGTGGCGACCAGGAGCAGCGGCACGATGTCGCCGGGGTAGGTGGCGCCCATGGACTGGACCGTGCCGAACAGGTCCAGGAGGGAGACGTAGAAGACCAGCGAGGTGCTCTTGATGAGGCCGATGAGCTGGTTGACGTAGTTCGGCGTGATGGAGCGCAGCGCCTGCGGAAAGACGATCTTCCGGAACTGGTAGCCCTTCGGCAGGCCGAGTGCCGACGCGGCCTCGTGCTGGCCCTGGTCGACGGAGAGGATGCCGCCGCGGACGACCTCGGCCGCGTAGGCGGCCTCGTTGAGGCTGAGGCCGATCACGGCGATGACCATGTCGGTGGCGAGCCGGGACTCGTCGAAGGAGAAGAAGGCAGGCCCGAAGGGGACGCCGATGCTCAATGTCCTGTACAGGGCGGAGAAGTTGTAGAGGAAGAGCAGGACCACGATCAGCGGGATCGAGCGCAGCGCCCAGACGTAGGTCCAGCTGACCGCCCGCAGCACCGGGCTCCTGGAGAGCCGGGCCAGGGCGAGCAGGATGCCGCCGAGGAGACCGAGGACCGCACTCCAGGCGGCGACTTCGAGGGTGATGAGGAGCCCGTCGAGGACGGTCGGCCGCAGGAACCAGTAGCCGAAGCGGTCCCATTGGTAGAACTGGTTGGTCGCGAGCCCGTGGACGAACTGGGCGGCCAGGACCACGACGACGGCGGTGGCGATCCAGCGCCCCGGTCGCCGCAGCGGCAGAACGCGCTGTGCGGCGAGGGGTTGTGACGGGGTGTCGGACCGGGGCGGTGCGTCGGTCACGGACACGGCGGCGCCTGGGGGTTCGGTCATGAGGGGCTCCGGCGGAGTCGGGTCACCCCTGGGGCACGGCGAGCACGGCGTACTACGGCGGTAGGACGCGAGACACGGGCACCGGGGGCTGGGCGGACAACGGGACACCGCGAGCGCGGTGTTCGTCAGGAACGCGGGGGCTGGGAAGGAACGTCAGCCCCGACAGCGGGCACGGCCCGGTGCGGTACACAGTGCGCTGCTCACGCGGAGCAGGTCGACGGCCCGGTTGGCGACCAGCGGGTCGCCGTACGGCCGTACGCAGCCCGGAGAACGGCGTGCGGCCGTCCTGGGAGCTGCGTACATCTCGGTCACCGTCGCTGTTCTCGGGGGTCCCGCGGAACCCTGGTGGGCCCGTGGCGGAAACAGGGCCCTGCTGGACCCGTAGGTTAAGGCAGTTGTCCGAACCGGTGTCAATGCCGGTCCATCAGATGGAACGGTCAGTGTGCGCGGGCGGCGTGCGCGGCCCAGTCCAGGATCTGTACGGCGGCCCCGGCGGCCTCCAGGCCACGGCAGCGGGCGTGGTGCCGGCGGGCGATGCCGTCGAGGTCGAGGTGGGCACCGAAGGCCGGGTGGGCGGCCAGACGGCGGGCGTACGCCCACAGGTCGGGGTGGTCGGCGATCCGCTGCACGGCGGCTGCGTCCAGGTGATGGCGGTGCACGGTGTCGAGTTGGACGAGGGTCACCCACAACTCGACGTCCGCGGCCGTGACGTGATCGCGGATCAGGTACTCGCGCCCGGCCAGCCACCGCTCCAACGAGCCCAGTGAGTCGAGCAGTTGATCCAGGTGCGCGGCGCGTTCCGACGCGTCGCCGCCCGCAGACCCGGCGTGCTGGGCGGCCTGTCCGATGCCGCGGCACATCCGCTCCACGGCTTCGGTCTCCGACTCCGCCCCGCACGGGTGCAGCGCCGGGCGGCCGGAGCCGAAGTGCCGGGCCAGGTCGCGCGTGATGTCGGTGGCGTGGGTGCTGACGATGCGTCCCGACCAGTCGTCGCTGAGCACCGGGGCGACGGCCGCGCCGGTGTACCGGTGCGCGCTGGCCTCGTACAGCGGGCGCAGCGCGGAGTGTCCTCCGTCGGGACAGTCGGGGACCGGGTCCAGGTAGGTCACGGGACAGACGTCGTCGAGGCCGAGCAGACTGTGCACGACGGCGATGCGCAGACCGTCGGCGCAGGCGAGGGTCAGGTGGAGCCGGTAGCGGCGCGGCACGGCGTAGTGCCCGCTGCGCGCGTCCTGGCCGATCCTGCCCCGGAACGCGGGGCTCGGGTGGGTGGTGGGGACATGGGCGAGCGGTGTGACGGACATGGGTCTCCCCGGGAGTCGGGCGCAGACGTACGCGCGGCGGAAGCGTCGTCGGGCGGGAGCGGGCGGCCGTCCCCGTGCGCGGCGGCAGGGGTGTGCCGTTCGGGTGCGGAACGGGTGGGTGCGGCCGGGCTCAGCCCAGGGGCCTGATCGCACTGCAAACGCGCAGCAGATCGATGTGACGGCGGGAGGTGAGAAGAGGCGAAGGCCGCGACGTACGGCTCACTCGGCCGACGGCCCGTTCAAGGCGCCCCATGTTTCCCTACCTGTTCACTAGGATTACCCATGTGAGTGTCGATCGGGCCGGGACGCACGTCAAGAGGGCGTCCACGAGACGGGATCCGGCGGGTCGTCGGGGGACGTCGGGGGTCCACAAGACGGGATCCGCCGGGCCGTCGGGGGTCCACCAGACGGGATCCGGCGGGTCGTCGGGGCACGCCGGGGGTCAATGCGACTCGCGGGTGACCTCCGAGCCGCTGGAGCCGACGAGGAAGTCCAGGTCGGCACCCTTGTCGGCCTGTTGGACGTGGTCGACGTACAGCCGCTGCCAGCCCCGCCGCGGGTCGGCGAAACCCTCGAGGGTGGCCTGGTCCGGGGTGCGGGCGGCGAGTTCGGCGGCCGGCACCTCCAGGTCGATCCGGCGGGCCTCGACGTCCAGGCTGATGACGTCGCCGGTCCTGACGAGGGCGAGCGGGCCGCCCGCCGCGGCCTCCGGCGCCACGTGCAGGACGACCGTGCCGTACGCCGTGCCGCTCATCCGGCCGTCGCAGACCCGGACCATGTCCCGGACGCCCTGCTCGAGGAGCTTGGTGGGCAGCGGCATGTTGGCCACCTCGGGCATGCCCGGGTAGCCCTTGGGGCCGCAGCCGCGCAGCACGAGGACGGAGTCGGCGTCGACGTCCAGGTCCGGGTCGTCGACGCGGGCGTGGAAGTCCTCGATGCTGTCGAAGACGACCGCACGGCCCCGGTGTTTCAGCAGATGCGGGGAGGCCGCCGCGGGTTTGATCAGTGCCCCGTCGGGGGCGAGGCTGCCGCGCAGCACGGCGATGCCGCCCTCCTCGACGAGCGGCCGGGACCTGGTCCTGATCACCTCGGCGTCCCAGATCGGGGCGTCGTCCAGATGGTCCACCAGCGGCTTTCCCGTGACGGTCAGCGCCCGCGGGTCGAGGAGGTCGGCGACCTCGCGGAGCACGGCGAGCAGGCCGCCGGCCCGGTGGAAGTCCTCCATGAGGAAGCGCCCGGCGGGCTGGAGGTCCACGAGGACCGGTACCCGGGAGCCGATGCGGTCGAAGTCGTCCAGGGTCAGCTCGACGCCCAACCGCCCGGCGATGGCGAGGAGATGGACGACCGCGTTGGTGGAGCCGCCGATCGCGGCCAGCGCCACGATCGCGTTGTGGAAGGACCCCTTGGTCAGGAAGGTGCTCGGGCGGCGGTCGCCGGACACCAGCTCCACCGCGAGGCGTCCGGTGCCGTGCGCGGCCTCCAGGAGCCGGCTGTCGGGAGCGGGTGTCCCGGCGACTCCGGGGACGACCGTGCCCAGCGCTTCGGCGACCAGCGCCATCGTGGAGGCCGTGCCCATGGTGTTGCAGTGCCCCCGGCTGCGGATCATCGAGGACTCGGAGCGGGTGAACTGCTCCTGGGACAGCGTGCCGGCGCGGACCTCCTCCGACAGCCGCCACACGTCCGTGCCGCAGCCCAGCGGCGTGCCGCGGAAGGTGCCGGTCAGCATGGGTCCGCCGGGCACGACCACGGCGGGCAGGTCGACCGAGGCGGCGGCCATCAGCAGTGACGGGATCGTCTTGTCGCAGCCGCCCAGCAGGACCACTCCGTCGAGCGGGTTGGCCCGCAGCATCTCCTCGGTGGCCATGGCCGCCATGTTGCGCCAGAGCATGGCGGTGGGCCGCACGTTGGTCTCGCCGAGCGACACCACGGGCAGGTCGAGGGGGATGCCGCCCGCCTCGTGCACGCCGTCCCGGACCGATCGGGCGACCTCGTCCAGGTGCGCGTTGCAGGGCGTGAGGTCGGAGGCCGTGTTGGCGATGGCGATCTGGGGCCGGCCGGTGAAGGCGTCGGCCGGTGCGCCCCGGCGCATCCAGGCCCGGTGGATGTAGGCGTTGCGGTCCTGTCCCCCGTACCACTGTGCGCTGCGAAGGGGCATCGCCCGCCCTTTCCGGTCGTCGGTACCGCGGTCTACTATCCGGAACGCGATGCAGCTTACGCAGACGTTCCACGCTTCGGCAGCCCCGGTCCGCGGTGTCGGCCGACCTGTGAGGCCGGTGCGGGTGCAGCAGCGGCACCTGGTGCCCCGCCCCCGAAGGAGCCCTTCTGATGCGTGCCTTCGTCCTCACCGGTCCCGGCGAGTTCGCGGTGCAGGAGGTGCCGGAGCCGGTGGCCTTGCCCGGCGAGGTGGTCGTGGACGTGGAGCGGGTGGGCGTCTGCGGGACCGATCTGGAGTTCTTCACCGGGGACATGGCCTATCTCCACCAGGGGCACGCCTGCTATCCGATGCGGCTGGGCCACGAATGGGCCGGGCGGGTCCGTGCGGTCGGAGCCGGGGTCGGTCCCGGCTGGGTCGGGCGCCGGGTCATGGGCGACACCATGCTCGGCTGCGGGTCGTGCCGCCGCTGTCTGCGCGGACGACAGCACGTCTGCGAGAAGCGCGAGGAGGTGGGCATCCGGGGCGGCCGTGCGGGTGCGCTGGCCGAGCAACTCGCCGTCCCCGCAGGGTCGTTGCACGCCCTGCCGGACTCCGTGGACCCGGAGTTGGGGGCGCTGGTCGAGCCGGGCGGCAATGCCCTGCGGGCGGCGCGGGCCAGCGGGGCCGGGCCCGGCGACCGGGTCCTGGTGCTGGGTCCCGGCACCATCGGTCTGCTGGTCGCCCTGTTCGCCCGGGCCGCCGGAGCGGAGGTGCACCTGATGGGTGCCACCGAGGACTCCCTCGCCTTCGCCCGCTCGCTGGGCTTTCCGGACGCCTGGCGCGAGGACACGCTGCCGGATCTGCCGTTCGACGCGGTGGTGGACGCCACCAACGCGGTCCGTCTGCCCGCGCTGGCCCAGGAGTTGGTCGAACCGGGCGGGCGGCTCGTCTACATAGGACTGGCCGCCGAGCCCAGCCTGATCGACACCCGTGCGCTCGTGCTGAAGGACGTGACGGCGGTCGGCATTCTGTCGGCCTCCCCCGGGCTCGGAGCCACGATCAAGGCGTACGCCGAGAAGGCCGTCGACCCGAGACCCCTCGTGGCCGCGACCGTCGCACTGGACGCGATCGGAGCCGCACTCGCCGGCGAGCGACCGCCCGGCGCCGGACCGGGGCCGAAGATCCATGTCGATCCCCGGCTGATGTGAGCCTGTGCAACGGACCGGCCACGGCTGCCCGTACCTTCCGATAACGTGTCGTCCGTGATCACGGCGGACAAGAAAGGCATCGTGAATCGACCGGACACGGTGGGAAAGTGACCGGCCGGTCGAGGGCGGCGGTGCTGCCTCCGTCGCTGCGCGCGCCGCTCGGGCTGATCGGGGCCCTCGCCGCGCTGGTGGTCGCCGTGCTCGCCGTCCTGTTCGCCGGGCACAGCCGGCCCAGCGGGGTGGACAGCTGGCTCGTCTCCCCGACGGCGGACAGCGTAGGGCCGCCGTTGCGGTACGTCGCCGACACCCTGGACTTCCTCGGGGAACCCACGGGATCGGTGATGGTGGTCCTGGTCGCCGTGATCTGCTGCCTGCTGCTTCGCCGTCCTCGCGCGGCCGTCCTCATGCCGGCCGGCGTCGGCCTCGCCGTGGGCACGGCGACGCTGCTCAAGCAGCTGGTGGGCCGCACCATCCACGGACCCGAGAACCTGTCCTACCCGAGCGGTCACACCACCTTCTTCACGGCGCTCGCCTTCGTCGCGGCGTTGCTCGCGACCGACCGGCTGGGCCTCGGCGGCAGGGTCGGCACATCACTCGTGCTCGCCGCCACGCTGGTCGCCGGCGCCGCGATGGGATGGGCGGAGGTCGCCCTGGGCGCGCACTACCCGACCGACGCGCTGGGCGGCTGGTGCACCGCGCTGGCGGTGGTCCCGGCGACCGCGTGGCTGGTCGACCGGGCGGCCGACAGGGTGGCCGACCGGTCGGCCGACCCCACGGTCGGCGCCGGTCCGCGAGAGCGCCGCTGACGTCACGCCGGGCGACGGAACACGGGCTTCGTCACGCCAGGCGACGGAACACGGGCTTCACCGGTCGGCCGCCCACCCAGGGGGTGGGGTCGGCGGCGTCCAGTGCCTTCCGGTACACCGCACACGCCTGGGCCACCACGTCGACGGTGTGATCGATGTCGGCGTCGGTGAGCGCGCTGCTCACCACGAACGACGGGGCCAGCACCCCGCCCGCGAGAAGCCGGCGCAGGAACAGCGTGCGGTACTCCTGTGACGGCTGCCCGTTCTCGTCGAGGGTGGCGAAGACCAGGTTGCTGGCCCGCCCCCGGACGACCACGTGCTCGCCGACGCCCATGCCGGCCGCCGCGTCACGGACACCCGCGGCCAGCCGCTCGCCGAGGGAGTGCAGCCGCGCGGTGACGCCCTCTTCGGCGTAGACGGTCTGCACGGCCATCGCGGCGGCCAGCGAGTGTGTTTCCGCGCCGTGCGTGGTGGACAGCAGGAACACCCGTTCGCCGGAGTGCCGCAGTCCGCCCCGCTCCATCAGCTCCCGGCGCCCGGCCAGGGCGGAGACGGCGAACCCGTTGCCCAGCGCCTTGCCGAAGGTCGAGAGGTCGGGGACGACGCCGTACAGGCCCTGGGCGCCCGCCTCGGACCAGCGGAAGCCGGTGATCATCTCGTCGAAGATCAGGACGCAGCCGTGCCGGTCGGCCAGTTCGCGCAGGTCGGCCAGGTAGCCGGGCGGCGGCTCGCTGTGGGTGGCGGGTTCGAGGATCAGACAGGCGATGTCGTCCGGGTACCGGGTGAGCAGTTCCTCCGTGGCCGCCAGATCACCGTAGGGGAACGCCACCGTGAGCTCGTTGGTCGACGCGGGGATGCCGGCGGACATCGGTGTGGTGCCGATGAACCAGTCGTCGGTGGAGAAGAACGGGTGGTCGGCGCAGAGGGCCACCCGCCGGCGGCCGGTGACGGCGCGGGCGAGCCGTACCGCGGCCGTGGTGGCGTCGGAGCCGTTCTTGGCGAACTTCACCATCTCGGCGGTCGGGACCGTGGCCAGGAACCGTTCCGCAGCCTCGGCCTCCATGATGGAGGGACGGACGAAGTTGCTGCCGCGGTCGATCTCCCGCCGGACCGCCTCGGTGACCCGTGGGTGGGCGTGTCCGAGGCTGACCGAGCGCAGGCCGGAGCCGTACTCGATGTACCGGTTGCCGTCGACGTCCCACACATGGGCACCGCGGCCGTGGCTGATGACCGGGGCCACGTTCTCGGGGTACTGGTCGTCGCCCTTGGCGTAGGTGTGGGCGCCGCCGGGGATCAGGGCGTGGAGCCGTTCGTTGGCCGCACGCGACCGTGGCAGCTGGAAGTCTTCGCTGTGCAAGCCGACTTCACCTTTCCGTGTGCTTGAGGACCTCGGCGAGGCTCGGTGCCTCCCGGTCCCGCTGGGACATCGATGTGACCGGCAGCGGCCAGGGAATGGCGAGTTCCGGGTCGTCGAAGGCGATCGTCACGTCCTCGGACGGATCGTGCTCACGGTCGATACGGTAAGAGGTATCCGCGATTTCGGTAAGAGCCTGGAAGCCGTGGGCGCATCCCGCCGGGATGTACACGCTCTTCTGCGTGTCGCCGGACAGCTCGAAAGAGGCCCAGTTGCGGTACGTCGGCGAGTCCGGCCGCAGGTCCACGACGACGTCGAAGATCCGGCCGTACGAGCACCGCACCAGCTTGGCCTCGCCGGCGCCGGAGCGCAGGTGCAGGCCGCGCAGCACGCCCCGCACCGAGCGGGACACGCTGTCCTGGACGAAGGCGTGCGGGTCGATGCCCACCGAGCGGGCCACGTCGACGTCGAAGGTGCGGCTGAAGAAGCCGCGTTCGTCGGAGAACGGTGTCGGCTCGAACAGGTACGCGCCGGTGATCTCCGGGACTTCGGTCGCTTTCATCGGGCCTTCCGCGGGGCGTGGGCGTGGGAGTTCGCCGGGAACAGGGTCGTGGTCAAGGCGGTGAACTGCTGGGCGAGTTGGTCTGCGGCGACCCGGTTCCGCTCGGCCAGGGTCTGGCGTACCTGCACCGCGTGCTTCTCCAGGTCCCGGAACTGTTCGAGCAACCGGTCGGCGTCGACCTCGCGGGCCGGGTGGCAGTACGCGCCGACGCCCATCCGGTCCATGAGCGCGTCGCTCTTCGCCGCGTAGGACAGGGCGAGCACGGGTGTTCCGGTCTTCAGCGCGCAGATCAGGTTGTGGTAGCGGACGGCCACCACGGTGTCGGCGGCCGCCATCTCGTGCATCAGGTCGGCCAGTGAGGCCGGTTCGGCCGCGGTGACCAGCGGTGAGTCGACGGCGTCGAGGATCGCGTCGACCACCGACAGATCGCACTCGTCGCCGGTGAGGAGCCGGACCGGTCTGCCCTCGGCGACGAGCGTGCGCACGAAGGTGATCGTCCCGTCGAGGTAGCGCCGGTAGATCTCCTCGGCCCGGGCGCGGTCGTCGTTGCCGCCGTGGAAGTCCATGACGCCCAGGCAGACGGTCCCCGGTGTGCCGGTGGGCTCGGCCGCCCGCGGCGCCGGAAGGAAGAACGCGAGGTCCGGGTAGACCTCGTCGCGCGCGGTGTCCACACCCATTGCCCGCATCGCGTCACGGGACTGGGCGTCCCGGTACGAGCGGTGGGCGGCGAGTCGGGCCGACCAGCGCACCAGGGCCCGGGTGGGACGGCTCTTGATCCGGGCGGCGCCGACGCTGACCAGCGCGACCCTGGTGCCCAGCAGCCGCCCGCTCGCGCAGAGCAGGAACAGCGAGTAGGGGAAGCCCCACGGCCGCAGCGGCAGCGTGGCCTCCAGCACGCCCATGCCCGGCACGATCACCACGTCGTGCCGGCGCACCCAGGCGGCGGTGCGGACGGCGTCGACGAGTTTGCCGACGCCCTTGCCCGCGATCGCCGCCGCGCGGGAGGCGGTCCGGTACTCCCCGCGGTACCAGTGCAGCCGTGTCGCGGGGATCCCGAACCGGGCCGTGACGGCCTCGGGCCCGCCGCACAGCGCGTCGACGACCGCTTCCGGGTGCTCGGCGCGCAGGTATCGAAGGACGGCTTCGAGGGACCCGTCGTTGCCGAGGTTGCCGGAGCCGAGCAGGCCGAACACCCCGACGCGCGTCGGGGTCTCGTCCTTCGGCGTCATGCCCCCCTCCCTTCACGGCCCGCGACGAGGGCATCGACCGAGACGGTCAGCTTGGCCGGGTCGACCGGGGCGCGGTCCTCGACCCGCTCACCGGCGCCGGGCCGGACCCGGCTGGTCATCCACGCGGCCAGGTGGCGGAAGCACTCACGCCGGTCGGCCGCGGACAGCGGGGCCCGCCGGATCGCCGAGGCGAAGCCCCAGACGTACTCGGCGAGCAGCCGGGGCGTCGGGTGCAGCAGGCCGGCCCGGCGCGGGTCCAGGTTGACGCACCGGGACCGCTTGGACGGGTTGGCGCGTTCGGCGCGGGTCGGGTGGTCGCGGCGGAAGTACAGGAGTTCCGGCACCTGGTGGAAGCGGCCGTGCAGGGTGATCTCGGCGACATACGTGCGGTCGGCGTGGTGGTAGCTGTCCATCGGTCGCACCCGGCGCAGCACGTCGGTGCGCATGACTCCGTAGAAGTCGTCGCCGCCGGGCTCGAAGAGCAGGCTGCGGAAGCGGTCCGGTGCGTGCGGCGAGTCGGTGGCGAGCGTGTAGTCATAGGGGACCTTCACCTGGCCGTCGCCGTCGATGACCGCCTGGTCGGTGTGGGCGAGGATCACGTCCGGGTGTTCGTCCAGCGCCTCGATGCAGCGTCGCAGCAGGTCGCGGCCGTAGAGGTCGTCGTGCGAGGCCCACTTGAACAGCTCGCCGCGGGCCTCGTCGAGCACCTTGTTGTGGTTCGGGGTGGCGCCGATGTTGCGGGGCAGCCGGATGTACCGGATGCGCGAGTCCTGCGCGAGGTACTTGCGGCAGATCTCCTCGGTCCCGTCGGTCGAGGCGTTGTCGGAGATGACCAGCTCGAAGTCCTCGTAGGTCTGCCCGAGCAGCGCGTCGAGCGACTCGGCGAGGTACTCCTCGCCGTTGTACACGGGCAGGCCGATGCTCAGCCTGGGTCGGTCGGTCATGAGGTCCTCACTTCGGGAACGGAGTCGTGGCGGCGCTCGCGCAGGGCGGACCGCAGCTGGAGCCACCACACGGCCGAGCCGCCGACGGTCGCGGCGGCGACGCCCCAGGCCGAGCCGACCGTGCCGGCCAGGGCCGCCCCGCCGAGCCCGCCGCCGACGTAGAAGGCGGAGGCGAACAGCTGGCAGCGCAGGCTGCGCCGGGCGGCGCCGAGGGCGCGCAGGCCGGCCGCGGCGCCGGTGCCGAGGCCGGCGCCCGCGACGCTGAAGGTGATGGGCACGATGAGGTGCGAGGAGGAGTGCCAGACGCTGCCGAGCAGGAAGTCGCCGAGCCGGTTCGGCAGCAGCAGCAACGAGCCGCCCCACAGCAGGGCGGCGACGGCCTGTCCGCCGCCCAGCAGGAGGCAGAACTTCCCCAGGCGGTGCGGGGACTGCCGCAGCACCCGGGCCGCCTCCGGGACGGTGACCAGCGAAAGCCCCATCAGGACCGCGAGGAACGGGCCCATGAGGAGTTCGGCCCCGCGCACCGCGCCCACCGCGCCGACCCCGACGATCGCGCCGAGTCCGTAGGCCCGCAGCTGGCTCGCCCCGCTGAGGCTGACGTTCTCGACCAGGTAGCGGTAGCCGAGGTCGCGCTGCTCGCGCAGCCAGCCACGCGCCTTGTGCATCCGGGGCCGGATGCCGGACTGGTAGCAGCCGTACGCGGCGGCCACCGCGGCGGACGCGCCCCAGGCCAGCACGAAGGCGCCCACGGTGTCCACATGGGCCGCCGCCACCATCGCGGGGACGAGCGCCACGCACCACACGACGTCGTTGACGAAGGCCTTGCGCCCGTTGCCCGCGGCGAAGAACGCGAACCGCCAGGCGTCCTGGAGCAGCAGCCCCGGCAGCATGACGCCCAGGCAGGCGAAGGCGGCGCCCAGCCGGCCGCCGAGAGCCAGCCCGGCCACCAGGGACACCACGCCCACGGCGGCACCGACCGTGAGTGCCGTACCCGTCGAGCGGGCCACCGCCCTGCGCCAGGACGCTTCCGGCACTCCGCTGAAGCGCACGGTGAGCGGGTCGGTGGACAGGCCGCGCGAGACGTTCAGCACCACGCCGTAGGTGACCCAGGCCAGGCTGAACACGCCGAACGCGGTCACCCCGAGCGAGCGGGCCACGTAGATGCCCACCGCGAAGTTGCTGATGCTGGAGGCCGCCTGGTCGGCCAGGCCCCAGGACAGCCGGCCGAGGAGGGCCCGCTTGGCGGATCCGGCCCGTGGTACCGGTGTCGGCGGGTTCTCCCCCTCGACGGGCATCGACGTCATGTCTTGATCAGTCCTGCCTCGTGCAGTGCCCCGGCCGCGTCGGCGACGGTGTCGAAGGGCAGCCCGGACCGCGCGGCGACGTCCAGCAGATCGTGGTCGCCGTCGGAGAGGTTGAGCACCCAGAGCATGGCCATCTGGGCCTGCTTGGTGTCGCTGCGGCCGCCGAGCGCGTCGTACAACCCGCGCCGGCCGAGCTGCGGTTCGCCGTAGGGGCTGAGGTTGAGGTAGCGCCGGTTGCGGTCCAGGACGGCGAACGCCTCGCGGCAGACGGCGAGGGTGTCCGCCATCGCCTCCGGGGAGACGAAGTCCGGGTTGTCGGCCGAGGTGTGGTACTCGGGGTAGCCCGCGTACGGGGTGCGGGTGAGCGAGCCCACGCCGAGGTTGAAGCCGGGCGAGCAGTACTGCCGCTCGTCGTAGCCGTACGGGGTGAACTCGTTGACCTGGTGCGGGCGTTCGGAGACGGTCAGCACGTGCCGCAGCACCCGGTCGATCTCCGCGTCGCCGCGCCTGCTCTGCTTGTACGTCAGCAGGCCCCGGTCGCCGGCGCAGGCCAGCACGAGCCCGTGCTTGACCCGCTCGACCCGCTCCGCGTTGCGGGCCAGCCAGGTGATCGCCCCGATGGTGCCGGGCGCGAAGATGAACCGGTAGGTGTAGTACGGCGTCCGCTGCGCCAGCTCCCGGGCGAGGTACGTCGCCACCGCGACGCCGGCCATGTTGTCGTTGGCCAGCGCCGGGTGGCAGGTGTGGCAGGAGACGATCACCTCGTCGGCGACCTGCCCGGGGACCACGTGCTCGGCGTAGGTGAGGTGCCCGTCGGCGAGCGTGGAGTCGATGCGGACCTCGTAGTCGCCGTCCGGCATCGCGTCCAGGGTGTCCTGGGCGAGGCAGAAGCCCCACTCCGGCTTGTAGTAGCTGGTGCGGTACGGCACCCAGGACGGCTGGTCCGGCAGGGTGTGCAGGTGGTGGCGCAGTTCGGCCAGCGGCATGGTCGCCGACACCGGGACGCTGTAGCCGAGCACGTGCAGGCTGGACGCCGCGAAGTCGACGACCCGCCGGCCGGTGCTGTCGGCGATGTACGCGTCGCGGATGTTCCACTCCTGCGGCACCGTCCAGTCCAGCACCGGCGTCCCGGTCGGCACCTCGTGCACCTGGAGAGGGAGGTACTCGCCGACGATGTCCAGGGTGGCCCGGACACCGTCGCCGGTGATGCTCCGGCAGAGCGGGTACAGCCGCTCCACCAGGGCGTGCATTTCCTCGCCGACAGGGGTCATCGGCGCCACCGCAGGGTGTCGTCGACGGCGCCGGCCTCCGAGGCGGCGCGCAGCACGGCGAGCCGGGTGAAGCGCTGGTCGAAGTCCTCCTTGGTCAGGCCGAACTTCCGGTAGGCGTCGGCGAGTTCGAGGGCGCCACGCTTGACGGACCACTCGATGTCGAAGCCGGGGATCGCGGCACGGAACCGGGAGAAGTCCACCCGGTAGGAGCGCGGGTCGGCGCCGTTCTCGCCGGTGATCCGGACCTTGGCGCCAGGCACCGCTTCGGCGACCTGCTCGGCGATCTCGGCGACCGTGACGTTGTTGGCCTCGCTGCCGATGTTGAACGCCCGGTCGTGGACCGCCTCGCGCGGCGCGCTCAGCGCGGCCGTGAAGGCCCGGGCGATGTCGGCGGCGTGCACCAGGGGGCGCCAGGGGGTGCCGTCGGAGAGCACCAGCACCTCGCCGGAGAGCAGCGCGTGGCCCACCAGGTTGTTCAGCACGATGTCGGCGCGCAGCCGGGGCGAGTAGCCGAAGGCGGTGGCGTTGCGCATGTACACCGGGGTGAAGTCGTCGTCGGCCAGCGCGTGCAGGTCGTCCTCCACCCGCACCTTGGACTCCGCGTACGGGGTCACCGGGCGCAGCGGGGCGTCCTCGCCGACCAGGTCGTCGCCGCCCGCGGCGCCGTAGACCGAGCAGGTGGACGCGTACAGGAAGCGCCGCACTCCGGCCTCGCGGGCGAGCCGGGCGAGGTGCACGGACGCGTGGTGGTTGATGTCGTAGGTGAGTTCCGGCGCCAGCGAGCCCAGCGGGTCGTTGGAGAGCGCGGCCAGGTGGATCACCGCGTCCACCCCGGCCACGTGCTCGGCCGTGACGTCGCGCAGGTCCACGCGGTGGCCCTGCGGGTCCGCGGGTGTGTCGCCGAGGACGGAGTCGGCGAACAGGCCGGCGTCGAGGCCGACGACCTCGTGTCCCGCGGCGGCGAGGACCGGGGCCATGACGGTTCCCAGGTAGCCCTGGTGTCCGGTGAGCAGTACGCGCATGGTTCAACCCCCCAGGTTGAGCGTGAGTTTGGTGGCGGCGAACGCTTCCGCGTATCGCTCATGGCATTCGATGCCACGGATCCGGGCGAGGCCGAGGAAGGCCTCCCGGTCGTACCAGGGCCGGTGCCGCTGCGAGGCGTAGTGCTCCTGGAGCAGCCGCACCTTCTCCTCGGCGATCTCCGCCGACAGCGGCTGGTACGCCGCCATCCGGCCGAGGTCGCCGTCCCACTTGACGATCTCGTAGCCGAGGACCAGGTGGTCGCGGAAGGCGGTGGGCATCAGCTGCGCCAGGCCGCGGTGGTCCTGGTGCGCGTCCTCGGTGCGCGGGGCCAGGACCAGGTCCGGGTCGGTCTGCGCGCGCAGTTCCTCGACCGCGGCCTTGGCCTCGTCCCAGTGCACCGGCATACGGCCGTCCGGCAGTTTGAGCACGGTAAGCCGCAGGTCGGCACCCGGGCAGAAGGCGGCGAGCGCGGCCCGCTCCTCCTGCTCGCGTTCGGTGCCGCCGCCGGAGAGCACCAGCGCGTCGACGCGCAGGCCCGGCCGCGCATGACACAGCGTCAGGAGCGTGCCGCCGGCGCCGATGGCGATGTCGTCGCAGTGCGCGCCCACCGCGACGATCCGGTCCAGGCGGCCGGCGCCGAGCCGGATCACGCGCCCACCGCCGCACTGTCCTGCTCCCACACGGCCCACGGGCGCTCGCCGCGGGCGTAGGCCTCGTCGAGCGCGGCCCGCTCCTTGACGGTGTCGGTCGGCTTCCAGAAGCCGCGGTGCTGGTGGGCCACCAGGCGCCCCTGCTTGGCCAGTTGGCCGCAGCCGTCGGCGACGAGGTCGCCGTTCTCCGGTATGTGGTCGAAGACCTCCTGGCGGAGCACGAAGTAACCGCCGTTCTCCCACAGCGGCATGTCGCTCACCGCGGTGATGCCGCCGACCAGGTTGTCCTCGCCCAGCTCCACGCAGTGGAAGGAGGACTGGGGCGGCACGACCATCATCGAGGCGCCGGCGTCGCGCTGGGAGAACTTCTCGATCATCTCGGGCAGCGGGGCGTCGGTGAGGACGTCGGCGTAGTTGGCGAGGAACATCTCGTCGCCGTCCAGGTGGTGGCGCACCCGGCGCAGCCGCTCCCCGATCGGGGACTCGATGCCGGTCTGCGCGAACGTGATCGTCCAGTCGGATATGTCGGTGGACAGCAGCTCGGTCCGGCCCTTGCGCAGCACGAAGTCGTTGGACGTCGTCTCCTCGTAGTTGAGGAAGAAGTCCTTGATGTGGTGCGCGCCGTAGCCGAGGCACAGGATGAACTCCTTGTGCCCGAAGTGCGCGTAGTAGCGCATGACGTGCCAGATCAGGGGTCTCGGGCCGACCATCGCCATGGGCTTGGGCACGTCGTCGGCGGTGCCGTTGCGCATCCGCATCCCGTAACCGCCGCAGAACAGAACGACCTTCATGCTGTGACCTTTCGGGACGCGACCTCGACAACGCTCAGTTCCGGGATGGGGAAGACGAGCCGGCCGCCCCACTCGTGCACGTAGGACAGCTGCTCGGTGAGTTCGGCGCGCAGGTTCCACGGCAGGACCAGCACGTAGTCCGGCTTGTCGACGGCGATCTGCTCGGGCGCGAGGATCGGGATGCGGGTGCCGGGGGTGAACCGGCCGTGCTTGTACGGGTTGCGGTCGACCGTGTACGCGAGCAGGTCGGGCCGGATGCCGCAGTGGTTGAGCAGGGTGTTGCCCTTGCCGGGGGCGCCGTAGCCGACGACCGTCTCGCCGCGTTCGGCCGCCTCGATGAGGAACTTGAGGAGGTCGCGGCGCACCTTGGCCACCCGGGCGGAGAACTCGGTGTAGCCGGACAGCTCCTGGAGCCCGGCGGCCTTCTCGCGGGCCAGCACGTCGGCCACCCGCTCGCTCGGTTCGCCGGCCGCCTCGGCGGGGCGGGCCCACAGCCGGATGGAGCCGCCGTGCGTGGGCAGCAGCTCCACGTCCACGAGGGCGAGTCCGCCGCTGGCGAGGGCCCGGATCGCGGACGCGACCGTGTAGTACTGGAAGTGCTCGTGGTAGATCGTGTCGTACTGGTTGTCCTCGATCAGGGTCAGCAGGTGCTGCACCTCGATGGAGACCCAGCCGTCGTCGGCGACCAGGGCGCGCAGGCCCTGGGTGAAGCCGATCACGTCGGGGATGTGCGCGTACACGTTGTTGGCCACGACGAGGTTCGCCGGGCCGTGCTCGGCGCGGACGGCCGCGCCGGTCTCCGGGCTGAGGAACTCGGTGAGCGTGGGTACGCCCTTGTCCCGTGCCGCCGCGCCGACGTTGACCGACGGCTCGATGCCCAGGCAGCGGATCCCCCGGTCCACCACGTGCTTCAGCAGGTATCCGTCGTTGCTCGCGACCTCGACCACGAAGGCCTCGGAGGGGTCGAGTCCCGCCCGCTCGACGGCACCGGCGACGAAGGTCCGCGCGTGCTCCACCCAGGAGGTCGAGAACGACGAGAAGTACGCGTACTCCTTGAAGGTCTCCTCCGGTGTGATCAGCGGCGGGATCTGCGCGAGCCAGCAGTCGGTGCACACCTGGAGGTGCAGCGGGTAGGCGGGCTCCGGCTGGTCGAGTTGGTCCGCGGCCAGGAAGCTCTCGCAAGGTGGCGTCGCCCCGAGGTCGACGACGCTCGCCATCGCCTCCGAGCCGCACAGTCGGCATCGTGTCATCTGTTGTTCCCATCCCCCCAGCTCGCGCGGGTGTCCCCGTCGCGAGTCAGTGCTGACCGGCCCGCGATCGCGGTGCGGTACTCCTCCACCAGGCGGTCGAGACCGACCGCCGGGCTGAAACCCTGTTCGTAGCGGCGCCGGGCCGCCTCGCCCATCTCCCGGTTGCGGTCCGGTTCGGCCGCGATCCGGCGTATGCGGGACGCGAGCGAGGCGGACTCGCCCGGCCGGTGCAGCAGCCCGGTCACCCCGTCGTCGACGAGTTCGACGAAGGCGCCGTGGCCGGCGGCGACGACCGGGACCCCGGCCGCCATCGCCTCGACGACCACCAGGCCGAACGCCTCCAGCCACGTCGAGGGCGCCACCACGGCCACCGAGCGGGCGATGGCCTTCTGGCACTCCGCCGTGTCCAGCAGGCCGACCCAGCGCACGTCGTCCCGGCCCGCCGCCCAGGCGCTGACCTCCGCCTCCAGTGATCCGGTGCCGGCGATCACGAGCGGTACTCCCACTCCGCCGCCCGCCGCGATCTCGTCCCACGCGGCCATGAGCAGCCGTACGCCCTTGGCCTCCGCGAGCCGGCCGAGGTACAGCAGATGCTCGCCGGTGCCCGTGCGGCGCGCGTCCGGGTCCGGAACGAAGTTGTGCTTCACCGCCAGCCGCTCGGCCGGCATCCCGGCGTTCACCAGGACGTCCCGCTGCGCCGCGGAGATGCACAGGAAGCGCTCCACGCCGGACCACCAGCGCCGCCGGTTGGCCGACAGGCTGACCGCGAGCGGCACGGTCGCGAGACGGGAGCCCCGGTAGCAGCCGTGGCGGACGGCGGGCAGCGGCGTCGAGCCGACGCACTCGGTGCACGGCCGGCCGTCCCGCTGGAGGGTGCCGGGCGGGCAGACCTGCGTGTAGTTGTGCAGGGTCGCCACGGCGGGCACCCCGGCGTCGGCGCAGGCGGCGAGGACCGCGGGCGACAGCAGCGGGAAGACGTTGTGGACGTGGACGACGTCCGGCCGCTCGGTGCGCAGCCGGTCGGCGAGTTCGCTGCGGACCGCCGCGTTCCACGGCACCCGCAGGGGCACCGCGACCTTGGAGAGGAGGGACATGGAGCCGATGTCGTCGCTGCGTCGCTCGAACAGCTCGACCCGGTGGCCGCCCGAACGCAGCAGCTCCACCTCCTGGTCGACGACCTTGTTCTCGCCGCTCGGCTGCGCCGAGGCGTAGCGGTTGTGCACCACGAGGACGTGCATGCTCACCTCACCTCCGATCTCTGGGCCCAGCGCGGGACACGGGGGCGGGGGACGGCGGGCGCCCCCAGGGCGGGGGCCTCGGCAGGTGCCGCCAACAGCGAGACGGCCAGGGCCAGATGGAGCAGATAGGGCGAGGCGTCGCCGAGGCCCGCCTCGGTGTACGAGGCGATCGCGCAGTAGCTGATCAGGAAGATCGCGCAGGCCCGCTGGAGCGACGGCGGCCTCAGCAGCGCGACGGCGCCCAGCACGACGATGAACGCCGCGACGAGGCCGACGCCGATCAGTCCCTGCTCGTTGTAGACGGCCAGCCAGCTGTTGTCGATCGGCAGGCCGCCGAACGACTTGTCGCCCAGACCCACGCCGAACCACTTCTCCCCGGTGGTGCGGGGCGCGGCCAGCAGGGCGTCCCAGACCTTGGCGCGACCGGTGAGGCTGGAGAAGTTGTCCTTGCTCTGTCCGCGCAGGAACCACGCCTGGAGCGCGCCGGCGAACCCCACCGCGGCCACCGCGGAGATCGCCACCGCCCAGGTGAAGAAACGGCGGGCCGCGGCGCTGGTCATCAGGAGCGAGCCGATCGCCAGCACCAGTCCGAGCAGCAGGCCGAGCGTGGCCGTGCGGGTGTGGGTCAGCGCGAGCAGCACGAGGGAGGGCACGATGACCACCACCGCGCTGGTCCGGTCGATCCGGCGCCCCAGCAGGAGCAGCGCGGTGAGCCCGATGATCACCGCCGCGTACTGGCCGATCTGCGGCGGGGTGAGCGGCCACAGCGCGCCGACCAGCCGTCCGCCGTAGAGGTCGGGCAGGGCCGCGCCCGGGGAGATGGCAAGGCCGAGGGCCACCGACCCGAGCACCGCGAAGTACATCCGGATGTGGTGCCGTACGAACGTCAGGCTGCCGTCCCACCAGCGGCTGAGCAGCCACAGCGTGCCGACGAAGAGGGTCAGCCGGAAGCAGCGGAACAACGCGCCGAACCCGGACTCCAGGTGGGCGCTGGAGATCACGCTCGACACCAGCAGCAGGGTCAGCAGGAACACGTACGCGTTGGGCCGGACCCGCAGCCGGGCGTTGATCACGAGAGCCAGGGTGAACGCGGCGACCAGCGAGCCCATGGTGACCATCTGGATGAGGGAGCGGGGCAGCGGGACGATGGTCACCGCCCCGGCGGAGCCGAGGGTGTTGAGGACCAGCAGCCCCCAGATCACCCCGACGATCTTCGGTGTGCGCTCCGTCTCCATCTCAGTCACCCGCCTTAGGGTCGGTGGCGAGGGTGCTGCCCGTGTCCTGCCGGTACGGCACGCTCTGCCACTGCATGAAGTCGAGCACCTCGGCCGGGTCGTGGGCGACGAAGTGCCAGGGGCCGACGTAGACGTTGTCGTGCCAGCGGTTGTGCTGGCCGGTGGTGATCGCGTCGGCCACGGCCTCGCCCTTGTACGGCGACCAGTCCGGGTAGGTGCCGTAGTTGGACAGCACCGCCATCCGGTCGCACTTCGTCGTGCACTTGACGACGGAGGTGTCCAGCACGAAGCGGTTGTCGTGGATGTCCACCCGCTGGGTCTTCCACCGGCAGTCGGAGCGGAGCGGTTCCTTGTCGATCGCCGGCTTCTTGCAGCTGCTCGTCTTCTTCACCAGCAACGTGCAGTCACCGGAGGAGGTGTTGGCCGGGCTGTTGCAGAACCGGTCGGCGTTCTCCCACAGGGTGATGCCGGACCAGTTGTCCTCCAGCAGGTTCCGGTAGATCTCGATCTTGTCGGTGCGGGCCCTGACCCGGGGTTCGCCGCCCGACTCGGACAGGTAGATCGTCGCGAAGGGGAAGCTGTCGCCCTTGTCGGCCGCCTTGCGGCCCTCGACCCAGTTGTTCCGCCGGATCGTGTTGTTGCGGATGACCGCGTTGTAGCTGATCTCGTAGATGAGCGCGGCACCGTCGTTGGCCTCGATCACGTTGTTCTCGATGAGGAAGTCGTTGTCGTTGGTGTCCGCCCACAACCCGGTCCCCCGGTTGTCGTGCACCCAGTTCCCGCGCACGTCGGCGCCGTCGACGGCCCAGAACTTGATGCCCCCGGTGCAGCCGCAGCCCGGCTTGCGCCGCTCCCAGTCACCGGTGTTGTTGCCCACGATCTCGTTGCCCTCGACCACAAGGCCGGTGATACGGCCGTTGCCCTTGTAGGCGTTCATGCCGTACTGGCCGTTGTCGCGCAGGCAGCTGTCGCGGACCTGCTGGCGGGCACCGGCCATCAGTCCGGCACCGGAGTTGTGCTGGATCGTCGCGTCCTCGATGACCCAGCCGTCGGCCGAGTCGTGGTTGACCACGCCCTCGTCCATCGGCGCCACGAATCCCTGCACGGTGAGGGAGCGGATGGTGACGTCGGGGGCGCTGCCGCTGAACGCGTACTGGTTCTTCCCCCTGCCGTCGAGCACCGCGCCCGGCGCACCGAGGTAGCGGTCCCCCTTCTTGGGGACGACCTGGGCGTAGCGGTCCGGGTCGAGCCGGTGCGTGCCCGGCCGGAGCCAGAACGTCGTGTTCGGGGGGTTGCTGCGGGTCTTGGCCGCGAGGTCGCCGACCTTGGCGGGGTCGACGGTCACCGCGCCCGCCGGTGGCTTGGCCGGTCCGGCCCCGGGGTGGGCGCACACCCGGGCCGGGGACTCGGACCGGGCTCCGGACGTCGTCGGCACGGCGGCGGGCTTCGCGTCGGCTTCCTGCGTGCCGCCGTCACAGCCGCTCGCCAGCAGGGCCAGCGTCAGCGGTGCCGCCGCCCACGCCCAGAGCCGCCTCCTGATCTCCACGTGCCCCCCCCCTAACCGCGGAACCTGAGCACGGTGGTGAAACCCTCCGTGCCGTCGGTGGTGCCGGTGCCGATCAGGGTGGTGGCGGGTTCCTTGCGCCCGAATCCGGCGGAGTACCAGCCCAGCGGCGGCTCGGTCTCGCCGCGGTGGGCCTGCCAGGACAGCTGCGCGGGCAGGTCGAGCACGGCGGAGCGGTCCTCGCCGTCGCGGGTCCAGGTGAGCCGGGCCTGGTTCCCGGCCAGCTCGGCGGTGATCGCCGGGCCGAGGTGGAACGCCAGGCGTGCCTCCCGGCGCGGGCCGCGCACCTCGTCCACGATCCGCAACTCCTGCTCGTCGGCGGTCAGTTCCACCTGCCGGCGGTGCACGGTGCCCTGGTAGCCGTCGTGTTCGGCGCTCCAGCGGGCCCCTTCCGCCGTCAGGACCCGGCTCTGCGCATGCCGGGTCCACAGGAACGGGCCGCCGGAGACGGACTGGTCGGCGCCGTCCAGCTGGAGGGTGTTGTGGCCGAGGGTCGAGCGGAAGTACTGCCGCCACTCGGGCTGCCCGTGGTAGCAGTACGTCCCCGGGTCGGCGAGCACGTCGACACCGTCGTGCCGGACCTCCACCGACAGCGCGTCCGCGTGGGCGTGCGCCGCGATGGACAGGAAGCCGTGCGGACCGCCGTCGCAGCGGACCCAGATCTCCTCCGGGCCACGCAGGATCGTCATGCCGGCGTCGGCGAAGTGGGTGGGACGGCTCGCGGGGCGGGTCACGGAGGGTTCTGCGGGCTTGATGAGCGCGGCCAGCAGTGGGGTGCGCACGTCGGTGCCGGTCACCGTCGGCCACCAGTCGAGGCGGCCGAACACGGCGTCCCCGGTGGCAAGGAGGGAGGCCCAGCGGTCGGTGCCCGCGCCGTCCACGATCAGACCGTGCCCGTCGTCCGCGTCCCCCTGACGGGGCGGCCGCAGCCGGTTGTCCACGACGGCCGCGAGCGCGTCCGTCATGCGCAGCAGCACCAGGCGGACGGTCGCGGGGACCGGCACCGCGGCGGCGTCCGCCTCGGCCAGCGCGGCCAGGCCGAGCTCCAGGACCAGACCGTGGTACTCGGTGGCCAGCTCGCGGTTGAGGCCGGAGGGATAGGTGTTGGCACGCAGCTGCCGCTCCAGCGAGCGCAACGCGCCGGCCCGCCAGCGTGCCGACTCGGGGAACCAGTCGAACGCGCAGGCCGCGGCGAACTGGCCGGCGTCCTCGGCGATGACGTGGTTGTTCGCCGAGGAGCCCCGGCTGGGGAACGCGGCGAGCCAGCGCTGGTGGTGCCAGATCTGGTTGCGCGCCACCGGGTTGTCCTCGAACAGCTCGGCCGCGCCCGGCCAGCCGTCGAGGAGTCGGCGGACCCACACCCAGGACAGCAGCCGGATGCCCAGTTCGATGCCGCTGAGCCAGTGGACGCCGCGCAGCGGGGGGTTGGCCTCCCACCACGACCGCAGGTGCTCGGCCACGCGCTCGGCGTACCGCTCGTCGCCGGTGAGCGCGTAGGCGGCCGCGAGCTGGGTGAGGTACTGGTGCCGGGACGGCTCCCAGATCTGCTTGATGTCCCCGACCGCGTCCTCGCTGCGGTACGGCACGTCGAAGGCGTAGCCCTCGGGGGCCCGGCGCCCGGTCTTCGGGTCGAACCACCAGTCCGGGTCGGTCAGGTCGTCGCGGACCACGCCGAAGAACTCGGCGTGTCCGTCCATGAGCAGGTCCGCCTCGGCGACCAGACGCTTGGCGGCGTCCGGGGGTACGGCGGCGATCGTGCCGGCGGGCAGCACCGCGGTGAACCGGGCACCGGTGACGCTCGGGCAGTCGGGCGGCGTCGCACGCCAGCGCCGTCTGCGCAGGGTGTCGCCCACCCGGCCCGCGACCTCCTGCGGTCCCATCCGGGACAGCCTCCGGAGGTACCAGCCCACGCTCATCGTCATCACGGCCTCGCCAACGTCACCGGCACGCCACCGGCCAGGCCGGCCTGCACGGCGAGGGTGGCCGCCGTGGTGGCGACCAGGGACTGAAGCGGCACCGGCATCGGCCCGCCGGTGCGCACCGCCTTGATGAACGCCGCCAGTTCGGCGTTCTGGCCCTTGTCCCGCGCCTTGGGCAGCCGCGAACTGACCCACTTCTTGCGGCCGTACACCGAGGCCCGTACGAAGTCGTCGAGGCGCAGGGCGCGGCCGTCGGCGACCAGGTCCAGCGTCTCCTTGGGGAAGCCGGACGGGCCGGTGGTGACATAGCTGATGGTGGCGGTGGAACCGTCCGGGTAGCGCAGCACGACCTGGAGGTCCTCGTTGCCGGACGTGGCGGTCGCGTACACCGAGACCGGGTCCGCGTCGAGCAGCCAGCTCGCCGTGTCGATGAAGTGTCCGCCCTCGCCCACGAACCGCGAGCCCTCGGAGCCCTGCTGGAGGTACCAGCTGCCGTGCGCGAGGCGGCCCGCGTTGACGAGGTAGCGCAGGTGTGCGGGACCGCTCCGGGCGCCGAAGTGGTTCCTGGCCTCCTGGAGCAGCGGCGCGAACCGGCGGTTGAAGCCCACCTGGAGCCGGTCGTTGCCGGACTCCTCGACCGCCGCGAGCACTCCGGACAGCTCGTCCTCGGTGAGGGCCAGGGGCTTCTCCACGAACACGGTCTTGCCGGCCAGCAGGGCCTGCCGGGTCAGGTCGGCGTGCGAGCTGTGCCGTGTCACCACGAACACCGCGTCGACGGACTCGTCGCCGAGCACGGCGTCGAGGTCGGTGGTGGCCTTGGCGAAGCCGAACTTGCGCTGCGCATTGGCCCCGGACAGCGAGGTCGTGGTGACGACGGTCGACAGCTCGACGCCCTCGCGCTGGGCGAGGTGCGGCAGCAGCATCGACGTCGCGTAGTTGCCCGCGCCGACGAACGCCAGCTTCACCGGCGTCTTGGCGGCCCGGGCCGGGCCTGCCTTGACCTGTACCGCGGGCACGGCGACCGCCGGAGCCTTCGCCTCCGCCGTCTCCCCCGCCTGCTCGGGGTACCGGAACAGCGCGGTGACGGCCTTCAACTCGCCGTCCTTCAGGCGCCGGTAGGTCTCCACGGCGTCGTCGAAGTCGGCGACGTGGGAGATGAGGGGCTCCACGTCGACCTTGCCGCGGGCGGCGAGGTCGAGGAAGCAGGCCAGGTTGCGGCGCTCGGTCCAGCGGACGTAGCCGATCGGGTAGTCGCGCCCCTCCAGCTCGTACGACGGGTCGTAGCGCCCGGGGCCGTAAGAGCGGGAGAAGCGGACGTCGAGTTCCTTCTCGTAGTACGCGTTCCACGGCAGGTCGAGGCGGCACTTGCCGATGTCGACGACCCGGCCGCGGTCCCGGGCCAGCTTGGCGGCCAGTTCGACGGGCTGGTTGCTGCCGCCGCCGGCGGCCAGGTACACCTGGTCCACGCCATGTCCGTCGGTGAGTTCGGCGACGGCGTTCTCCACGGCGGTCGAGCCGGGGTCGCCGCAGGCCGCGGCGCCCAGGCGCTCGGCCAGCTCGCAGCGCGCGGGGTCGGGGTCGGCGCCGACGACGCGGACGCCGGAGGCGGCCAGGAGCTGCACCACCAGCTGGCCGATCAGCCCGAGGCCGATGACCAGGGCGACCTCGCCGAGCTGCGGCTCGCCCTGGCGGACGCCCTGCATGGCGATGGACCCGACGGTGCCGAAGGCCGCGTGCTGCGGTGCGAGGCCGTCCGGCACGGGGACGTAGAGGTTCTTCGGGACCCAGTTGAGCTCGGCGTGCAGCGCGTGCTCGTTCCCGGCGCAGGCCACCAGGTCGCCGACCTTCACGTCGTCGATGCCGGCACCGACCTGCTCGACCACACCGCACAGGGAGTAACCCAGCGGCGTGTAGGAGTCCAGCTTGCCCATCACCTTGCGGTACGTGGCGGGCACCCCGTTGGTGGCCACGCTCTGCATGACCTTGGCGACCTGGTCGGGGCGGGAGCGGGCCTTGCCCAGCATCGACATGCCGGCCTCGGACACCTTCATCATCTCGGTGCCGGTGGAGATCAGCGAGTAGACGGTGCGGACCAGCACACCGCCCGGCTTGCACCCGGGCACCGGCACGTCGAGCACCGCCAGCTCGCCGCTCTTGTAGTTCTGTACAACCTGTTTCACCGAAGTCCCCTGATTCCTAAGCCGTTTGCCGAGTGCTCTGGTCGGAGCGGGAGGTCGCGTCGCGGTACCAGTACTCGAGGGTCAGCACATGCCACAGATGCTTGGAGAAGTCCTGCTGTCCGGCGGCGTCCACGGCGACCATCCGGTTCAGCGCGTCACGGCGCAGGAAGCCGGACCGCACGAGCTCGCCGTCGTTGACCACCTCGCGCACCAGCGGTGCCAGGTCCCGGCTCATCCAGGCCCGCAGCGGGGCGCTGAACAGGCCCTTGGGCCGGTAGACGATCTCCCGGGGCAGGATCGAGGTGGCCGCCTCCTTGAGGACCGCCTTGCCCTGCCGTTTGACGATCTTGCGGTCACCGGGCACGGCGAACGCCGCCCTGACCACCTCGACGTCCACGTACGGCACCCGCACCTCGGTCGACGCGGCCATGCTGGAGCGGTCCGTGTAGGTGAGGTTGAGGCCCGGCAGGAACATCCGGGCGTCCGCCAGGCACATGCGGTTGACGAAGTCGTCGAGGGCGTTGTCCTCGTAGGTGTCGGCATGCTCGGTCAGCACGTCGTCGACCGTCCCGGCCAGGTCCGGATCGACCAGGGCGAGCAGCTCGTCCTGGTCGTACATGGTGTAGCTGCGCCGGAACGCGGTCTCCTCCGGCAGGTCGGCGAAGGACAGGAACCGCTTCGCGAAGCGCACCGACCTCAGGCCCCGGCGGGACGTGGCGACCGGCAGCCGGTCCACGACCCCGGACACCCCGCGCCGCACCGGCCCCGGCACGCGTTGGTAGCGCAGCGCGAGCAGGTTGGCCAGGTGCTTGCGGTACCCGGCGAACAGCTCGTCGGCGCCCATGCCGGAGAGCATCACCTTGACCCCGGCCTCCCGGGCCGCCTGGCAGATCAGGAAGGTGTTGATCGCCGCGGGGTCGCCGATGGGCTCGTCCAGGGAATACGTCATCTGCGGCAGCAGGTCGAGCACGTTCGGGGCGATCTCGATCTCGTTCAGCTCGACGCCGAACTGCTCGGCCACCTGCCGGGCGTAGCGCAGGTCGTCGGGCATGGCCTCGAACCGGGCGTCCTCGGCGCGGAACCCGATCGTGTAGGCGGAGATTCCCGGCTGGTGGCGGGCCGCGAGGGCGGTCAGCCAGCTCGAGTCGAGGCCGCCGGACAGGAAGGTGGCCACGGGGACGTCGGCGAGCAGGTGCTTGCGGGTCGACTCCTCGACGATGGCGGCCAGGTCCGGCCGTTCACCGGCCCGGGCCCGTGCCTGGCCCTCGGCGGCGACGTCCTTCAGGTTCCAGAACCGGCCGCGCTGCACCTGGCCGTCGGGCCGGATCCGCAGCCAGCTGCCCGGCGGCAGTTTCTCCGCCTCGCGGAAGGCGCACCGTGAGTCCGGCACCCAGTAGTAGAGGAGCGAGGCCACCAGCGCCGCGTGGTCCACCTCCAGTGATCCACCGGTCGCGGCGGCGAGCGCCTTGAGCTCGGAGGCGAAGGCCAGACCGCCGTCGCGCCGGAGCAGGAACAGCGGCTTGATGCCCAACTGGTCCCGGACGAGGACCAGTTCGCCGGTGCGCTCGTCGAAGACGCCGAACGCGAACATGCCGCGCAGCCGGGGCAGGCAGTCCGTGCCCCAGCGCCGCCAGGCCTCGAGCAGCACCTCGGTGTCGGAGGTGCCGCGGAAGCGCACCCCGGCGGCCTCCAGCTCGGTCCGCAGTTCGGGCGCGTTGTACAGCTCGCCGTTGTACGTCAGGACGAGGCTGTCCTTGGCCATCGGCTGCGCGCCGGTCTCGGACAGGTCGATGATGGACAGCCGGCGGTGCCCGAGCTGCACCTCGCCGTCACCGACGGGGTGGCCGTAGCGGCCCGCCCCGTCCGGACCGCGGTGGGCGAGCGTCTCGGTGAGCCGGTCGGTGACGGTCTTGCCGTCGGGCCATAGATAGGTCCCTGCGATGCCACACATGCCCTACCGCACCTCCTGGTCGCTGTCCGGGACGCGTGCGGCCCACATCGGCTGTCGTTCCGTCTTCACCTGGCCTGTCCCGTTCTGCCGGGCGGTGCGCTCGCTGTGGCCCCGCAGCGCGATGTGCAGCCCGTCCCAGAGGGTGCCGTCGGTGCGGTCCCGCGGATCGGGGTCGATCAGCACCACGCCGACCACCGCGATGCGCTGGTCCGCGAGCTGCCGTGCCACGGTGTGCAGCCAAGCCGCGCTGCCGTGACCGGCCCGTACGACGAGCACGGTCTGGGTGCCGAGGTACTGGAGGTCGGTCCAGGCGGTGCCGGGTGCGACCGAGCCGACGCCCAGCAGGCGGCCGTGGTCCGGCACCCCCGCGGCCTGGTGGCCGGTGACCACGGTCGGGTCGCCCGGCCTGGAGCGGCGGCGGGAGAGCTCCGAGCCCGGCAGACCGTCGACGACGGCCACCGGCCCGTCGGCCGCCAGTGCCCTGGCGACGTCCAGGGCGATCGCGCCCGTGTCGCGCGCGCAGCCCAGTTCCAGCAGGGACAGGGGTTCCGCGGCGCCGCGTGCGGTGCGGGCCAGGGAGGTGGTGAGCCGTTCGCGGGCCAGCCGGGTGCGTCGGCGCTGCCACGGCCTGCCCGACCTGCGGGGCAGCTCCGAGATGACCGAGGCGCCCAGGTTCGCGGCGATGTCCCGGCGCAGTACGGGGCGGTCCGCGACCACCACGCCGACCGCGGCCAGCGCGAGCCCGAGGAAGAGCCCGAGAACGAGTCCGATCCCGGCGTCGGTGGCGGCGGCCTTGGGCAGCGAGTGCCGTACCGGGCTCGGGTCGTCCACGATCTGGGTGCCGGCGACGACCGCGGGGGTGCCGGTGCGGGCGTCGGCGGCGCGCTGGTCGAAGTCGGCGATCCGCGAGTTGAGTTCGGCCCGGCGGGCGTAGAGCGATTCGAGGCTCGCCGCCCCCGTGGTGTCTCCGGTCGTGGCCCGCTCGTTGATCTGCTTGTTGACCGACGCGAGGTCGTCGCGGGTACGGTCGCGCTGGTCGAGCAGGGCCTTGGACTCGGCCTGCGCGGTGGCCTTCATCCGCTGCACGTGGTCCGCGACGAAGGCGTCGGCGAGCGCCTTGGCCCGGGCCACCGCCTGCGCGTCGTCGTCGCCGGTGACGTCGATCTGGAGCAGGTTGTTGGTCAGGCCGGTGCCCCGGTAGTCCTTCATGAAGTCCTCGGGCTTCTCCGGGGACTTGAGGGCCTTCAGGGCCGTGTCGGCGATACGCGTGGTCTGGAGCAGCGCGACGTCGGTGCGGATCAGTGTTCCGGTGTCGTTCGGCTGGTCGTCCGCGTGGGCGACCAGCACCTTGGTCGTCGCGCTCGGCGCCGGCGGCAGCAGGACCGCGACCGCGAGGCCGGCCAGGAAGCCCAGGACCGCCATGGCGCACCACAGGCGACGGCGCCTGCGCACCGCGACCACCAGGGCCTGGACGTCCAGGAGCGGGGTGGGAGCCGGCTCGGGTGAAGTGGTGTTCGTGGTCACGCCCGGCCTCCCGTCGCGCGGCCGGGAACGGCGAAGGTCAGCGTGGCGTCGTCCGGCAGGTCGGCGGTGGCACGCGTGGATCCGGACTGGACCGGGCCTGCGACGACGACACCGACGACGTCGTGCCGGCCCTCCGCGCACGCCTCGGCGATGCCGGCGAGTTCCTCCGCGGTCCAGCTGTTCGCGCTGAGCACCACCACGGCACCGTTCTCCGTTCCTCGGTCCGGCACGATCGGCCGGTCCACCGACACCTCCACCACACGCAGTTGGGGATCGTTCCTGGCCTCGGCGAGGAGCTGCCCCGCGGCCCGGCGGGCGATCTCGTCGCCGTCCGGTACGACGACCAGCAGCCGCCGGGGAGCCGGCAGCTGTTCCCGGAGACGGGTGCACACCCGCCGGTAGCGGAGCCGTCGGCCGGCCTCGTCGCCCGACTTCTGCGGGGCTGGTTCGTCCCAGCGGGTGTCGGCGCCGAGGAGCCGGCTGATCCGGGCTCCCCGGCCCGAGCCCTTCGGCCGGTGCGCGGGCCAGTCACCGGGCACGTCCACGGCGCCGAGCGGTGTCGAGCCCAGGGCCGCGGCGATCGCGGGTTCGGTGCGCAGCCGGCGGTTCATCCGTGCGGCGACGAGATGGCCGGCGACCGCGAGCAGGAAGAACAGCAGCGCCCCGCCGACGATGAGCTGGATCCTCGTCGGCGGTGCCTCGCCGGTGGGCAGCGCGGCCTGGCCCATGACGACCATGCCCGCCTTGGTGGCCGAAGGGTCGGCCTCCTCGAGCTTCTTCATGGCCGCCTCCAGCGAGGTGCGGAGGTTCTCGAGCGCCGTGCGGGACTGCACGCTCTCCACGGTCTGTCCCGGATCGGCCGCGTCGGCCAGGTCGGAGATGCGCCGGTTGGTCTCCGCCACCTGCTTGCGCAGCGCCTCGGTCTGGGAGGCCACCGAGGAGTCGGTGCCGCTGCCCGCGACCTGCGCGGCGAACTGCACGAACTGCTGGGCCACCCCGTCGGCGAGCTGCTGTGCGCGCTCCGGGGTGTCGGCCTTGCCGGAGATGGTGATGATGTTCCCGTCGCCCGCCGAGGCACTCACGTCGTGCCGCAGCTCGGAGCTGCTGACGTCGGACCAGTGCAGAGCGTCGGCCGTACGGTCGACCACGGTCAGGCTCGTGGCGATGTCCACCTGGGTGAGCAGTTCCCGCTCCTCCCAGACCCCTGGCAGCAGTACGGGCGCCGAGGCGGTGTATCTCGGCGGGAACACCAGCACCGAGGTGCCGTAACCGAACAGGGCGCCCACCGCGGCGAGGACGACCAGGAGCCGCCACCGCCGCCGGAGTATCCGCCCGATCGTGACAAGGCGGATGGTGTCTTCGTTCAACTGCGCTGCCTCTTCTTCCTCGTGCGCACCGAACCGCTCGCCGGAACCTCGCGGTCCCGGCAGGCGGCGGCATAGGCGGCGAGCAGTGACGCCTGGGAGTTGCGCCAGGAAAGCTGCCCGCCGATCCGCTCCTGGCCGGTCTTGCCCATGCGGGCCCGCTGGTCCGGGTCGTCCAGCAGCACCGTGATGAGCTCGGCGAACCGGGCCTCGTCGTTGGCGGGCGCGTAGACGGCGGCGTCACCGGCGGAGACGCGCGCCTCCTTCAGGTCGAAGGAGACGATCGGCCGGCCCATCGCCATGTACTCCAGGACCTTGTTCATCGTCGACACGTCGTTGAGCGGGTTGCGCGGGTCGGGAGACAGGCACACGTCCGCCGTGGACAGGTAGCGCACCAGGTCGGCGTCCGGGATGCGCCCGGTGAACTGCACCTGGTCGGTGAGCCCGAGCTGCCGGGACAGGTCCACCATCGCGTCGAAGGCGTCGCCGGAGCCGACGAACACCGCGTGCCAGTCGGTCCGCCCGAACTCGTCGCGCAGCTTCGCGAGGGCGCGCAGGGCGTAGTCGACGCCGTCCTGCGGGCCCATGACGCCCAGGTAGCACAGCAGATGGGGCTTGCCGCGCTTCAGCTCCGGCTCGGGCGGCACCGGCTGGAACCGCTCGATCTGGGGCGCGCTGCGCACCACGAAGACGTCCTCGGGCCGCTTGCCGCCACGGCTGACGGCGACGTCCTTGTAGCTCTCGTTGGTGGCGAGCACCACGTCGGCGGCCCGGTAGGTCCGCCGTTCCACGGCGCACACGGCGCGGTAGAGCAGGTCCTTGCCACGGTCGAAACGGGAGAGGTACAGCTCGGGCACCAGGTCGTGCTGGTCGAAGACGAACCGTGCGCCGCGCCGCCGCAGCCAACGGGCCGACAGGAACAGCAGGTCGGGCGGGTTGCAGGCGTGCACCACGTGAACGGGTCCGACCTTGCGGGCCAGTCGGGCCGTGTGCCAGAGCGCGGAGCCGTACTCCTTGAGGTAGCCGGACGGTCCTCCGGTGGCGGCGCGCAACGGGTACCGGTGGATGCGCACCCCGTCGATCACCGCCTCCGGCTCCGTGTCCCGCTTCTCCCCCTGCGGGCAGATGACGTGGACTTCCCAGCCCGCGTCGCGCAGCGTCGTGCACTCCTGCCACACCCGCCGGTCGAACGGCACCGACAGGTTCTCCACCAGGATCAGCGCGCGCCGGCCTTTGCCGTCGCCGCTGACTTCGTTACCAAGCAAGGCCCATGTATCCCGGTTCGGTCCGGCGCGTCTCGGCGTCGGGAAGGCGGATGAGGTCGACGATCATCTGATCGCCGCCGTGCGGCAGGGCCGCGAGAACGGCCGGGTCCTTGGTCCCGACCAGACACACCTCGGCGTGGTCGAGCACCTCCTCGACGGAGTCCGCGAGGAGCTGCGCGAGGTGCGGCAGCCGGGTCTCGATGTACTCGCGGTTGGCGCCCATCAGCCGGGACAGGCTCACGTTGGCGTCGTGGATCCGCAGGTCGTACCCCTTGCCGTGGAGTCGCTCCGCCAGCTCGACGAGCGGGCTCTCGCGGAGGTCGTCGGTGCCGGGCTTGAAGGACAGCCCGAACATTCCCACCCGGCGCTTGCCGGTGCGCTCCACCAGGTCCACCGCTCGCTGGAGGTGGTCGGAGTTGGAGGGCAGCACGTGGGACAGGATCGGCACCGAGACGTCGGCGCGCTGTGCCGCGTGGACCAGGCTGCGCAGGTCCTTGGGCAGGCAGGAGCCGCCGAAGGCGAAGCCGGGCCGCAGGTAGGCGGGGCTGATGTTCAGCTTGCGGTCGGCCAGGAACACGTCGATGACCTGATGCGAGTCCACGCCGAGCGCCTGGCACACCGCGCCCAGCTCGTTCGCGAAGCCGATCTTCAGACCGTGGAACGCGTTGTCCGCGTACTTGATCGCCTCGGCCGTCGGGATCGGCACCCGGAACACCTCGCCGGGCAGGCTCTCGTAGAGCGCCGCCACCACGTCGCCGCTGGCCGGGTCGAGTTCGCCGATGACCGTCTTGGGCGGGTCGAAGAAGTCCCGCACGCTGGTGCCCTCACGCAGGAACTCCGGGTTGACCGCGACCCCGACGTCCACGCCTGCGGTGCCGCCGATGTTCTTCTCCAGGATCGGCACCAGGAGGTTCAGGCAGGTGCCCGGGAGCATGGTGCTGCGGAACACCACGGTGTGCCGACCGCCCCGCTCGGCGAGCGCGGCGCCGATCTCCTCCGTGACCCGCTCCAGGTAGGTGGTGCACAGGCTGCCGTTGGGCTCCGACGGGGTTCCGACGCAGATCAGCGACACCTCGCTGCCCATGATGGCCTCACGGACGTCGGTGGTGGCACGCAGCGCCCCGGTCCGCACGACCTCCTCGGTGAGTTCGCCGATCCGCTCCTCGACCACCGGGGCCTTGCCGTCGTTGACCAGGTCGACCTTCACCTGGTTGACGTCCACGCCGATGACCTCGTGCCCCATGTGGGCCAGGCACGCGGCCGACACGCAGCCCACGTAGCCGAGCCCGAACACGCTGATTCTCATGACCCGTTCCTCCCCCCAGGCAGGCCCTTGTGGCCTGCTGTCTGCCCGCCCCGCGGACGGCGCCCCCCGCACATCAGTAGGCCCCCTGGCCGTAGAGCACCGCGCGCAGCGTCTTCCACAAGATCACCGCGTCCAGGGCGAGCGACCAGTCCTCCACGTACCGCAGGTCGAGGCGGACGGCCTCCTCCCATGGCAGGTCGCTGCGTCCGCTGATCTGCCACAGGCCGGTGAGGCCGGGCTTGACCAGCAGTCGCCGCCGGATGTCCGGGCCGTACGCGGCGGACTCCTCCGGCAGCGGAGGGCGTGGACCGACGAGCGACATCGATCCCGTGAGCACGTTGAAGAGCTGCGGGAGTTCGTCGAGCGAGTACCGGCGCAGCACGGTGCCGACCCGGGTCACCCGCGGGTCCCGGCGCATCTTGAACAGCAGCCCCGCGCCCTCGTTGCGGTCGGCCAGCTGGGCACGTACCCGGTCGGCGTCGGCGACCATGGTACGGAACTTGAGGATGGTGAACTCGCGGCCGTCCTTGCCGACCCGGCGCTGGCTGTAGAACGCCCCGCCCCGGCTGTCCGCCACCACGAGCAGTCCGACGAGGATCATCAGCGGCGCGAACAGGATCAGCAGGAACGCCGAGCCCAGCCGGTCGACGACCGCCTTGATGGCCCGGCGGCCCCCGGTGAACGTCGGCATGCTGACCCGCAGCAGCGGGATCCCGAGCACGGCGTCGACGTGCAGCCGCGGTCCTGCCACCTCCATCAGCACCGGGGCCACGACCATCTCGGCCTCGCTGCCCTCGAGGTTCCAGGCGAGCCGCTGCAACCGCTCCGGAGTCCAGTACGGGTCCGGTGTGACCGCGACGACCCGGTAGCCGTCGTTCTCCACGTACTTGGCGACGTCCGTGAGCTGGCCGACGACCGGCACTCCGTCCAGTTCGTCATCGTCGAACCCGCGGCCCTCCGTCGTGCACACCCCGTCCACCCGCCATCCGAGGTGCGGGAACTTGCGGGTGCGGTTGATCAGGTCGCTCACGGTGGCCGGGCTCCCGGCGGCGAGCACCGGTCTCAGGCACTGCCCTTCCTTGCGCTGCTTGTGCAGCCCGAGGCGGAGCACATAGCGCGCGGTCATGGTGACCAGCGCGATGGCAGGGATCGCGACGAAGATCCAGAGCTTGATGTTGCGTGAGGTGAGGGCGATCCCGCCGAGCGCGAGCACGACGGTCGCCGCGAACAGGGAACGTCCGAGCCTGCGGAACTCCTCGGCACCCTGGCCGAGCACGGCCGGAGCCCACGCCCGGCCCACCGCGAGCGCCGCCAGCACCAGCAGTTCGGTGCCGAAGGCGAGAATGCCCCATTTCTCATGCCAGTTGGCCGCGTCCCGGGCCCCGAAGAACTCGCCGATCCCCGCCACCACGAAGGCGGTGGTCACCGTGTCGCTGGTGATCACGGTACGGCGGTAGCGCTGCTCCCAGTCGTTCGCCGACTGCCCTGTCGCCCTGTCCGTCAGCTCGTGCGCCGCCGGAAAGGGTCTGGCTATCCCCCCATCCGGCACGGAAGCCCCCCGGTCCCCAGTGGTACGACCTGATTGCCAGACATCGTTCCTACCCCCCTCCGGGAGGCCCCCGCCTCCCGCACTGTTCCTCGCGGGCCCCCGCCCCACGTCGCACTGTTCTCCTGCCGGGAGGCAGCACCCCCCGAATGGCATGCCTAGGTCAACACCGAGTAAAGGAACTCACCTAGGAAGAAAGTAGACTTGCACGTTCCGCCAGACTTTCGAGTTGTTCCCGAACCCACTGACACCTCGGATGCTCCCCGCACCCGAAGCCCCCCTCGGGTTCCAAGAACCGACCACCCCGCGCCCGACGCCGAGACGTTTCTGCTTCGTATCCGCAGCGTCAGACCAATAGATCACTATTTGTCGCCCCGTGTCCCACCATGAGCAGCAAGGTCAATCTAGACCATCAAGACCCGTCCGCAAGGGGGCATGTGTGGAATATGTGCTTACGATTTGGAGATGAGTCAGTCGAGTCGTCGCCGCTGCACACGCTTCGGGCACCATGGCGGGCCTCGTGAGCTGCGAAGACAGCAGTCTGCGGTTGCAGGACGGTATCCCCCGGGGTGATCCCCGGGCCGTGCGACCGATCAGGACACCGCCGGCCAAAGGCCGAAAACGACTCATACGCAACGAGCGTGCTGTCATCGGCGTTCGGTGCGCGATCGCCAAAGTGCAGAACTGGACGTCGAACCGACACCTCCTGACCGGAGCTCGGAACCCGCCCACGCGCCCCCGCGGGTCCGGGAGGCGCCCCCCGCTCAGGGCGCCTCCGGCAACCTGTCCTCCTTGCCCGCAACCGCCCCGTTCAGCGCAACTCGGCCTCCACCGGCCTGTCTTCGAGGAAGCCTCCCGACTGGTGGCGCCAGAGCTTCGCGTACGGCCCGTCCAGGGAGAGCAGTTCCTGGTGGCTGCCCTGCTCCACGATCCGACCGCGGTCGAGGACGACGAGCTGGTCCATGCCCGCGACGGTGCTCAGCCTGTGGGCCACCACCAGGGCCGTCCGCCCCTCCATGAGCCGCCACAGCGCCTCCTGGACCAGGATCTCGCTCTCCGAGTCCAGCGCGCTGGTCGCCTCGTCGAGGAGCAGGATCGGCGCGTCCCGCAGGATCGCCCGGGCGAGCGCGACGCGCTGGCGCTGACCACCGGACAGTTTGACGCCCCGCTCCCCCACGAGCGTGTCGAAGCCGTCCGGCAGCGCGTCGGCGAACTCCGTGACGTGGGCCGCCTCGGCCGCCCGGCGGATCTCGGCCTCGGTGGCCTCCGGCCGGGCGAAGGCGATGTTGTCGCGCAGGGTGCGGTGGAACATGGCCGGATCCTGCGGGACGTAGGCCATCAGGGAGCGCAGGTCGGTCTGGCGCAGCCGACTGATGTCCTGGCCGCCGATCAGGATCCGGCCGCCCTCGATGTCCTGCATCCGCAGCAGCAGCCGGGTGAGCGTGGTCTTGCCGCCGCCGGAGCGTCCGACGAGGCCGACCTTGGTCCCGCCGGGCACGACGAGGTCGAGCCCATCGAAGAGCCGCTCCGCTCCCGCGTGGCGGAAGTGCACCCCCTCGAAGCGGACGTCGGCGGCCCCGGGCACCAGCGGCTCGGGCGACGGCGGGTCGAGCACGGTCGGCGGGGTCATCAGCAGCTCGGTGAACTGCGCGGCCTCCGTCATCGAGCTCTCCAGCCGACGGTAGATCTGGTTGAACTCGAACATGATCCGGGTGGCGTTGGAGTAGTAGGTGAAGGCGACCACCACCGCCTCCACGCCGTGCTCGCCCCCGCCCAGGGTCACCGCGAGCAGCAGACCCAGCGCGTTGGTCAGCACCGACATCGGTGCGACGAAGGTGTCGATGCGCAGATTGCCGTAGTCCCACGACCTGAGCATGAGCCGGCGTGAGGTCGCGACGCGCGACCGGTGCTCGGCGGCCTCCCGCTCCTCGGCGCCGAACGCCCGCACGGTGTCCATGTTCATCAGGCTGTCGGCGACGTGCCCGGACACCCGGGCGACCGCCGCCTCGCGTTCGGCGACCAGTTCCTGGCGGCGCCGGATGAGGGGTGCCGCGACCAGCGCCGTCACCACGATCATCGTCAACAGCCCCACGACGAGCAGCGGTTCGTAACGCCACAGCACCACCGAGCCGAACAGCAGCGGTACGACGCTGCCCACGACCTGGAAGCACAGGGTGTCGACGAAGGGCTCGAAGCGGGTGGCGAAGCTCAGGACCCGCTTGGTGAGCGACCCGGCGAAGTTGTCGTGGAAGAACGCGGCGTCCTTGGCGAACAGTTCGTCCATCCCGATGATGTAGAGGTGCTCGATGCCGAGGGCGTCGAGACGGTTCATGCAGTGCAGGGCGACCCGCCACATCGCCTCGGCGATCAGCAGGACACCGGCGAAGCCCAGGACGTACGGCAGGGCCGTCCTGATGGTGAGTTCGTCACCGCCGGCGATGTCTCCGGCCAGCTTGGCCACGACCAGCGGGGCGAGGTAGTTGAGGCCGATGTTGCCCAGTCCGAACATCAGCATGGCGGGAGCGGTCAGCCTGCGCAGGCGGGCCAACTCCCGTCCGTAGTAACGGAGTGCGAGGAGCACCGCGCCCCTGCGCGGTGCGGTTTTCTCCAGCTCAGGCGTCTGCATCCTAACCCTGTGTGTCTGGGGAGTAACGGTCCGAGTTGGGAAGTGTCCCGTGGCGGCCACCGCGCGGTCCACGTGTTTTACGCCGGGCCAGGAGCCGAGGGATTCGGCAACTCTCAAGTGACGCAAGGGGATTGACCCAGAAAGCGCTTGCCACCTACGGTCCCCCGAATGGGTATGAAGCGAGGATTCGGCTGGGCGTCGCTCGCCGCGGCGACCACCATGGCACTGACGGCAGGGCTGACCGCGGCAGCCCCCGCGGCCCACTCCGCGGACGATCCCGTGCAGGTCGTGGTCGACGGGCACGACGTACGCGCCGACAACGTCAACGGCCTCACCTACAAGGGCCTCGGCCTGCTCAGCTGCAACAGCACGAGCAATCTGCTGATGGACTACAAGGCCGAGCATCCGCAGCGGTACTGGCAGCTGGTCCGGGTGCTGTTCGGCGGGCGGAACCCGCTGATCAACCATGTGAAGATCGAGATGGGTTCGGACACCAACACCTCGACCGGTTCCGACCCGGCGACCATGCGCACGGCGGACGAGCTCGCCGACGCGTCCCGCTCCCCCGGTTTCCAGCTGGCCGCCGACGCCAAGACGGTGAACCCGGGCCTGAAGGTCTCGATCCTGCGCTGGGTCATGCCCCAGTGGGTCCAGACCGAGTGGAACAAGGGCACCGGCACCGACGAGATGTACAAGTGGTACAAGGAGACGATCCTCGACGCGTACGAGAAGTACGGGTACATGGTCGACTACGTCGATCCCGACACCAACGAGACCACGAAGCCGGACATCTCCTTCCTCAAGTGGTACAAGAACGCACTGACGAACGACACCGACTTCGCCGACCCGCGCTACGGCCTGACGCCCCGTCAGCAACAGGCTGCGGCGAAGGCGTACCACGGCATCAAGATCGTCACCTCGGACGAGAACACCACGAAGAACATCGGCCCGGCGATGCTCACGGACGCCGAACTCTTCGGCACGGTCGACGCGGTGGGCTACCACTACACCACCGAGGACCGGCTCGACGGCACTCCGGACAGCGCCACCTACCGGCCCTACACGAAGCTCGCGACCGGTGAGAACACCTACGGGCAGGACAAAGAGGTCTGGTACAGCGAGGGCGTCGGCTCCTTCGGCTGGACGGACTACCGGGTCCACAACACCGAGGGCCCGGGGGGCGCGAGCACGGGTATCGGCGGTGTGCAGAGCGCGCTGGACGTCGCCAACCGCTCGGTGAAGAGCTACGCCGACTCCAAGCGGACCCACTACATCTTCCAGCCGGCGATCGGCGCCTTCTACGAGGGCGCCCAGTACAGCCACAAGGAGCTGGTCAGCGCCCGCGACCCGTGGTCGGGGAACATCCACTACGACGCCGCGCTGTACGTGATGCAGCACTTCACCCAGTTCGCGAAGACAGGGTGGGAGAACTCCACCAACACGGCCGGCATCTGGCGCACGGTGCCCGAGGCGAGCTACAGCGGGGTGAGCGGCACCGAGAACGTCGACGGCTCCAACGGCGCGCCCAGCTACCTGACCCTCGCCGACCCGAAGAAGCGGGACTTCTCGACGATCGCCGTCAACGACAGCGACCGGACGAGGACTTACCGCATCAAGGCCGAGAACATGGACCTGGGCGACGATCCGACCATGGAGGTCTGGGAGACCCGCGCGGCCGACCCCGGCCAGGCCTACGACGCGAACTTCAAGCACCTGGCCGCCCAACTCCGCCCCGACGACGAGAAGTACTACACCTACACGGTGAAGCCGCGCTCGATCGTCACCTTCACCACGCTCGACCGCAGCCACGACAAGGCGACGCGGCAACGCCTCCCGGAGTCCGGGGCCCGCACCGTGCTCGACACCGACGCGACCGGCAAACGGCACGACACCCGTGACGGCGTGCTGTACGCCGACGACTTCGGGTACGAGGAGGAGCGCCCGGTCCGGGTCGGCACGGACGACGGCGCGCGCACGGTGTCCCAGCCGTACCTCACGTCCCGGGGCAACCAGCCGCGGTACCTGGTGGACCAGACAGGTGCCTGGGAGGTCGGGAAGGACGCCGACGGCGACAACGTCCTGTACCAGTACCTGGACCAGTCCATGAAGGACACCGGCGCCTGGAACCGGAACACCCCCAACACCACGGTCGGTGACTTCCGTTGGGAGAACTACAGGGCCTCGGTCGACGTCTCCTTCCCCGATCCGCAGGGCGGCCTCGCCACCTTGGGCGTGCGGCAGCAGAAGGGCATGGCGGCGACCGACGCCGCGTACGGCATCGGGATCGGACCGGCCGGGAACTGGACCTTCTACCGCTACGGCACGGCGATCCGCACCGGCACGGTCGCCCCGGCCGACGGCTACCGCCTCGCCGTCGAGGCGAAGGGTGCGCGGGTCACCGTCTCCGTCGACGGCCAGGCCGTGGCCGAGTACCAGGACCCGACGCCGGTGACCGGGGGCCGCGTCAAGCTCGGTTCCGACTTCCACAAGGTCGGCTTCGACAACCTGAAGGTGGAGAAGGTCGCCGGCTACACGCCGTACGCCACCGCGCTGACCGACAACATGGACGGCTGGGTCGGCTACGACGGCACATGGAGCCGGAACGCCTCCCTCGGGGACGCGATGAACTGGTACCGGTCGACATCGACCGGCGCCACCGCCGGGGCGTCCGTGACCGTCCCGTTCACCGGTACCGGCCTCGACGTCATCGGCGGCAACGACGGCAGTGCCGTCCTCGACGTCACCGTGGACGGACGGCCGCTCGCCCGGGGCGCGCGGACGGTCGCCAGCGACAAGCGCCAGGCGACCTACCGGCTCCGGGGCCTGCGGGAGGGCCGGCACACGGCGACGCTCACCCTGCGGTCCGGGAAGATCGTCCTAGACGCCTTCACCGCGCTCTCCGGTGACGTGGACGGCCGGGTCGACACCATGCCCCTGCGCACCGCCCTGGACGCGGTGGGATCCCCGGACCGGTCCGACTGGACGGCCGACTCCTGGGCCGTGTTCAGCGCCACCCGCTCGGCGGCCAGGGCGGCCGTGGACGGGCAGCGCGGCCTCGACGTCATCGGCGTCGACCAGCTCGCGAGCCGGCTCACCGCGGCGCGGGACGGGCTGGTGCGCGAGGAAACCTGACCGGCACGCGGCACGGGCCGGTACGGGAGGAAACCTGACCGGCACGCGGTACGGGCCGGTGCGCGGGGAGGCCTGACCTGCGCGGGTGGCTCGCGCACGACGGTGAAGGGTCGTCCGTCCGCGCACGACCGGTGCGGACGGTCCTTCCCGGCTCCCCCCGGTCACCCTCGCGGGGTGAAGCCGTGCGGGCGGGGCGGCCGGATCCTTGAAGGGCACAGCGTTCCGCGCCCGAGGACCAGTCGAGGGCCGTGACGAGGTCGGGAAGGGCGGATGGACGGCCAGCAGTCGCAGGGACGGTCCACGACCACCGGTCACGACGTCCGGGGGCCGTGGGGACAGCTGCGAACCGTGCCGGGGGTCCAGGCGCTCACGGGCTACCGGCGCGAGTGGCTGGCCAAGGACGTGGTGGCCGGGATCGCCCTCACCACCCTGCTCGTCCCGCAGGGCATGGCGTACGCGGAACTCGCGGGGCTGCCGCCCATCACCGGCCTGTACACCACGATCCTGTGCCTCCTCGGCTACGCGGTGTGCGGCCCGTCCCGGATCCTGGTGCTCGGTCCCGACTCCTCGCTCGGCCCGATGATCGCCGCCACGGTGCTCCCCCTCGTCGCGTCGGACGGGGACCCGGAGCGGGCGGTCGCCCTGGCCTCGATGCTCGGGCTGATGGTGGCCGGCATCATGATCCTGGCCTCCGTGGCCCGCCTCGGTTTCATCGCGGACCTCATCTCCAAGCCGACCATGATCGGCTACATGAACGGCCTGGCCCTGACCATCCTCATCGGCCAGCTGCCGAAGCTGCTCGGGTTCAAGGTCGACGCGGACAACCTGCTCGGCGAGTGCGCCGGACTGGTGCGGAAGCTGGCCGAGGGGGCGACGGTACCCGCGGCGGCGGCCGTGGGCGTCTCGGGGCTGGTCCTGATCCTGCTGTTGCAGCGGCTGCTGCCCAAGGTGCCCGCCGTGCTCGTGATGGTCGCCCTCGCGATCGCGGCGGCCTCGCTCCTCGACCTCGACGAGCACGGCGTCGGGCTGGTCGGCCGGCTGCCGGAGGGCTTCCCGCCGTTCACGCTTCCCCACGTACGGGCCGACGACCTGGTCCCGCTGTTCGCCGGCGCCCTCGGGATCGCCGTGGTGTCACTGGCCGACACCATCTCCAACTCGTCGGCGTTCGCGGCCCGTACCGGGCAGGAGGTGCACGGGAACCAGGAGATGGCGGGGGTCGGGGCGGCGAACCTGGCGGCCGGGCTCTTCCAGGGCTTCCCCGTCAGCGCGAGCGGCTCCCGTACGGCGGTCGCCGAGCGCACGGGCGCGAAGACCCAGCTCACCGGCGTGGTCGGTGCGGTCCTGATCGTGCTCATGCTGGTTCTGGTGCCGGGCCTGTTCCGCAACCTCCCGCAGCCCGCGCTGGCCGCCGTGGTCATCGCCGCGTCCCTGTCGCTGGCCGACATCCCGGGCGCGGTACGGCTGTGGCGGCAGCGACGGGCCGAATTCCTGCTGTGCGTCGCCGCGTTCGTCGGGGTCGCCCTGCTCGGCGTGCTGCCCGGCATCGCCATCGCGGTCGGCCTTTCGGTCCTCAACGTCTTCCGGCGGGCCTGGTGGCCGTACGACACCGTGCTCGGGCGGGTGCCGGGCCTGGAGGGGTACCACGACATCCGCTCCTACCCGGGCGCGGACAGGCTGCCGGGGCTGGTCATCTACCGGTTCGACGCGCCGCTGTTCTTCGCCAACGCCAAGAGCTTCCGGGACGAGGTGCGACGGCTGGCCGGGTCCGATCCCCGGCCACGCTGGATCGTCGTCGCCGCGGAGCCCATGACGGACGTGGACACCACCGCGGCGGATGTGCTGCACGAACTCGACACCGCGCTCAGCGTCCGCCACGTCCGGCTGGTCTTCGCCGAGCTCAAGGACCCGGTACGGCGGAAGATCGAGCGGTACGGGCTCACCCGCACCATCGATCCCGACCGGTTCTTCCCCACCGTGGAGGCCGCTGTCACCGCCTTCAGCCGCAGCACCGGGGCCGAGTGGTCCGTCGGCCCCGACACCAGACCGCTCGACAGGAGGTGAGGCGGATGGGCAGCACCGACAGGGGAGCCGCCGCGGAGGTGGCACGGCTGGCCGTGGGGCTGGTCGATCTCGCCGTACGGGCCGTCGCCGACACCGCCGAGGGCGCGGCACAGGTACGGCGCCGGGGCTCGCCGGCCGTACCGGACGCGGCGTTCGGTCTCGCGTGGGAGCTGCGGCGCCGGTCGCGGGCGGTCGTGACGGGAGTCGGCGCCGTGGCCGTGCCCTGCACCCGGGCCGCGGTACGGGTCCTCGTGCCGTCGTTCGCGGCCGACGCCGTCGGCCGGCGGGTGGCACGCTGGAGTGCCCTCGGCGCGGCGGAGCGGCTGCGGGCCCGTGCCGAGGCGGAACTGCGCGCCCGGGCGCTGGTCCGCGCGCTGACCGCCGCCGTCCTCGACGAGATCGACGTCGACGCCGTGGCCGACCGCCTCGACGTCGACCGCGTCGCCGCCCGCCTGGATCTGGACGCGGTGCTGGCCCGCCTGGACCTGGACGGGGTGCTGGCCCGTCTCGACCTCGACGCGGTGCTCGCCCGCGTCGACCTGGACGCCGTGCTGGCCCGCGTCGACCTCGACGGCGTGCTCGACCGGGTGGACCTGGACGCCCTGATCGCCCGGGTCGACCCGGACCCCGTCCTCGCCCGCGTCGACCTCGTGGCGTACGCCGAGTCGGTGCTCGAGGAACTCGACCTCGGCCGGGTGGTCCGGGACACCGGCGGAAGCATCACCACGGAGACGCTGGACGCGTTCCGTGAGCAGAACGCCCGCGCCGACCGGCTGGTGCAGCGGCTCACGGACCGGCTGCTGCACCGGGCGGGCCCGTCCGGGGCGGGCGGGTTCACCGACGGGCCGGCCGCACCGGTGGAGACGCCGTGACCGCCCCGGCCCGCGCACGTCGCCCGCAGGAAGTGCAGGGGCGTCCGGCGGGGTTGGTGTCGCGGACGGCGGCGGCCGTCGCGGACCTGCTCGTGGTGCTGGCGATCCTGCTGGCCGCCGAGGCCGGGTACGCCGCGGCCCACCGGCTGCTGGTGGGCCCGCCGTTCGCGTACCCCGACCTCGCGCCCGGCGCCACCGCGGCCCTCGGCTCCACGGCCCTCGTCGTCTACCTCACCTGCGGATGGCTCTTCGGCGGGCGCACCGCCGGAGACCAGTTGATGGGCCTGCGGGTGACGGACCGTTCGGGGCGGCGGCTCACCTGGGGCACGGCCCTGCTCCGGGCCCTGCTCTGCGCCGCGCTGCCCGTGGGGCTGTTGTGGATCCCGTTCAGCCGGCGCGGGGCGTCGCTCCAGGACGCGGTGACGGGCAGTGCGGTCGTGCACGACTGGTACGGCCGTACGCGCAACCGTCCTACGGGTTCACCTTCCGCGGGTGAGGCGCGGGACGCGCGCGGCCGGATGGGATGAACCCGGGGCGGAGGAAGGGAGTGAAGTCATGGCGACACTCGGTCCGGTGCAGTTGCTGACCATCGAGTTCGGCCCCGACGCGGCGTTCGAGGGCCGTGTGCTCCAGGAACTGGCGGTCCTGGAGGGCAAGGGGCAGATACGGGTCCTGGACGTGCTGTTCCTCCAGAAGGAGATCGACGGCGACACGGTCGGCCTCAACTACGAGGCGGAGGGCATGGGTGAGACCGTCGAGGCGCTGCTCGGTCTGACGCCCCGTTTCCCGGACTCGACCCGCGGCGCACCGGAGTACGGCCCCGGCACCAGGGCCTTCGGGTTCACTCCGCGCGATCTCAGGGCGCTCGCGGAGGAACTCCTGCCCGGTACGGCGGCGGCCTTCGTGCTGCTGGAGCACCTGTGGGCCAAGCCGCTGCGCGAGGCCATCCGGGACGCGGGCGGCCTGCCCGTCGCCGAGGGCTTCCTGACACCGCAGGCCCTGGCGCCGGTGGCGGCGGAGCTGCTGGCGACGACCCAGACCATCGACGACCTGACGGCGGCTCAGCAGGCCACCGGGCGGCTGACCGCGAGGACGGGGTGACCGAGGACGGGGTGACGTAGTCGGGTGTGGGTGACCCGTATCTCCGGCCGGGATCGTCTGCCTCCCGGCCGGAGCGTCGCGTGTGCCGGCGGTCCGCGCCGCGTACGTCCAGGGTCCCCGCCGCGTACGCCTGGGGTCCTCGCCGCGTACGTCCAGGGTCCGTGCCACGTACGCCTGGGGTCCGTGCCACGTACGCCCGCGGTCCGCGAGATCGGTCGGTCGCCAAGCAGAAGGCCGTTACCGCGCACCCCGCTCCGCGGCCCCGGCACCGCGCCCGCCCCGGGCCAGTCGGGCCACGCGGCGCCAGTCCGCCGGTGCCGCGAGCACCGGCCTGCCGGGGCGGTGACGTGGCACGCGGACCCGGAGCGCTCCCGGCTCGGTGCGGCAGACCACGGGGGTCGGCAGCAGGACGTGTTCTCCGTCGATGCCGACCGCGATGTCGGCGGTGTCCGCGTCCACGACGACCTCGTCGACCCGCAGCCGCATCACGGACCCGGAGCGCTCGCCGCGCACCAGGCGGGCTGCCTGCGCGGTGTTCGCCACGCGCACGCCCAGCACTCCGAGCAGCCCCGAGTCGAGGCGTTCCCGGCGTCCGGGACGGGTCGCGTCGACCGCCCGCAGATAGGGGTTGTTGCTGACGAGCAGCGCCTGGAGTCCGCCGACCCGCGTGGTCCCGGCCCGCATCCGCAGGCCCGGCGCGTCCTCGCCGGTGAGCAGTCCGGGAAGGGTCCGCAGGGTCGTGTGCAGCTTGGCGTCGCGGTAGGCGGGGTCGGCGACCACGGAGGCGTACGTCCCGAACGAGGCGTTGTTGACGAACACCCGGTCGGCGGCGAAGCCGAGGTCCACAGGCTGTTCCACGCCGTCGGTGAGGGCTTCGAGGGCTGCCGCCGGATCGTCGCGGTCGAGCCCGAGATCGAGGGCGAAGTGGTTGCGGGTCCCGGCGGGGATCACCACGAAGGGCAGGTCGTGCCGGGCCGCCACCTCGGCGACGAGGGCCTGGGTGCCGTCGCCGCCGGCCACCGCCAGCAGGTCGGCGCCCTCGGCCACGGCCTGCCGGGCGAGTTGCACCACGTCCTGGTCCCCGTCGAGCAGTACGACGCGGGCGCCGGCCGACCGGGCCTTCTCCACCAGGCCGAAGCGTCCCACCTTGCCGCCGCCGGAGCGGGGGTTCATCACGACCCAGGGATCGTGCGGTGCCGGTGCCCGCCGGGCCGGGGAGCGAGGGGGCGCGAGGGCCGTACGTGCTGAAACGACGGCCAGGATCCACAGGACCAGGGACAGACAGGCCGGGCCCAGCATGCCCCACGCCGCGTACAGGGAGAGCACGGTGAGCGGCGCGGTCACCGACAGCACCAGCCCGAGGACGCGCAAAACACCGGTGTGGGCCAGCGTCCACCACACCCCGACGGCGGCTACCGCCAGTCCGGCGATCCCTAGGAGGGCCCACAGCACACTGCGCAGTCCGGCCACCAGGAGCGGCACCAGGACGCTGCACAGCAGGGCGAGGAGGGCGAGGCGGGCCCGGAGGACGCTGCCGGTGCGTGCACCGTCGCGTTGCTGCCGTTCCATGTCCTCGCCCTCCCTCCCGGCGCGGCCCTCACCCATGGGCCACGCACTCGACGGGTCGTCACATGTCGCGTCCGGGACGCTCGAAGGGCTCGAAGGAGTCGTCGCGCCGGACCGTGCACAGGGCCCAGATGATGAACCCCGACATCGCGATCATCACGATCGACCAGGCCGGGTAGTACGGCAGGGAGAGGAAGTTGGCGATGATGATGAGTCCGGCGATGGCCACGCCGGCCACGCGCGCCCAGGTGGCCGCGCGGAAGAGGCCGAGGCTCACCAGCACGCCCACCACTCCCAGCGCGAGGTGGATCCAGCCCCAGCTGGTGAGGTCGAACTCGAAGACGTAGTTGCGCGTCGTGACGAAGACGTCGTCCTCGGCGATGGCCATGATGCCCCGGAAGATGTCGAGCACTCCCGCGAGCATCAGCATGACGGCCGCGAAGACCGTCGTGCCGGCGGCCCAGTCCTGCTTGGCCGTGGTGCGGTGCGTGGTGTGTGTGGCGGTCATCCTGACCCCTCGTTTCGATCGTTCGGTGTGCTCAGTGCCGGGAGCCGGCGGCGACACCGGTGGAGGCGGTCCCCGAACCGTGGCCGCTCAGGACGAGGTCCTTGGCCCGGGCGAACTCCTCGTCGGTGATGTCGCCCTTGGCCCGGATCTCCGACAGCCTGGCGAGCTCGTCGACACTGCTGGTTCCGCCGCCGCCCTTGGCGGTCTCGCGGATGTAGGAGTCGAAGGCCTGCTGCTGCGCGCGAGCCTGGGCGACCTCACGGCTTCCCATGTTCTTGCCGCGGGCGATGATGTACACGAAGACGCCCAGGAAGGGCAGGACGATCGTGAACACCAGCCAGCTGGCCTTGGCCCAGCCGCTCATGGCGTCGTCGCGGAAGATGTCGACGACGACCCGGAAGAGCAGGACGAACCACATGATCCACAGGAAGAACCAGAGCATCGACCAGAAGACGCTCAGCAGCGGGTAGTCGTACGCGAGGTACGTGGACTCGCTCATGTCACTCTCCTCCGTCCGGGGCCTTGGCCCGGCCGCCTGTCTGTGCGTTCTCAGCGTGCCCACGGCAAGGAGCCGACGGCTTCACCCGGCGCGGGTGAGCGGGTGACCGGGCCGGGTCACGGTCCGCGGGGCGGAAGAGCGGGGCGGAGACCTTCCGGTACCAGGCGCCGGTGGCGATGGCCTCTCCCGCGGCCAGGCCCGACACGGCGACGAGGAAGACGCCGATCAGCCAGGACAGGAAGGTGAAGACGGGGCCCAGCGGGCCGAACTCGGCGAGGCTGCGCTCCATCGCGGTGGGCATGACCAGCCGGGCGGCCCCGCTCAGCGCGACCGTGCCGGTCCCGGCGAGCATCGCGCCCGGCAGCAGGCTCCGCCAGCCGATCCGGCCGCCCAGGAAGAGGTGCTGGGACCACCACCACAGCAGCGTCGTCGACAGCAGGGACATCGTCAGACCGACGGCCGGACCAGCCCCGAACCCGTCGCGCACCGGCGCCTGGGTCAGCAGGAACACCAGCCACACCACCAGCCACAGGGGCCAGCGCCAGACCGCGGCCCGCAGCGGTGCCCTGGGCAGCCGCCAGCAGCGTTCGAAGACGGCTTGCAGGGCCCGGCTGAACGCGGTGGCGGACGCCAGGGCGACGAGCACCCCCAGGACGCCGACGGAGTCCCGGGTAGGACCGGTGGCCTCGTAGGTCCGGCGCACCTCGTCGAGGGTGTCGCCCCGTACTCCGAGCACCGAGCGCAGGGAGTCGGCCAGCAGGTCCTGCACGCCGGGGGGTGCGAACGCGGCCACCGTCATGAGCAACGGGAGCACGGCGAGGAAGGCCTGGGCCGCCAGTCTCATGGCGCCCTCGACGACGTTGAGCGCCGACAGCCGGGGCAGGAACCGGCCCAGCGCGCTGGACCGTACGCTCTCCACGACCCGTGCGGCCCGGGCCCCGCGTGCCGGGTGGACCGCATCGGAGTTCCTGTTCATGGCTCACCCGGCGCCCTGGCTCACGCGGCCGCGTGTCCCGGTCGGTCGGGGGTGCCCGGCGCGGGTTGCGCTGCGGCGAGCACCGCGATGATCGCCAGCACCACCAGGACCAGCACCAGGACGAGGGCCACCGCGCCGACGGTGGGGTGGTTCCACAGGACGAGGGCCAGGGCACCGGCCCCGATGACGATCCCGGTGGTCCACTTCTGGTGGACGGCGAGCCAGTGCCCGGTGAGACCGGTGGTCACCCCCGCGCGGCGCAGCGTGTTCCCGGCACCCGCGGCCCCCCGCCCGGCCAGTGCGCGCACTCCGCGCGCGACCCGGCCGGGGCCGTAGAGGTAGGCGGTGAGGGCCGTGAGGAGGCAGACGACGAGCAGGGTGCGGGCGCTCGCGCGCAGGAAGCGGAGGAAGGTGTCGAAGATCGCCGCGGCGGCGTCGGGCGGCAGGGTCGTCGCGGGCACGGAGTCCAGGTAGACGCGCCGCAGCACGACCAGGGCGACCAGCACCACCACCGTCATCACGCCCACCCCGAGCGCGGTGATCATCACCATCACCCGGTGGCCTGGAGCGACCCACACGGCGAGGGCGGCGAGAGCGAGCGTCAGGACGGGCAGCCAGGTGCCGACGACGTCCAGCAGGCGCATGCCGTCCTGGGCCTTGGCGAGCTGTTCGGTACGGAACAGCGTGACGGTGCGGTCGGTGTCCGGGATGGCGGCGGCCTTCTCGAAGCCGGCCTCGACGAGCCGCTGCCGCACCTGGTCGACCACGGCGCCGATGTCCAGCTGCACCGTGTCCCCCTCGGCCTGCACCGCGCCCTCGCGGTCGCCGGTGAGCATGTTCACCACGGTGGCGTGGGCCCGCCGGTTGGCGCCCTCCCAGGCCTGCTGGAAGAGCTCGCCGGTGACCGCGCGGCTCACGGTGCGTTCCACGACGGAGCGCACCGCGGAGCGCAGCGGGGCGGTGAGGGACTTCGAGCCCTCGACGACGCGGGGCGGGGCCCCGTTGTCCGACAGCGTCCTGGTGAGCGCGGCCGTGATGGCCTCCACGTCGACCTGGGCAACCACCCGGTCGGTCAGCCGGTCGATCACGACGCCCTGCACGGCCGGGTCGGAGGCCAGGGGGGCGACGGTCTGCACGTACCGGTCGGTGTCGGCGACCTGGTCGTGCACCCAGGTCGCGGCGAGGGCGAGCGGTGCGAGCAGGAGGGTGAGGACCAGGAGGACGGTGGCTCCCGCGTAGCGCGCCCTGCGGTGCCGTACCGACGCGGCGCGGCGCAGCCGCTGGTACTCGGCGTGCTCGTCCGCGGTCACGGCGCGGGCGGAGCCCGGGGATGCGTCGCCGCCCGGGGTGCCGGGGGCCGAGGCGGGGTTCATGGAGGCTCCCTCGTCGGAGCAGCCTGGCTCGTTCTCAGGCGTCCGCCGGTTCATGGCGGTCCGTGATGCCCGAGCGGCGCAGCGCGGCCCGCCAGGCGAGGGCGAGGACCAGCTCGAACAGGCCGAGCAGCACGAGCCACAGGCCGAGCAGCCGGGTCAGCGCCCGCGCCGACTCGGTCGGCAGGGCCAGCACCACGATCCCGGCGACGATGCCGATCACGGCCGAACCCAGTACGAAGGCCCGGTGCGGCAGGTCCTCGGCGGTGATCGCCGTGTAGAGGGTGAGGATGCCGGTCACGAGCCAGACGACCCCGACGACCAGCGAGAGGGCGGCGATGGTCTGGAGCGGATTGCGCAGGCACAGCACACCCGCGAGGACGTACAGCACGGCCATGATCAGGCCGAGGAGCCGTTCGCCGGGTGCGTGCCAGGCGAAGACGGAGACGAACCGCAACGACCCGGCGACCAGCAGGTACAGGCCGATCAGGACGGCGAGGACGTGCAGGGTCTCGTCCGGCCAGACCAGGACGAGGACGCCGGGCACGAGCGTGGCGATCGCGGATCCGAGGATCCAGGTCCAGGAACGGCCGAGCCGCTCCAGTACGTCCGCTCCGGCGACCGTGCCTGCGGGGGTGCCGCCGTGGGTGCCCCCGTAGGGGTCTTGGTCCGTCGCGGTGTGTGGTGCCGGGCCCCGCTGCGTGGTCATGGCTTCTCCTCGCCCGCTCGAACGGGTCGTCCCCCGCACCGCCGGAGCGGTGCGGGGCCCCTCACGCGGCCAGCGTCCCGCGTAGCGCCGGTGCCCGGGTCACCCGTCGTGGGTGATCCGCGGATCCGGCCGTGCCGGTGGGCTGGTAACGAGGTCGTACGCCGGCCCGGCGGCGGCCCGGACGAAGAGGGACGAGATGAGCGCTCTCCCGAGCGCCCGGACGGGGCACCGCCCGCCCGGGTCCGGCGGGCGATGTGCGAGGCCGTCGCCCGCACCGTGCGGGTGCGCGGCCCACCGGTCGTGGTGCGGCCTCTCGTCTACGATCCAGGAGGTCCAGCCATGACCGTACCGAACTCCTCGACGGTCCTTCTGTCGCCCTCGGAACGGGCGGCGATCGGCAGGAACGCCCGCGCCCGCGTGCCCCGTTCGAGCCACGGCTTCTTCGAGACGGACCCGGCGCGGTTCGACCCGATCGAGGTGATTGAGCGTCAGTCGGCCACGCGGGTGCCCGAGTTGGTGCCGATCCGCTACGGGCGAATGCTCGAGTCGCCCTTCCGCTTCTACCGCGGCGCGGCAGCCATCATGGCGGCCGACCTGGGTGCCGCCCCCAACACGGGGCTGCGGGTGCAGTTGTGCGGGGACGCGCATCTGCTGAACTTCCGGTTGCTGGCCTCGCCGGAGCGTCATCTGGTCTTCGACATCAACGACTTCGACGAGACGCTGCCCGGCCCCTTCGAATGGGACGTGAAGCGGCTGGCGGCCAGTTTCGCCATCGCGGCCCGCGCCAACGGCTTCTCCCTCAAGGAGCAGAACACCATTGTGCGGACCTGCGTCCGCGCCTACCGCAAGCGGATGCACGACTTCGCGGGGATGCGCACCCTGGACATCTGGTACGCCCAGGACGACGCCGACCACCTGCGTGCGCTGCTGGCGTCCTCGATGGACAGGAAGGCCAGACGCCGTACCGAGCGGGCCACCGAGCAGGCGCGTACCCGCACCCACATGCAGGCTTTCGAGAAGCTCACGCGGAACACCCCCGAGGGCCGCCGGATCGCCGCCGACCCGCCCCTGATCACACCGCTGAGGGATCTGCTGGCCTACGCGGCGGACAACCAGCAGGAGAAGGAGCTCCAGACCGTTCTGGAGGAGTACGCGCGCACCCTGCCGTCCGAACGGCAGCACCTGTTGCACCACTTCCACCTGGTGGACATGGCCCGCAAGGTGGTGGGGGTGGGCAGTGTCGGCACCCGCTGCTGGATCCTGCTCCTGCTGGGCAGGAACGACGACGACCCGTTGCTCCTCCAGGCCAAGGAGGCCCAGGAGTCGGTGCTGGCCGCGCAGACCGGCGCGGACCGCTTCGACAACCAGGGCCGGCGGGTCGTCGACGGCCAGCATCTGATCCAGACGACCAGTGACATCTTCCTCGGCTGGACCCATGTGGTGGGCATCGACGGCGTCGAACGCGACTTCTACGTACGGCAGTTGCGGGACTGGAAGGGCATCGCCCGGCCGGAGATGATGGACCCCGCGATGCTCGCCCTGTTCGCCCGGGTGTGCGGCGCCTCGCTGGCCCGCGCCCACGCCCGGTCCGGCGACCCGATCGCCATCGCCGCCTACCTGGGCTCCGGCAACCGCTTCGACCAGGCCCTCACCGGCTACGCCCAGTCCTACGCCGACCAGAACGAACGGGACTTCGAGGCACTGGCAGGCGCGGTCCGCTCGGGCCGGGTACAGGCGGAGACACTCTGAGCGAGAGAAACAGCAGCGGCCACGCTGCGCTGCTGGGGGGGGCGGGAGAGCGGCTGTGCGTGCGCTGGTTGGGGGCGGTAGACGGCCGTGCATGCAGTGCTTGGGGGCGGTGGACGGCTGTGCGAGCGAAGCCGGGTGGTCCCGGAACGGACGCGGGAGGCGCGTGGGCGGGGGTGAGCGCGATGGGCGGTGCGAACGCGCGGGGTGGCGCGAGGCAGTGGCCGACGTGGGTTCGGTTCGGGGTTCGGCGGAAGCTCCCAGGGAGTCCGGGAGCGAGGGGAGGGCAGGCGCGGGCCGCGTGAGGCGCCCTCGGGCAGACGAGCGTGCGCTGGGGCACGCGAACTCCGGCAGTGGGTGGGCCACGGCGACACCCGGGCAAGTGAGCCACCCGCGCGCCGGGGCGGACGGCTGGCAGCTGAAAGGCCCGTGCTCGCGACGCTCCCGCGGCGGCCCGGTGCGACTGCCGGGCGCCGTCCACCGGCGGCGGGCCGGTGCGGCTGACCGGTCCCCCGCCCTAACGGTCGGCCGGTGCCGTGGGCGGGCCCCCGCCGGCGGTCGGTCGGGAGTGGTCGTCGGTCCTGGGGGACGGCGGTGTCACTCCGGCATGCGTCGCATCTCCACCACGTGCAGCCCCAGGGACTGGCAGCGGGCCAGGAGGCCGAACAGGTGCGCCTCGTCGATGACCGAGCCGAACAGGACCGTCTGTCCGGACATGACCACGCGTTCCAGCTCGGGAAAGGCTTCGGCCAGTGTGTCCGACATGTGTCCGTCGACTCGGATCTCGTAGCGCATGGGCTGTACTCCCGCAGGCGGCCTGGCGGGCGGTCGGCGCCCTGTACTCCGATGGTCCATTCGAACACCCCCTTCCTGCCTCACCCGGCGGAGGTGATCCGCCGGCCGGCGCTCGGGCGACCTGGTCAGTGCTTCAGGAACACCTTGAACGAGATGATCAGCAGGCCGATCACCAGGTTGACGGACGCGGTGCCGGCGACCAGGCGCCAGGACGCACCGGCACGACGGGCCGCGGCCACCGACCAGCCCACCTGTCCGACCACGGCGACGGACAGCGCCAGCCACAGCGCACCCTGCACGTCCAGACCCAGCAGCGGACTGACCGCCACCGCCGCGGCGGGCGGCACGGCGGCCTTCACGATCGGCCACTCCTCGCGGCAGGCCTCGAACACGACGTGCCGGTCGAGGGCCTGTTGCGCCAGACGCGCACCGAACAGCTGGGCATGCACGTGCGCGATCCAGAACGCCACCCCGGTGAGCAGCAACAGCAGCACCAGTTCCAGCCGTGGGAACGAGCCGAGGGCGCCGGCTCCGATCACCACGGAGGCCGCCAGCATGGAGCCGTAGACGCCGCCGGAGTAGTCGGCGCGGGCCCGGATCCCGGTGCCGGGCCCGCGTACCGTCGTGGGGTCCGTCGTGGACATGGACGCTCCTTGGGGGTCAGCGCGTCGGTCCGGCCGAGGGGGACGGCGCGGCGGTGCCCGCCGTCTCGCGACGGCCGCTGCGGCCGGCCGGGAGGTTCGAGGTGACGAGGAAACTGGCCAGCGTGATGCCTCCGGTGGCGAGGATCGCCGCCTTGAGGCCGTCGAGCTGCGCGGCGGCGTAGGAGTCCGTGACGGCCTCGGCCTCGGCGGGCGGCAGCCCCGCGTTCGCCGCCGCCGAGCGCACCTGGTCGGTGGTGACGAAGGAGATGCCGGCTTCCAGGGCGACTCCGGTCTCGGCGCGGGTCTCCTCGGACAGCCGCGGATCGTCGGCGACCTGGCTGGTGAAGGCGTGCGCCAGGGCGCCGAGGAGGATCGAGCCGATGAGGGCCGTGCCCAGCGCGGAGCCCAGGTTCTGCGCCGTGAACTGGAGCCCGCCGACCTCGCTGCGTTCCTCCTCGCCCACGCTGGACTGGACGACGTTGCCCAGCTGCGACGCGAGCAGCCCCGTGCCCACGCCCACGAGGGCCATGGCGCCGGCGAACTGCGCGTCGTCGATGACCGGGTCGATGGTGGCCAGCAGCCAGACGATGGCGACGGTCAGGGTGGCGAGGGCCAGCCGGATCATCCGGCGCGGTCCGACGGTGCGGCCCAGGGAGGAGGCGAGCAGCGAGGCCGCGAGCATGGTGACGGAGACCGGCAGGAGCCGGAGCCCGGTCTCGAAGGCGTCGAAGCCCTGCACCACCTGGAGGTACAGCGGGATCACGAAGAAGAGGCCCAGCAGGATGAGGTTCTGGCTGAGCAGGACCATCAGTCCCGAGCGCAGCGCGGGCCGGCCCAGCAGGTCCAGGTGGACGAGGGGGTCGCTGCCCCGTTCGTCGCGCCGTCGCTCCCAGCGGACGAAGAGGGCGAGGACGGCCGCTCCGGCTCCTACGACGAACAGCGTCGGGGCGAACCCGAGGACGGTGAAGGGCGGGTTGCGGGGCGAGACCCATCCCCAGGTGCTGCTCTGGAGGACCCCGAGCACGCCCAGGCCGAGCCCGGTGGCCGACAGCGCGGCGCCGACCCCGTCGAGCCGGGGGCGGGTCCGGGTATGGGCAGGTTCGGCGATCATCCGGTGGCAGCACAGCATGGCGAGGACGACGACGACCTCCCCGGCGAAGACCAGCCGCCAGGTGAGATACGTGGTCACCCAGCCGCCGAGGAGCGGGCCGACCGCGATCCCGGCGCCGGCGAGGCCGCCGATGACGCCGTAGGCGACGGCCCGGTCCGGCCCGCGGTAGGACTCGGCGACGAGGGCCGCCATGGCCGGCAGCACCATCGCAGCGCCGAGCCCTTCGACGACGGACCAGCCCAGGGCGAGGACCCACACGGTGGGGGCGAGGGCGGTCAGCGCCGATCCCGTGCCGTACACGACCAGTCCGAGGAAGAAGAGCCGGCGCCGCCCCAGGATGTCGCCGAGCCGGCCGCCGATCAGCATGAAGGCGGCCATGACCAGCGCGTACAGGGTGATCACGGCCTGGATGGTGGTCACCTCGGTGTCGAAGTCCTCGACGAGTTGGCTGATCGAGACGTTCATGACCGAGGTGTCCAGGACCATGAGGAACTGGGCCGTCCCCAGGACGATCAGAGCGCGCCAACGCCGCATGGTGACCACCTCGCCAGAATCGGTAGGCGGCTCGATGGAGACGGCCGCTCCTCCCATGGCAGCGGACCGGGGTGCGCGGGCGCCTCACCCGTCACGGGCGACCTGCCGGTTCCTCACAGGAGCCGCAGGTCCCGTGCTCGGCGTACCGCCTCGCTGCGGCGGTTCACCGCCAGCTTCCGGTACAGGCTCTTGAGGTGGGTCTTCACGGTGTTCACCGACAGGTACAGGTCCGCGGCGATCTCCTGGGTCGACATCATCTGGGCCAGTCCGCGCAGCACGTCGCGTTCGCGTTCGCTCAGCTCCTGCACGACGACCGGCGCGGGGGGTGGCCCGGCAGCGGCCCGTCCGGCGGCGGGCGGGGGGTCGGAGGCGGGGATGAGCCAGCCGGCGGCCAGCGACCGCGAAGGTGCCGCGGCCAGGTACGGCCTGATCCAGCGTCCGGCGTCGATGAAGGGGCGGCGCAGCCGTTCGCGCCGGGCGCCGAGCAGTGCCTGGGCGACCAGTCTGCGGGCCGTCTCGGTGTCTCCGCGCTCCGCCGCGGCCTGAGCTCTCACCAGCGCGGCGCGGACGGTCACCGCGGGCCCGGGCCGGCTGTCGGCGGACAGGCTGTCGAGAAGGTCCAGGGCGGCGTCCGTCTCGCCCGCGGCCAGTCTCAGCCGGGCTGCCTCCACCACCCACGCGGGGCGGTCGTCCGGCAGCTGCCGCAGCAGCTCGGCGGCCGTCCCGGTCCGCCCCTCGGCCAGATGGACGGCGGAGGCGACCACCCGTTGCAGGCCCTCCGCCCACGGGGAGGCGACGGCGGTGGAGACGGCCGGGGTCGCCGCCTCCATGGCCGCCCGCGTGTTGCCGCGGGCCAGCTGGAGCCGGGCCGTGGCGATGGCCCGCCCTGCGGCCTGGACGGGGTCCTGGATCTCGGGGGCGAGTTCGTCGGCCTCGTCGAGGAGGGACTGGGCCCGGCCCAGTTCGTTGCGGTCGACGGCCACGGCCGCCAGCACCAGCCGCTCGATGCCCGAGCCGGCCGGCTGGGGGAGGCTGAAGCGCTCCGTCTCGGTCATCGCCGCCAGGGCCTTGTGCTCGGCCCTGCCGGGCCATCCGTTCAGGTAGTCGATCAGGGCCAGGTGCCCCATCGACTCCTCCCGGGGCAGCACCGTCTGGGCGCCGCCGGGGCACTCGGCGGCCTCGGCCAGAGCGGCCCGCGCATCCTCGTAGCGTCCGGCCCACAACCGGGTGGAGCCCAGGTGGGTCAGCAGCAGGGCGGAAAGTTCGGGGTGCTTGTCCAGGAGGTGCGCCGGGATCTCCGGCCGTACCTCGTCGGCGGCCTCGGCGGCCTGTTCGGCCCGCGCGGGAGAACCGGTCAGCCGGGCGGCCACCGCCTCCAGGAGCGCCCAGCTCAGCTGGGCGGCCGCCGGGTCGCCCGCCTCGCCGGCCAGCCGTGCCTCGGCGTGGTGGAGGTGGGCCATGCCCCGGTCGAGGTCGCTCTGGGCCAGGTCGCGGGCGGCCCGGACCAGCTCGGGCGCGGGTCCCACGGCCTCGGGGCCCATCCGGGAGAACAGTTCGTTGAGGTCGTCGGAGCGCAGTCCCGTGAAGAACTGTCCTATCGCCAGGTCGTCGACGAGTGCACTGGCGGTGAAGTTCCAGTCGTCGGCCGCGGCGCCGTGCGAGAGTGCCTCCGGGAGGGTGCCGCGGCGGCGCAGCCACTGGGCCGCCGACCTGTGCAGATCGGCTTCCAGGCCGGGGCTGCGCACCCGCAGGTGGGTCTGGAGTATCTCCCCGAACAGCGGGTGCAGGCGGTACCACCCCTGTCCCAGCTGTTCGACGAAGGCGTTGTCGCGGTGCAGTTCGGCCAGGATGCGGGCCGCGTCGGTCCGGTGGGTCAGTCCGTTCACCAGGTCGGGGCAGAAGCGGTCGAGGACGCTGACGCGCAGCAGGAGGTCCTGCGTCTCCCGCGGCTGGCGTCTGAGCACCTCCGCCAGCAGGAAGTCGGCGACGGTGCTGCGGTCGGCCTCGAACTCCTTGAGGTAGGCCTGCGGGTTCGGGCTCTCCTGTGCCGCCAGGGCGCACAGCCGCAGACCGGCGGCCCAGCCGCGGGTCCGTTCCACCAGGGCGTGCACGGCGTCGCCGGGCAGGCTGAGTCCGTGCAGCTCCAGCAGTGCCGCCGCCTCCTCGGGCGTGAAGGCGAGTTCGGCGTCGCGGATCTCCGTCAGTGCTCCGGCCGCGCGGTACCGGTGCAGGGAGAACATGGGCTCGTTGCGGGTGACGAGGACCAGGTGGAGGCCGGAGCCGGCGTGCTGGAGCACGAACTCCAGCTGCTCCGCGATCCTGGACGCGCTCACCCGGTCGAACTCGTCGAGGACGACGAGCGGGGCCGGGTCGCGTCCGACCAGGTCCTCGGCGATCTCGGAGAGCACCTTGCGGCTCACCCGGCTCGGGTCCGCCGGGACGTGGACGCGGTCGGACAGAGGGGTGCCGGAGGCGTCCAGGGCCTGGAGGAAGTAGGCCCAGAACATGCCGGGTCGCTGTTCCTCGGCCTCGACGGTGAGCCAGGTGACCGGGCGGTCCAGGGTCGCGGTCCAGTCGGCGACCAGCAGGGTCTTGCCCGCGCCCGCGGAGCCGTTGACCATGGTCAGGGGGGTCCGCAGGGCCTGGCCGAGATGCCGGGTCAGCCGGCGGCGGGGAAGGAAGGTGGCGGGCCTCGACGGCACGGCGAACCGTGTGCGCAAAAAGGGATCGCCGAAGGGATCGACCCGGCTCTCGGCCGGCACCCCGATGGTCCTGTCGCCTGTTGCCACGGTGCTCACCACCACGCGTCGTCAGGTCCTGGGCAACGCTCCCCCCTCTCGATCAGCTTCTCACTCTTCCCGCACACTCACCTGGCGCACAGGGCCCCACTGGTCCCGCCAGAGGGCCGAACCGCGCTACGAAGGGACCACAGGGCCTAGTCCCACGTGCCCCATGGCCTCTCGACGACGAGCCCCCACTGTTCGCACATCTGGACGAGACACCCGGAAAGGGGCCCATGATGGCGGGCGGATCCGGCGCGGGGGCCGAAATGATCGAGGGCCGGTCTCGGAAACCTCCGAAACCGGCCCTCATCTGCGACTGTCTCCGCCGGTTCGCTGGTGGGCCTGGGACTGGGCCGGGGACGCCAGCTCCGCCCTGCTGGTCACCCCCAGTTTGCGGCCTGCTTGCTCGACGAGTCCAGTCACATCGTGCGGGGTGAGGAGCAGGGCCTGGGCGATCTGACGGTCACTGTGACCTGCGCGGAGCAGCTCGACCAGCCGGTGTTCGGTCGGGGAGAGGCTCGGGGCCGCCGGTGGAGCCGGCTTGGGGCGTACTCCTGCCGAGGCGAGCGCTCCGCGCACTTGGCCGGCCAGCAGGACGCTGCCGCAGGTGTCCGCGAGGTGGAGCGCCTGGGTGAGGGCCTGGCGGGCCTCGTCGGTCTCGCCGCCGCGTATGAGGGCGGTGCCCAGGCTGTAGTGGGCGCGGGCCAGTTCCAGCCGGGCGGGGGACCGTTTCAGTACGGCCACGGCGTCGCGCAGGAGGGCCTGCCCCCGGTGTCCGCCGTGGATGACGCCCAGACAGCGTGAGGCCACCCCGATCGCCCGCTCGGTGCCCCACTGGTGGGCCAGCTCCAGTTCCTCGGTGGCCAGTTGGAGCGCGTCCGTCCGCTGTCCGAGCGTGAGGTGCAGCAGGGCCGCCCGCGACCGCCAGGGCACCCCGGCCAGGTTCATGACCTGGGCCCGGTTCTCCTGCGCGCCGTACTCGTGCAGGACGGCGAGGGCGGCGGCCGGGTTGCCGCGGGCGGCGTGCAGTCGGCTGCGTGCGAGAAGCGCGGGTCCCTGCCATGTCCAGCCGACCCGGTCGAAGTCGGCGTCCGCGGTGAGTACCGCCGTCGCCGAGGTCAGATCGCACCGCTCGATCAGCGACTCGCCCACTTGAGTAGTCATCGACAACCTGACCCGAGGCTCCAGGCTCTGGTCCGCCTTGGTGGCGGGGTGTCCGAAGTCGGGGGTGAGGGGGAGCTGCCGACCGCGGCGGGCCTGGACGAGCAGTTGCCAGGTCAGCGCGGACGAGACCATCAGGAACGACCCCCACCGTCCGCCCGTCTCGGCGACGTGGTCGAAGCGCGCGACGGCGTCGTCGAGCCGGTCGGTGGCCACGAAGGCCAGCCCGGCGAGGGTCAGGAACATGTGGGACGCGTCCGCCGCGACCAGTCCGCCTCGCAGGGCCCGGTCAAGGAGGTCGTTGGCGACCTGGGCGCTGGCCTCCCCGGTGGTGGCCCAGGCGGACAGTGCGGCCAGGACCACGCACTCGCCGGGGGTGTCACCGGCCAGTTTGTGGTCCCGCAGCCGTCGCGCGTGCCGGCGGGCGGCGGGGAGCGTGGACAGTTGGTCGTAGCCGATCAGCAGCATCTGTGCCTGGAGGTACCACGACACCTCGCGGGCGAGGCCGATGCCGTCGTCGGTGTGCTCCAGGTCGTCCACCGCGCGGGCGAGGACGTCGACGGCGCGCTCGTGCTCGTGGCTGAGGAACTGCGCGCTGGCGAGGAGTGAGGCGGCCTCGGCCAGCGCGTACGGGTCAGCCAGCGCTGTCGACGCCTGGGTCAGGTGGTGTCTGGCGGCGCCTGCGTCGATCTGTATCTCGTCCTTGCCCAGCTCCAGGAGCAGGGGACCGCGTGCTTCGGCGGGCAGCGGCTCGCGCAGGGCCCGGCGCAGATAGGCGGTGGTGACCTCCGGGGCCCCTCGGCCGCGAGTCGCCCGCGCCGCTTCCCGCAGGGCGTCCACCCACCAGCTCTCACCGCCCGGTTCGGCCAGCAGCAGGTGGGCCGCCACCAAGTCGTCGGCCGCTCCGTCGGCGCGCAGCAGTCCGGCTGCCCGCGCGTGACCAGCGGCCAGTTCGACCGGCCCCAGGACGGCTTCGGCGACGGTGGTGCGGACCAGGGCGTGCGCGAACCGCACCGGCTCGCCCGGCGCCAGCACGCCGATCTGCCGCAGTCTGCCGCCGAGTTCCCGTGCCGTCGGCTCGCCCAGCCCCGCCAGCTCTGCCGCGGTCGTCCAGGTGGCGTCGTCCCCCAGAACGACCAGGGTCCGGGCCAGGGAGAGGACCGGCTCCGGCTCGCCGGCCAGCCGTTTGACGACGGTTTCGGCCAGGATCCGGCCCCGGAACTCCTCGACCAGATGGGCCTGGTCGTCGGTGGGCCGGACCTGGTTGTCCGCCAGGGTCCGCAGCAGTTCCCGCAGCAGCAGCGGGTTGTTTCCGGTGGCAGAGGCGCACGCGGCGACGAACCGTGACTCGCAGGGGCCGAGACTTGCCCGCACCAGGTGGGTGACGCTGCCGATGTCCAGGCCGGGCAGCTCGATGCGCCGGCAGTGGGGCTGGGCGGCGATCCGTTCCAGCGTCGGCCCGGTGCCGGTCGCGTCGTCCGGCCGCCCCGTCTGCATCGACCTGGCCCCAGCACCGTCGTTCGGCCGCCCGACCAGCACCGGCCCAGCTCCGGCCCCCTCGTCCGGCCGCCCCGCCAGCACCAGCAGCAGAGGCAGGCCCCGCAGGCGTCGGGCCAGGTATTCGAGCCACCGTAGGGACGGTGCATCCGCCCAGTGGACGTCGTCGACCACCAGGGCGAGGGGCCCCTCGTCGGTGGCGTGCACCATCAGCCAGTACAGGCTGTGCAGGAGGCCCAGGGACGCCTCGGGCGACAGCTCGCCGGTGCCCTCCACGCGCAATGCGTGTGAAGCCGACTGTGCGGGACCGGCCAGCAGCCGTGCCCGCCCTTCGTCACCGGCGCGAGCGAGCAGGGGTTCGATGAGTTGCCGCAATACCGCGAAGGCGAAGCCCTGTTCCAGCTCGGCCCCGCTCGCGGACACCACCCTGATCTCCTGCGGTGCCCAGGCATCCAGCAGCGCGGTCTTCCCCATCCCCGCGCCCGCCCGCACCAGCACCACACCGCCCCGGCCTGCCCGTGCCTCACCGGCCGCGTGCTCCAGGACCATCAGCTGGTCCTGACGGCCGAGCAGCCCGGACGGCGTCATGCCGCCACCGGTGGAGGGAACCGGCTGACTGCCGGGGCGCCCTGCCGCGAGCAGCGCGGCGGCGTCGGCGCCGCTCAGTCCCAGCGCCGACACCAGTAACTGTGCCGTGCGGCGCTGCGGGCGTTCTCGTCGGCCGCGTTCCAGGTCCCGGATGGACCGGGCCGCCATCCCGGCGGCTTCGGCCAGTTCCTCCTGGGTCAGTCCAGCGGCCCGGCGGAAGACCAGCAGCATCTCCCCGAATGTCGTCAACTCCCTGGCCCTCCGCACCACTTCGTCTGCTCTAAGCGTCCGGGCGAGGCTCCTGCGCCTCGCCGTGCAGCGGATGGTACTCATCGGCGATCACCGCAGACCGGCCGCCCTCCATTTGACCGTGTACTGACGAGCGGGAGCACCAGGAAGAACCACCGGAGGGACCACCGGAAGAACCGCGCCGGAACCTTCCGGTGCCGGGGCCGTTCCCGTCGTCCGGATCGGCCGTACCGGCAGTGGCGGCACGTCCGAGGACGAGGATCGGGACGCCCTCGTTCTGCGAAGGGGGAACTTCAACGCGAGCCCCGTCCCAGGCTCTGGGCCTCCAGAAACGCGAACAGCCTCGTCTCCAGTGGCTGTTGCGGTCGCACAATCGTGAACGCCGCGCCGGTCCGATGCCCCCGTGGCAACCCCTGCCGTCGTCGATCAACTGCGCGTTCCAGACGGCTGCTTGGCCACTACGGTGACGCTCTCTGAACCGGCCGGGACACCTTTCGGTCAGTAGTCGACCTCTGGGGGAACCGTGTCGCAAGGGATGGCCGCCGCATGTCCGAGCCTGTCGGCGGAAGGCCGGTGAGCGTCGGCGGACCGCTGGTCGTGCCGGTCCACCTCGACGCGCTGTGTCTGTCCGAGGATCTCGACGTGCGGGGACCGGACAACGACCTCAGCCGGCTCCCGTACCGCGATCCGGCCACCGGCCTGGATCAGAACGAGGATCTCCCGTACGTCAGCGAGATCATGGTACGGACCCCCTTCCAGGACGAGGACCTCCGGCTCAGGGCCGGCGTCCATCTCCACTGGGCGCTGCCCGACGGTCTGACCCGGATGGTCCAGCGCGCGGACGGCACCACCGCTGTCCCGGCAGTGCCCGACCGCTGGCTGGTGACCCGGAGCAGGGACGGGAAGGTGGAGGCGGAGTGGGTCGTCGAGAGCGACTACCTGTCCGACGACAATCCCGGCGCCGTTCTCTATCCGGTGCCCGGGTCGGGCCGTCCGTACCGGCGGCTCGGCCGGAAGGTTCCGCTGGACGTGTGGAGCCGCTCCACCGACCGCTCGCGGTATCTGCCCGAGCTGACGGCGGTCGGATACGGGGAGCCCACGTTCGCGGCGCAGTACGGCAACTGTCACAGCGTGTTCGGCTTCCACGACCCCGACTACCGGGGCGTCCCGCCGAAGGGCCTGCGGTACGAGGTGCTCGGCTGGTTCGACGACCCCGGCCAGGATCCCGCCACGGCGCTGGGCGACGGCTGGCAGGAGGCGGCGCGGCTGCGGTTCGGCTGGACGGCGTCCTCGGCCGCTCCCGGTGCTCCGGCGCCGGGCCGGGTGGTCTGTTACGCGCGGCTGACCTTCGCGGCCACCGGCATCGCACCGGGTCCGCGGCTGTCCGCCGTGGACGACGAGACGGGCGTATGCGTCGGTAACACCGCCACCGAGGCGCTCGCCGCGCACCTGGGAGGCGTCCTGACCTCCGAGTCCGCCGACCAGGTCGAGGAGCTCCTGGAGGCGCTGGCCTTCGCCGACGAGCTGGAGTCGAAGCCACTGGACCTCGGCTTCGGCCTGAGCGAGTCCCGGCACTCGGCCACCTTCCACGACGTGGCCTCCGGTATCCAGTGGTCCCTGCGGCGGCAGGACGACACCGAGGGCGTCACCGCCGAGGACAAGCAGGCACGTGAACAGCTCACCGTGCCGCACGCGTTGAGCGACCTGCTGAACCTCCTGAACGTCGCCCAGACCGACGTGGACCGGGCACGCCATCAACTGACGTCGGAGCGCGAGCGGTTGTTCGCCGACTGGTACAAGTACCAGCTCTGCGCCCACCCGTACGACGCCTTGGAGGACTCGTATCCGGACCAGGACCAGGTGGCGTTCTTCCTCCGGCGCACGATGGGCCGGCTCGACCAGGACTCCGCCAGGGCCGGACTCCTGGCCCAGCGGCTGCGCGACGCGCGTACGGCCGTCGACGTCTCGCTGAAGGACTTCAACACCGTCGCCGCGCGGGCCCGGAGCACCTTCGTCCTGCACGAGATTCCCGCACCGGCGTACCAGCTCCCCAATGATCCGGTGGTGCTGCTCACCGGGCGGGCGGCGACTCCCGGTGACCGGCACGGGCAGGACGGGGCGCTGCATCCGCAGGGGCTGCTGGAGTGCGTACTGTCCGCCGAGGGCCAGCCGGACGTGAGCACGCCGAAAGCCGTGCGGGCCCTGCGGGCGAGTGCGGTCGCGGCCGTGGCGAAGCTGCCGGTGCCGAACTTCGCGGTCACCGAGTGGACCGGCCCGTCCTGGCATCCCACGGTGCTGGAGTGGGAGGTGGAGTTCTTCCCCGCGACGATCGGCAACAACAACGACCCGCGCGACCGCAGGTACAGCGAGGACTTCGTCACCGGCAACTACGTGCTGCCACCCCGTGACGTGGAACTCCAGCCGGTCCGGCAGATTCCCGACAAGGGTGCCAACGTCTACACCGGTACGACGATCCTGTCGCCGGGCGCCCGCCCGGTGCTGTCCTCGCGGGTGCTGCGCTACCTCCAGGGCTCGGTGCTGCCGCTGCACAACGCGTCGGGGCGGCCCGAGGTGACCCGCGAGGCGTTCCTGGCGGACCCCTCCCCCGTGCTCGACTGGTTCGACTCCCACGGGTCGGACCAGCGGCTGGCTCTGCTGATCCGCATCTACCGGCATCTCGCGGCGCACGAGGACAGCAACCTGTCCGCCGTCCTGAGCGGCTTCAACGACGCCCTGCTCATGCGCAAGCTCACCCGTCAGCTCCCGATAGCCGATCCGCTGGGCTTCCCCGACCACCAGCAGTTCGCCGCCGACGTCGCGCAGGCGGTGGGCGGGGAGACCCGGCACGCGCCGCAGCCGCTCAGCGACTTCAACCCGATCCGGGCGGGGGCGCTGCGGGTGCTGCGGATGCGGATGCTGGACAACTTCGGCACCGCCATGGACGTCGATGTCAGCCGGCTGCGGACGACGACGCAGCTGCGGATGCCCGAGCATGCGGACTGGGTCGCGTTGCCGCCCCGGCTGGCGCAGCCCGCGCGGCTGTCGTTCGAGTGGCTCGACGCGGAGGACGACATCCGGCAGACCAACGGACTGCCGGACACCTCCCCGATCTGCGGCTGGCTGATCCCCGATCACCTGGACGCCGGTCTGGCCGTGTACGCCGCCGACGGTTCGGCCGTCGGCGCGCTGCACGCCCTGCCGGACGCCGCCCAGCCGCAGTCCGCCCAGTGGCGGGAGCTGCCCGGGGCCGCTTTCGGCCCGATCGCGGCGATCTCGAACCCTCATCTGCGGGCGGTCGTGCAACGGCTGTACGACACCGGGCCCACTGCTCTGGGCGCGTTCCTGGAGGATCTGGACGCCACTCTTCAGTACATCGAACCGGAGGACTACGCCCAGCATCGGGGCCGGGCCGTGCTGATGGGCCGGCCGCTCGCGGTGGTCCGCGCCCGGGTGTCCCTGGAGCTGATGGGCCGTCCTGCCAATCACCAGGACTGGAACGTGTTCCGGCAGGACATGGGGCGTGCCTGCCGGGAGACCAACGACTTCCCGATGGTCCGTTTCCCGGTGAGGATCGGCGAGCACCAGGTCCTCGACGACGGGGTCCTCGGGTTCTGGCTGGAGGACTCGGCGCAGCGCCTCGGCCCTCTCTGGCACGACGTCCGCTCCCCCGGGGATCCGCTGGTCCAGGCGCTCGACGCGCCGCCGCAGTACCTGACGATGCTGATCGACCCCCGGGGCACGGTGCACGCGACGGCGGGGGTCCTGCCGACGCGTTCGCTGCGGATCCCGACCGGGATGTTCCAAGGCGCCCTGGAGGGCATGGCCGTCAGTTTCCGTACCGCGCCGGTCCTCACCGACGCGGACCATCTCGCCGTACCCCTGCCGGACGAGCCCGGCTACGCCTGGTCGTGGCAGGAGCAGCGGCAGTCCGGGCGGTTCGAGCAGGCCGATCCGCCACGGCCCGACGCGCGGTTCCCGGCCCGGGCGACCCTGCGCGAGGGCTGGCTGACGCTGCGTCCGGTGCGCGACCTTCAGAACGACCGAGGAGCACGATGATCACCCTGGAGCTGACGCTCGCCGAGACGAACCTCCTGCTGGAGGCGCTCGGTACCCAGCCGTACGCGCAGGTGTACGAGCTGATCGGCAAGATCCACCAGCAGGCGGAGAAGTCCGCCACCGCCCTGGATGGAGCCGCGGAATGACGGCCGGCCTGGTGCTGCACTGGCACCTGGACGCCCTGACCTCGAACAACCAGGTCACGGACAGCTCCGACAACCATCTGGCCGGCGCCGTCTCCGGAAAGCCGGGCACGCGCCCCGACGACCGGTTCGGCAGCGTGCTGGCGTTCGACGGCACCACCGTCCAGGTCGCCGGCGCCGAGACACCACTGCTGAAACTCGGCGCGTACACGGTCGAGGCGTGGGTCAACCCGTCGTCCAAGAGGGCCGCGCGGGTGGGCCTGGTGGCGAAGACGAAGGGCGACTTCGCCGTCGTCCTCGACGCGGACGGCACGCTCAGGCACCGGTTCGACACCACGGTGAAGGCCGGCGACGGGCACGCCACCGCGCCCGGGACCGTCCCGACGGACTCATGGCACCACGTGGCGTGCGTCAACGACGGGCACACCGCCCGGATCTACGTCGACGGGGTCAAGGCGGGCGAGTACACGTTCACCGGCGACCGGGCCGCCAACCAGAGCCCGCTGCTGGCCGGCACGGACGGCACGAACCGGTACACCGGACTCCTGTCCCACGTGCGGGTCTACGACAACGCGCTCACCCAGGCCGAGATCCAGCGGGACATGGCCGACGACGAAGCGGCGCTGGCCGCGTTCGTGCGGGCGCATCCGCTGGACTTCGCCCTCCTCGACGTGGACCAGCAGCCGGTGCTGTTCATCGACGACACCCCCGCAGGGCAGCCGATGACCCTGCGGCTGACCAACACCTCCCGGCAGGACATAGAGCTGGGTACCCTGACGGGCCCCGCGTCGGCCACCGAGCACCACGTCGCGCTGCGGCTGCGACCCGGCACGCTCACGACCCCGCCCGAACCGGCCGTCGCCACCTCCGGGTGGACGCTGCTGCGGGCCCCGGACCAGGCGACCGGCGGCACGGTGCTGTATCTGGGGGCTGCGAAGTCCATGGTCATCGCCCGGGGCACGTCCTTCGATCTGGCGTTGCGGGGGCTGGCGGCCGACGGGGGCCGCGGGACCCGTGGCACCCGAGTGGAGCTGACGCACCAGCGGATGCGGTACGCGGGTGAGCAGAGCGAGCTGACCGGGCAGCGCACCGCGTTCCTCGACGTCGTCAACCGGCGGGGCCGCCGTGACATCCCGCTCGCGATCGGGTTCGTCGGCGGGAACCGGGTGCTCAGCGACGGGGTCACAGCGAACACCCTGAGTTTCCGGATCGCCAACCGGTCGAGAGACACCGCGCTCTCCCTGGCCGGCGCCTCGTTCACGCTCTCGTACGACCTTCAGCAGGCCGGCGAGACCCACGAGTGGGCCCTGGAGAACGCGGGCGCGGCGCAGAGCGCGTCGGTGGGCGAACTGAAGGCGAACGGGGTCGGTTCCGACTGGGCGATCACCTCGGAGAGGCTCGGGCAGCGTGCCGAGTGGACGCTGACCCCCACATCGGCGACCGCGTTCGCGCCCAACGGGACGCTGGTGGTCCCCCTGTCCTCCGTGGTCGCGGCCCCGTCACTCGGCCTGGCACCGATCGTCGTCGGTTACCGCAACGTACCGGGGTACCAGGACGGCTCGGTGACCCTGTTCGCCGAGAAGTCACCGCTGCTCTACGGGCCCGCGAACACCGGTGTGGGCACCGTCGCGCCCGAGGCGAAGCTGCACGTCGTCAACGGCAACCAGGACGCGAACGGCAACACCCTGATCCTCGGCCCGACCGGCCAGTCGAACCTGCGGCTCGGTTACCACCAGGACTACAGCTGGGTGCAGTCGCACGGCTCGAAGCCGCTGGCTCTCAACCCGCTCGGCAACAACGTCGGCATCGGCACCACGGCACCGGGCTCCAGGCTGACGGTCAGTGCCGACTCCTCCCACCTGCAACTGCGCAGGGAGTCGAACGCGGGCGGCGGCAAGCAGCTCTACCTCGAACTGTTCCAGGAGAGCAGTTCCGACCCGGTCTACCCCTCGCTGCGCTTCCACCACGGCAACCGCTTCTGGCACCGCATCGAGGCCAGGCCCGAAGGGCTCATGTTCAAGACCGGTGACCTGGGCAGCGACGGCCTTGTCGACGTGTTCGCGAACACCGCTGTCGTGAACGGCCTGCGCAGCGGTCTGACCGCGAACACTCCGCTGGTCGCCGACACCGGCAGCGGGCACCTCCAGGTGCGCCGGCAGAACGCGACGGCCGACACCGTCGACGGGAAGACGCTGTACCTCGAACTGTTCCAGGACAGCACGAGTCCCATGACCTTCCCGGTCCTGCGCTTCCACCAGCACCAACGCTTCTGGCACCGCATCGAGGCCAGACAGGAAGGGTTCACGTTCAAGACCGGCGACCTCAGCAGCGACGACTTCTCCAACGTGTACGCGAACACCGCGGTCGTGAACAGCCTGCGGATCGGGGACGTCACCATCGGCGCCGGTGAGCTCCAGCTCCTGAAGAAACTGGCGGACGGGCTCCTGGAGTTCGACCTGCGGAACGTGGTGCACGACGAATACGCCTTCGCCGGCTTCAACTTCATCGGCGACAACCGGCGCGCCATGGCCACCTGGGCCACCAAGGGCGAGCGGGTGACCCAGGGACGCTGGCAGATCGCCTACCCGAGTTGAGGTGACCGATGCCCACCAAGAAACGGAAACGCCCCGATCACGAGCTCTCTCAGCCCGTGAGGCGCAGCACGAGAAAGAAGGCGGAGGAAGCACGGAGAGAACAGAAAGAGGCGGCGGAGCGAGAAGCCGAGGAGAAGCGCCTCCAGTTCCTGGAGGAGCTGCGGTCCGAGATACGCAAGCGCACCCCGGACCCGAAGGGCGACAGCGGCGACGGCAATCTGTACGTCTCCTTTGTCGAAGTCGGCCAAGGCGACTTCGCCGTGATGTCCACACCGGGCGGGAAGGTCATCCTCTTCGACGGCGGCTCGCTGGGAACAGACCACAAGAGCATGGAGGGCAACATACTCCCCAGCAGCGACGCCGACGTCATCAAGCGGATGCGCGATGTCCTGGCCGACCCGAAGTACCTCGGCGGAAAGAACCTGATCGACATCCTGATCCTCACCCACCCGGACGGCGACCACTACAACAAGCTCGTAGAAGTACTGGGCAACGATTACACGATCGACAAGTGCTATCACAGCGACAATTTCGATCAATACACTGCGGCCAAAACAAGCGAGTTCCTGTTCTCCCGCACCAGACTCACTCAACAGGTCGTCAAGAACGATGACCAGGCGGGCAAGGTGAAAGGGCAGGTCACCCTTCAGGGGAAGCCCGTCCGGAAAAAGGACGTCCCTGTCATCGTCGATCCTGTCACCGTCGACCGGCTGGACGACGACGGCGGCATCCTGATCGTGGACGAAGGTGAGAGCTGCCAGATATCCATCATCGCCGCCGGCGTCACGTATGAATACGTGAACGACGGCAGCAACCAAACCAACCGGGGAAGCATCGTCACCCTCGTCCAGGCCCACGGCAAGAAATTGCTGATGATGGGCGACTCGACCAAGAACACCGAGAAGTTCCTGCTGAACACGGCCGCGGAGCGGATCGCGGGACTGGACATCGTGCAGATCGCTCACCACGGCAGCGTCCTGACCTCGTCCTCCCAGGATTTCGTCAAAGCGGTGAACCCGGTCGAGGCTGTCGCGAGCTCCGGACGGCAACTCGTGAAACACCGTCACCCGAGCAAGGAGGTGATCTTGCGGTACGTGGAGAGGCTCGACAAGCGCCCCGACATCACCCAGCACGTCACGTACGTCTGGCCGGCTAAAGGACTGGGGGAGGCATATCTCTACCCGAGCACCAAGAGCGTGTTCTCCACCGGGTCCCGGGGCACCATCACCCGCGATTTCAGGGCGAGCCGATGACTCCCGACGAGATTCGGACCGCGGTGCGGCAGACCGGCCCCAGGATCGAGGTGGCGATCGGCGCGCTGACCGGCGTGGGCGCCCTCTTCGCCTCGTTCTTCCCCGACGAGGGCTTCGTCATCGACCCGGTGACGGCCCGTACGGAGACCGCCGACGGGGTCAGGGTGACGGGCACCGGTGCGTCAGGCCCGTTCACCGGGATGGCTCTGGACGTCACCTTCAGCGCCGCACCCGGCTCCGTGCACGTCGTGGTGCGGGCCGCGGGCGCCGCGGACTGGACGTTCTCGCGGGCGTTCCCGGCCCTTCGCGGCTCGGTCTTCGACACCCTGCGGTTCGGGTCGCCGGTGCTGGTCCTGGACTCGACGGCCACCGCCATGACCTTCGGCGGCGTCCTGGTCATCACCACGCCGATGGCGCCGCTTGACCTGCTGATGCCGGGCGTCACCCACACCCTCACCGGGAAGATCACCATGGTGAACGGCCGGGAGGAGCTGGGCTTCCCGACGACTCCCGTGCCGGACATCATGCTGTTCGGGCCCGAGAAGCTGACCCTCGACCTGGGCCTGTTCACCCTCACCGAGCTGCGGTACGAGATCACCGCGGACCCCGTCTTCAACTACCACCACATCGACTGGACGGCGCGCTGCTCGGTCACGGTGACCGCGGCCGTCCCGATCACGGTGGCCGGAACACGGCACGACATCCTCATCGACACGCGGATCTTCGGCTGGGGCGACAGCCTGCTGTTCACCGGGGACTTCAGGGAACTCGGTGCCATCAGCCTCGCGGACGTCGCCGGATTCGCCGGCCAGTCCGCCCTGCCGGTCCCGTTCGGCCTCGCCGTCACCAGCCCGGTGCGGCTCACCAAGGTCTCGATGCGGGTGACCCCGGCCGCCCTGTCGATCGACTCCATCAGCCTGACCGTGGAGACCCAGGAGGAGTGGACGGTCGTCCCGGACCTGCTGGACTTGCAGGCGATCGACCTGACCTTCCGGATCGACAGCCCGCTGTCCTCCCCGCGTCCGTCCGCCCTCGTCACCGGGCTGTTCGGCATCGGCAGGGACGGCACCCTGGAGATCACCGCCGACACCCTCACCGGCACACTGGGCGGCGCGCTGCGCGAGGGCGACGGCCCGCTGAGCATGCGCGAGGTCTACACCGACCTGACCGGCGCCGACCCCTCGCCGCTGCCGGACCTGTCGGTACTGAAGTTCGACTTCGGCCTGACCCTCCCCACCAACGACCAGGCGGCCGTCTACCACGCCTTCCTGGAACTGGACGGCGAGTGGCAGCTGACGGACTCGGTCGCGCTGCACAACGTCATGTTCTCCGTCGACCACGCCCAGGACACCACCTTCCGGGCCCTGGCGATCTTCGTCATTGCCGATGTCTTCCTCAGGATCTCCGCGACACACGACCCCGGCGCAAGCGGGTGGCAGTTCACCGGCGACACCGGACCCGACCAGCAGGTCGCGATCGGCGCGCTGTTCCAGGAGATCGCCGACCGGTTCGGCGCGATCGCCCTGCCCGCGCCGATCGCCCAGCTGGTCATCGAGAACCTCGGCATGGAGGTGACCACCGGCACCGGGCGCGTCTTCTTCACCGGCGAGGCACTCTTCCCCCTCGACACCGCCCAGGTGGACGTCACCCTCGCGATCGACACCGGGCAGCGCAGCCTCACCGCCGCGCTCGCCGCGACGGTACCGACAGCGCACGGCCCCTTCAGGCCCCGGTTCGACCTGAGGTTCGCGCAGGCGCCGGGGGCGACCCTGTTCACCGCCGCCTACAGCCACGCGGCCGGTGACCCCGTTCCCGCGCTGAAGGACATGGTCGCGGCCCTGCTGCCGTCCGCCGCCGCCTTCGTCCCGGACGGGCTGACCGTGGACCTGAAGGACGCCTTCCTCGCCGTGGACGGGCCGGCGTACCTGTTCGGCGCCGATCTGGCCCTCACGGTCGACCTGTCGCACCTGCCGGTCGTCGGCGACCATCTCGGCGCGGGTGAGATGGGCTTCGACCCGCTCCGGCTGGTCGCGGCCTCCGCCGCCCTGGCCTCGGCCGAGGTCACCGCCGTCAACGGAATGCTCCCGGACCGGGTGGCCAAGCTTCCTGACGGCGACCTGTCCGCCGGGTTCCTGATCAGCGGGCTGCTGAAGCTCGGCGCGCTGGAGAAGCCCCTGGCCCTGCCGGTGGCGGGGAGCCAACCCACGGCACCTGTACCTGACAAGTCGACGCAGACCACCGACAGCGCCCTCTGGTACAAGGTGCAGCGCTCCTTCGGGCCGATCCACATCCAGCGGGTCGGCATGCGGTACGACCACCCGCCCGGCCAGGGCGCCGAACTCGCCGTCCTGCTGGACGCCTCGATCGCGGCGGCCGGACTGACCCTCGCCCTGACCGGCCTGGAGGCGGGCGTCCCGCTGTCCGACCCCGCCGCGACACCGGCCTTCGGGCTGGCGGGGCTCGATCTCGCGTACGCGGCGGGGCCGGTGGAGATCGGCGGCTCGTTCCTGAAGGACACCGTCGAGTTCGAGGGCGCGTCCTACCCGGCGTACGGCGGGGCGGCGACGATCCAGACCGCCGACTTCTCCATCGGCGCGATCGGGTCCTACCTCCAGCTCCCGCAGGGCCCTTCCCTGTTCGTGTACGCGTTCCTCGACAAACCGATCGGCGGGCCGGCGTTCTTCTTCGTGCGCGGGCTGGCCGCGGGCTTCGGCTACAACCGCAGGCTGATCCCGCCCGCTGTGGACCGGCTCGCCGAGTTCCCACTGATCGCGGACGTCGTCGGGGGCGGTTCGCCCGCCACCGACGTGGGCGGGCAGTTGGCGCGGCTGAACGACTCGCTGCCGCCGTCCCCCGGTGACATCTTCCTGATGTTCGGGATCCGGTTCACCTCGTTCGAGATGGTCGACTCGTTCCTGCTCCTGTCGGCCGGCTTCGGTCACCGGTTCGAGCTGAACATGATGGGGCTGTCGACGCTGATCCTGCCGGCGTCGGACGCGGGCGCGGCGAACGTCACCCCGGTCGCCGAAGTGCAACTGGCGCTGCGCGGCACCTTCGTCCCCGACGACGGGTTCTTCTCGATCGCCGCCCAGCTCACCCCGAACTCCTATCTGCTGTCCCGGGACTGCAAGCTGACCGGCGGCTTCGCGTTCAGCACCTGGTTCGCGGGGCCGAACAGCGGCGACTTCGTCCTGAGCGTCGGCGGCTACCACCCGCACTTCACCGTGCCCGCGCACTACCCGGCCGTCCCGCGCCTCGGCTTCCACTGGCAGGTGAGCTCCCACCTCCAGCTCACCGGCAGCGCCTACTTCGCGCTGACACCGGCGGCGCTGATGGCGGGCGGCAGCCTGAGCGCGACCTGGCACGACGGCTCGCTCCAGGCGTGGTTCGACGCGTCGATGGACTTCCTCATCGCGTGGCAGCCGTACCACTACGAGGCGTCCGCGCACATCTCGGTCGGCGCCTCGTACACGTTCTCGTTCTTCGGCAGCCACACCATCAGCGCCCATGTGGGCGCGGACGTGGATTTCTGGGGCCCGGACTTCGGCGGTCGCGCCCACATCGACCTGAGCGTCATCTCGTTCACCATCTCCTTCGGCGCCTCGGGCACCGCCGCGCCCGCCCCCATGCCCTGGGACCGGTTCCGGGCGACCCTGCTGCCGCCCGCCGAGGAGATCACCACCGTCTCGCTGGGCGGCGGAGCGCTGGCCCCGGGCGGCGGCACGGATCTCGGTGTCGTCGACCCGCACGGACTGGTGCTGGTCACCGACTCGGTCGTCCCCAGTACCCGCGCGCTGCGCGGCCCGGACGGCCAGGACCGGACGCTGCCGGCCGGGACCGCCGGTACGGCCTTCGGGATCAGCCCGATGGACGTGGCGTCCACGACGGCGACGCACCGGATCGAGATCACCAGGGACGGCAGGCCGATGGACGGCCTGTTCGACTTCGCGCCCGTCGGCAAGCAGCTCCCGTCGGCGCTGTGGGGAAGCGAGTTCGGCGCCTCGCTGAACCGGCCGCAGCTGGTGGGAGAGCTGCTCACCGGCTACACGGTACGGCCGCTGCCGCCGACGGAGCCGTCCGTCTCACCCACCCTCCCCGCCGCCGCACTCCAGAGCGCGACCCCCCTGTTCACCGAACCGGACGCGATCCGCTGGGCGTCCGCGGAACCGGGCCCCGTCCTCGTACAGGACGCCGCCGCGATCACCGGCGCGCTCCACGACCCCGCTGTGACGACGGCCCGCGCGTCCCTGATCGACGCGGTGCTCGGCGGCGTCCCGATCGACCTCGGCGGATTCGGCGCCGACCAGTTCCTGGAGGTCCCGCAGGTGGTCACCCATGGCTGACACCATCACGTTCGTCGATCACTCCAAGCCGGTCCTGCCGGCCGGAGAGTACGAGATCACTACCACCCAGACGATCGCCGAGAGCCCGGAACCGTTCGCGGCGACCCGCCGGTTCACCGTCAGCGCGGACAGGTTCTCGCTGCCGGCGGCCCGGGTGACGGCGCTCTTCCCGCCGGACGGCAGCCTGGGCGACCACCACAACGTCCTGCCGCACGTCATGCTGGACCGCCCGACGCTGCCCTGGGAACGCTCGCCCGGCATCGAGGGCCCCTGGCTCGCGCTGCTCCTGTTCGACGAGTCCCAGCGGCCCGACCCGACGTCCGTCCGGCTCGCGGACCTCGCCGCCGGGCCGGCGTACTTCCCCGCCGCCCCGCTGGAGGCACATCAGTCCCCCGAGGACCGGGCCACCGTCATCGACGTCCCCCGAAGCGTGCTGGCGGAGGTCCTCCCCTCGGCCGCGGACCTGCCCTACCTGGCGCACCTCCGGCGGACCGAGGGCGCCCCCGACGTCGCCGTGGTCCTGGGCAACAGGCTGCCCCCGTCGAACGAGTCGAGCACCGTGCACCTGGTGTCGCTGGAAGGCCGCTACGGCGCCGACGGGTTCGACCTGGGCCCCGATGCACCCGACGCGTCCGTACGCCTGGTCACCCTCGCCACCTGGCGGTTCGCCTGCGTGGCCGAGAACCAGAACTTCGCCGGCCTCGTCCGTGACCTGGCCCGGCACGGCAGCCCCCTGCGGCTGCCCGACAGCGGCAACGCCGCCGCGGACGACCTGCTGCGCCAGGGCCAGATCCCCGTACGGCACACCCTGCGGCAGGGCGGCACGACGGTGTCCTGGTACCGAGGCCCCCTGACGACGGGCCCGGTGGCGACGGCTCCCCTCCAGGCGACCCGCACCTCGGACCGCCTGCTGCGCTTCCGCCCGGACATCGGCATGTTCGAGACCGGGTACGCCGCCGCCTGGGAACTGGGCAGACTCCTTGCGCTCCAGAGCACCGACTACGCGACCGCGCTGTACGACTGGAAACGCCGCCGCAGCCAGAAACGGCTCCGGGCGACCCTGGAACCCGTCACGGGCTACCCGCTCGACGTCCCCGCCATCGACGACGCGCTCCCCGACACCGTCCGTACCTGGCTGAAGGGCCTGGCGGGCCTGTCCGGCGTCCCGTTGATGTACCTGGTGCCCGACGAGCGGCTGCTGCCGGTGGAGAGCATCCGTTTCGTCAGCCTCGACGTGCAGTGGATACGCCAACTGCTGGACGGTGCGTTCAGCATTGGCCGCCTGACCTCGGCGGACGCCGAACTGGACCGGTCGGGGCCACTGGTGGACCTGGCGAAGACGGTGACCGGGGCCCTGATCAGGTCCGGCGTCGTGTCGGGCTACCCCGGCCTGGCCGTCGAGGCGTTCGGCGCGGATCAGGACGTTCCGCTGGAGCAGCTCAGCGCCACCCGTCTGACCCCCGACATCATGCTCTGCCTCTTCGCCGGCACCCTGACCCGCCTCGACGTCCGGCAGCGGCCCGAGGCGGTGCACTTCGCGGTGGAACTCCCCGGGGACGGCCGGTTCGGCAAGTCGCTGCGCGGGCCCGACGGCGGCAGCGGTCCGGCCCTGGCGCCTCTCCCCCTGGGCCCGGGCGGCCGGCTGCCCATCGGGGACCTCGCCGACAGCATCGCCTCGACGATGAAACGCGGCAGCATCGGCTCCGGCGATTTCGCCCGCCAGATGATCGAGACGGCCGAGCGGGTGAGCTTCCTCAGCTCCTGACCGAGCCCGCCCCCTCTCGCCTTTTCCACGGCCCACCACCCGATTTCGCTTTGCCCCGAGAACGGAGCCTCGCCATGCCCGCCTTCCACGTCGCGGTCGACCACCCGGACCCCGGCACCCACGCCGTCACCACCACCTGCCTCGGCACCGTCGACCAGGCCCACATCGACGAGGTACGCGCCATCGCCGCCCTGCCCGGCTCCACGCGCCACGTCAAGGAGCACCCCCGGCAGGCGGGCGCCTTCATGGTCCTGCGCGACGACGGCGCCCTGGACGTCTACGAGCCCGCCGAACCGGCCACCAGCCCACTACCGAAGAGCCGCCCCACCCTGACCGACGCCCCGCCCCCCGCCTCGGGCCCCGCGTACATCGACGGCGTCACCCGCTTCGGCGACCAGCGCATCGGCGGCCCGATGGACACCCCGCTGGAGCCGCCACGGGCCGTCTGGCACACCACCGAATCCCCGGCCGGCGGCGACTACTTCACGTCCGTGGCCGCCTTCCTGATGCGTGCCGGGGTGGAACCGCAGGTGATCTACTGCCCTGTCACGGACCGGCTGGGCCAGTTCGGCCCCCTGAACCTGTCGTCCAGGGCGCTGAGGAACGACGGCACGAAGCGCACGAACCGAACCGGCAAGGTCTGCATCCAGATCGAGGTGCTGGGCCGCGCGCGGGCTCCGTGGACGACAGGGTTCGCCCCGAAGGCCAAGCCGAACTTCCAGCGGCTGCTCACCGCGCTACGCGCGCACGGCATCCCGGACGTGTGGCCCGTCGGGGCCCCGCCGGCCACCGCGGCCCTCGCGACGGAGCGTCCCAGAACCACCTGGGAGAACAAGGGCGGCCACTACGGGCACTCCCAGATCCCCGGCCAGGACCACTGGGACCCCGGGGCCATCGACACCGAGATCGTGCCGGGCAGGCTCCGCAGCGCCGGCGAGGGAACCAGCCCGGACACCGGTTCCGCTACCTGCACCGTGAAGGCGGGCGACACCCTGACCTCCATCGCGGCCGCGCACCGGACCACCGTGAGTGCTCTGCTGTCTCTCAACGGCATCAAGAACGCCGACGAGATCACCGTGGGACAGAGACTGAAACTGCCGACGGCGGCCCCGGCAAAGCCGCCGACACCGCTGTACGAGCCGTTTCCCGGGGCGGCGTTCTTCCATGCCGGTCGCCGCAGCCCCCTGGTCACCGCCCTCGGCAGGCGCCTGGTGGACCTCGGCTTCGGCAAGCACTACACCTCCGGTCCCGGGCCCGCATGGTCGGAGGCGGACAGGCTCAACGTCGCTGACTTCCAGCGCTCCCGGCCCGGACTGGAGGGCGACGCGGACGGGATTCCGGGCCCCAGAACCTGGGCCGCACTGAGGATCCCGAAGCTCTGAAGCGTGCTCAGCCCGACGCACCGACAGCCGAGAGCTGCGTCACGGCTTGGACAGGTTGCCGCTGTTCCCGGTCGCGACCGCGCAGGCCGCTGCCGAGCACGGCACCGTCGAGGAGGATCGCGCCCGGCGGCCGCATGCAATCCGGCCCGGGCTCAGGCCGGTGGCGTGAAGCTCACCGGGGGCTGCCCGCAGGCGGCCGGGAAAACAACGCAGCAGGTCTACGGTCGGCGTCACCTGCCCCGTGGGCTTATCGATGCTCGCGCTTCTGACAGGGTCCGACCAGCCGGTCAGGCGCCTGACACGCCATCAGAACAAGCGTCAAACGAGCGCTTGCGCCCTACTGCCCGCTCCATGGCGCATCTTGACCGGGTCAAAGTGCGCTCCAACCGCCGCCAAGCATCCTGGTCCCCAACTGGTCCCCAAGAATGATCAGGAGCCGCTTCAGCCTTCTCCTGAAGCGGCCCCTGATCTCCGACTTCACAAAGTCGGGACGACAGGATTTGAACCTGCGACCCCTTGACCCCCAGTCAAGTGCGCTACCAAGCTGCGCCACGTCCCGGCCGCGTCTCCCACGGGTCGTCCGTGTGATCGCGCGGGTAAACCCTACCTCACGCCTGCGGCCGGGCCGGCGGGCACCGCGTCAGCCCCGGGTGGCGACGGACTCCCGCACGTCAGGGGCCTCGGTGACGACCCGGCGGACGGCTGCCCGCCGGACCGGAACGAGCAGGGCGGCCAGCGCCGCGGCCAGGCACAGCACCGCCAGCAGGGCGAACCCGTGGGTGTAGCCGGACTCGTACGGCAGGCCCGAGGGCTGGAGATGACCGGTGACCAGGACGCTGGTGACGGCCGCGCCGATGGAGCCGCCGATGGTGCGGATGTTGGCGTTCATACCGGTCGCGGCGCCGGTCTGGTCGGCCGGGACGCTGCCCACGATCAGGTTGGCCATGGAGGCGAAGGCGAGTCCGATACCGAGGCCGAACAAGCCCGCGACCACGGCGATCTGCCACCGCTCGTCGTGCCACAGGGCGAGGAAGCCGCAGGCCACCGCACCCAGCGCGGCACCGGTCACCAGCAGGGACTTGGCGCCGACCACCGGCTCGAGCCGGCCGCTGAGCACCCCGGAGAGGAACATCGCCACGAGCATGGGCAGCATGAGCAGTCCGGCCGCGGTGACGCTCGCCCCGAAGCCGTACCCGGCCGACGACGGCGTCTGCACGAAGCCCGGCAGGAAGGACCAGATCGAGTACATCCCGGCGCCGAAGAGCAGCGCGGCGGTGTTGGTGGTCCGGACGGCGGGCAGGCGCATCACCTTCAGGTCGATCAGCGGGGTGCGGGAGCGGGCCTCGGAGGACAGCCACAGCGCGAACAGCACGACGGCCGCGGCGAACAGGCCGAGCACCCGGGCCGAACCCCAGCCCCACTTGCCCGCCTGGCTGAGCGGCAGCAGCAGCGCGACCAGCCACGCGGACAGCAGCACGGCACCGGGCCAGTTCACGTTCCCCTCGGCCCTGCGGGGCGACTCGGGCACATACCGTACGGCGATCAGGGTCACCGCGATCACGATGGCGACCGGGATCCAGAACAGCCAGCGGTAGTCGAGCGCGGTCACGATGGGCCCGGCGGCGACCATGCCGACGCCACCGCCGGCGGCGATCACCGCGGACAGGTTACTGATGGAGCCGCTGACCTCGGACGCGGCGAACTCGTCGCGGATGATGCCGAAGGACAGCGGGAACAGGGCACCGCCGACGCCCTGGACGACCCGGGCGACGATCAGGACGCCGATGCTCGGGGCGAGCGCGGCGAGGAGACAGCCGACGGCCACGGTCACCAGGACGGCGACCAGCGTGCGCTTCTTGCCGACCAGGTCGCCGACCCGGCCGAGGATCGGTGTGAAGACCGAGGCGGACAGCAGATACGCGGTCATCACCCAGGTCGCGGTGGACTGCGAGGTGTGCAGTGCGTGCTGGACGGTCGGCAGGGCCGGCGCGATCAGCGACTGGAGCATGGAGAACACGCCTGCACCGGTCGCGAGGACCGCGAAGGTGAGACGGGTGGACTTGCGGCGCATGAAGAGCCTCTCCGAACGAACGGGGTGCGGCCGGAGCCTCTGGGGAAGCGGTCGCGGAAAGGACGGTGGGAGCACCTCGACTGCTAAAGTGGAGGTACGCCTCCACTCTAGCGGAGGCACACCTCCGCTTCAACCCGTTCCGGAGGTAGACCTCCGTTTCCGCCTCGGGAGGCAGCCGTGACCGCCCCGTCGTCATTCCCCGTCAGCGAGATCGTCGCGTCCCGCCGGCCCCACCGGAAGGACGCCGCCCGCAACTACGACGCCCTGCTGGCCGCCGCGCGCGAGGCGTTCGCCGAGCACGGGGCGGAGGCGTCCCTGGAGGACATCGCGCGGCGCGCCGGCGTCGGCATCGGTACGCTCTACCGCAACTTCCCCACCCGTCGGCACCTCTTCGAGACCGTCTACGCGGACGAGGTGAACACGCTCGTCGAGGTGGCCCGGCAGCTCGCCGACGAAGAGCCCTGGCAGGCGCTCACCGCCTGGCTCGACCGGTTCGCCGGCTACATGGTGACCAAGCGGGCGGTGCGCGAGGCGCTCAACGACGAGTCGGAGATCTTCGCCGCGTGCCGGGACTCGATGTACGCGGCGGGGGGTCCGCTGTTCGAGCGCGCCCAGGAAGCCGGGGAGGCACGGCGGGACATGGACTTCGTGGACCTGCTCCGGATGGTCGCCGGGATCACGGCGACGACCTTCGACGACGACGTCCAGCGCGACCGGGTGCTGGCGATCGCGCTGGACGGCGTGCGGGTGCGGGGAGCGGCGGACGCCTGAGAAACCGGGTCCGTGTCGCCGCTCGCGGGTGCGGGTCGTGGGGCTGGTCGCGCAGTTCCCCGCGCCCCTGGCCGGGTGCACCGGGCCTCGGTTCAACCGGCTTCCACGCCACGATGAGCGCATCCCCGGCTCCGGCTACGGTTCGGCGAGCAGCACAACCCGCCCGACCGCGACATCGAAGCCCAGCACGGGGTGCGACGAATCCGACTCCGGGGCCACCAGCACCGGCTTTCCCAGCCGCCGCCCTATGACCCGCAACAGCCGGCAGAGCACGTCGACACCGGCCTGCCCCTGCAACTCCCGCAGATCCACGTCGAAGTCGATCGCCTCGACCTCGTACATCCGGAAGATCACGAGGAAGCCGGGTTCTGGCCGCACCCGCAGCTCGGCGCACGTCCCAGCGCCGCGCGCCACCAGATCCTCGACTCGCGGCAGCCGCCCGGCGACGCCGTCCTCGGAGTACGCGTACGCCCACCCGCGCGACCGCACCAGATCGAAGACCGCCTGCCAGTCCGCCACCGAGGTACCCGGCACCCGCACGTCCGGCAGCGCTCCCATCAGATCGGGGTCGAAGAAGTTCCTGACGTCGTCCCACAACAGGTCGGGCATCAGCTCATGCTGTCCCCTCGACCGGCCGGCCGCAGCCGATTTCGCCGGCGCCCGCCGCCCCGCCCCGCCCCCTACTTGATCACCGCGTTCGCCACCACGACCACCACCCCCAGCATCGCGTCCACCACACCGATCGTCACCGCCGGGAGCCAACCGCGGTGGGACCAGCGGGCCGTGACCAGGCCGAGGGTGAACAGGAGGGTGATGTTGAGGGTGAAGGCGGCGTACTCGACGCCGTTGGCCGGCCACCAGCCCCAGCCCGCGCCGGCCAGCAGGACGACCGTCGGCACGACCGCCGCGACCAGGGGCCATTCGTCGGTCAGCACGCGCAGGGCGTCCCCGCGCCGGTGCGGGGTGCGCTCGGCGATGTAGTGGGCGTAGCCGTGCGCGAGGGCCGAGGCGAGCGCGGTGACCAGCAGCCACGCGGCGTCGTAGCGGCGGCTGTCCCGGGACGTGTGCCCGTACTGCGTGAGCGCCGCGACCATGGAGCAGGCCAGCACCGAGCCGTAGACCCCGCCGAACAGGACCGCCTCGCGGGTGTCGTGCCGGTGCGCCGGAGGCGCGGCAGCCTGGGTGTCCGCCATGCCCTCCACGATCACCCGGGCCGACACACCCCGCCAGTCCGCGACGAAGTGTCCTCCCACCTGCGCCGACACTCCACACACTGTCGACGGACCGGCCGCGGACGATCTCGCTAGGGTCGCCCCATGGACCACAGTTTCGTACTCCACGTCCCCGACGCCGAGCTCGAGTCCGAGCCCCTCGCGCGGGAGCAGATCGTCTCCGGGACGCCCGAGGTGACCGGCAAGGTGATCTGGGAGTCGCCGGACGGACGCCAGATCCGGGGCATCTGGCAGATCACCCCCGGGGTCGTCACCGACACGGAGGCGGACGAGCTGTTCGTCGTCGTCAGCGGCTCCGCGACCATCGAGGTCGAGGACGGCCCGACGCTGAGGGTGGGGCCCGGCGACATGGCCGTCCTGCGCGAGGGCGACCGCACGACCTGGACGGTCCACGAGACCCTGCGGAAGGCATACGCGATCAACCTCTGACCGGCGCCGGATCAGGAGCCGTGGCCGTCACCGTCCGGCGGCCCCGCCGTCGTCCCCCGCACCTCCAGCACCGGTACCGCGAGTTCCGTACGGCCCGCTCCCCCGCGCCTCTCGAACCGGTCGAGCAGACATCGCGCGGCACGACGGCCGACCTCGTGCCCCGCGTTGTCGACCGTGGTGAGCCAGACGTGCCGCAGCCGGGCGATGCTGGTGTTGTCGTAGCCGACGACGGACAGGTCGCGCGGCACGCGCAGGCCCAGTTCCTCGGCGGCCGACACCGCGCCGATCGCGGCGATGTCGTTCACGGCGAAGACGGCCGTCGGCCGGTCCGTGCGGCTCAGCAGCCGGACCGTCGTGCGGTAGCCGCCCTCCTCGGTCATGTCGCTCGGTTCGACGACGGCCCCGTCGGCGAGCCCGTGGGCCCGCATGGTCGCCTCGAAGCTCTCCCGGCGCAGCTCGCCCACCGCCCCGTACCCCGCGATGTGCGCGATGCGCCGGTGCCCGAGGCTGATCAGATGCTCGGCGACCAGGCGGGCGCCCCGCACGTCGTCGTTGGCGACGACGTCCACCCCCGGCAGGTGCGGCTCGCGCGCGCCCGCGACCACCACGGGAAGGCGTTCGGCGACCGCCCCGAGCGCGGTGGCCTCCGGCAGCGTGCCGACCACGACGAGTCCGTCGACGCCGAGGTCCAGGAAGGGGCCGGCCGGGTCCTGTCCGGTACGGCGGTTGAGGCGGGCGTCGGCCAGGAGCATGCGCAGGCCGTTGTCGTGGAGGAGGGAGTTCATGCCGTCGAGCAGTTCGACGAACCAGGGGTTGCGCAGGTCGTGGAGGAGGACGCCAACCGTGCGGGTGCGCTGCTCGCTGAGGCTGCGGGCGGCGGCGTTGGGGCGGTAGCCGAGCTCGCGCACGGCCCTCAGCACGGCTTCCCGCTTCTCCGGGCGCACCTGGTCCGAGCCCCGCAGCACGAGCGAGACCAGCGACTTCGACACTCCGGCCCGTTCGGCCACATCGCGGATCGTCGGCGGTCTCATGGGATGGACCGTTCCATGAGCTCTGGTGGCTTGTCAAAGGCCTGGCTGCGGGCGAGGGAGGCTTGACATGGGTGGAAGACGGCACTCAAGGTGACCTGGACACGCTATGGAACGGTCCAAAAAGGGTTTCACAGAGGGGTTCCCCATGGTCGATACGCTCGGTGTCGCCGTCGTCGGATTCGGCTGGATGGGACGGGTGCACACCCAGGCCTACGCCCGTGTACGGCACCACTACCCCCGGCTCCCGCTGGTCCCCGAGCTGGTGGCCGTCGCCGAGGAGGTGCCGGGGCGGGCCGAGGAGGCCGCCGCGCAGTTCGGGTTCGCCTCCGCGACCCGGGACTGGCGGGAGGTCGCCGCGGATCCGCGCGTCCAGGCGGTGAGCGTCACCGCGCCCAACTTCCTGCACCGCGAGATCGGTGTCGCGATGGCCGCGGCCGGCAAGCACCTGTGGATCGAGAAGCCGGTGGGCCTGACGGTCGAGGACGCCCGCGCGGTGGCCGACGCGGTAGCCGAGGCGGGCCTGCGCAGCGCGGTCGGCTTCAACTACCGCAACGCGCCCGCCGTGGAGGCCGCCCGCGAGCTGATCGCCGCCGGCGAGCTCGGCACGATCACCCATGTCCGCATGCGGCTGTTCAGCGACTACGCGGCCCACCCCCAGGGCGCCCTGACCTGGCGCTACGAGCGGGAGCGCGGCGGCAGCGGAGTCCTCGGCGACCTCGCCTCGCACGGCGCCGACCTGGCCCGCTTCCTGCTCGGCGACATCACCTCCCTCACGGCCGACACCGCGGTCTTCGTCCCCGAGCGCGCCCGCCCGACCGGCGCCACCGCCGGGCACACCCTCGCCACCGGGGAACTGGGGCCGGTGGAGAACGAGGACTACGTCAACTGCCTGCTGCGCTTCGCCTCCGGGGCCCGGGGTGTCCTGGAGGCCTGCCGGGTCTCGGTCGGCGAGCAGAACAACTACGGCTTCGAGGTGCACGGCACCCGGGGCGCGGTGTTCTGGGACTTCCGCCGCATGGGCGAGCTGAGGGTCGGTCGCGGCACCGGTTACCAGGACCAGGCGGTCTCCACGGTGTACGTCGGCCCGGGCGACGGCGAGTTCGGGGCCTTCCAGCCGGGCGCGGCCAACGCCATGGGCTACGACGACCTCAAGGTGGTGGAGGCGTACCGCTTCCTGCGTTCGGTCGCCGAGGGCACGTCGTACGGGGCCACGCTGACGGACGCCGTGCACAGCGCGGCCGTACTGGACGCGATGGCGCGGTCCGCGGAGAGCGGTGCGTGGGTGGAGCTGTGAAGGGCCTGTTCAGTACGGCATGTTGTAGGGCGTGACCACCTGGATCGCCGACGGTGTCGTGGGGCCCGCCGGTGGCAGCGCCCCGTGCGCGCGCATCACGATGTGGCAGGCCTCCCGCATGTCCTGGCGCAGGTCGTGGTGGAGCACGGCGGACAGGCGGTGTTCGCGCAGCAGGCGGTCGTTGTCGTGGTCGAGGTCGTGGGCCACGAACACCGCGCACTCCCGGCCCAGGTCCTCGAAGGCCTTCAGGGTGGCGATGTTGCCGCCGCCGATCGAGTAGACCGCGCGGATGTCCGGGTCGCGTTCCAGGGCCGCCCGGACGAGCTCGTACTGGGTGGCGTCCAGGCCCTGGCCTTCGGCGATCTCCACCACCGCACGGTCGGGATGCCGGGCGCGCATGGCACTGCGGAAGCCCATCTCGCGTTCCTCCTCGTTGCGGAAGAACCCGCTGCTGAGGCTGGTAAGGACGTTGCCGGGCCGGTCGCCCAGCCACTGGCCGGTCAGATAGGCGGCGGTCGCCCCGGCGGCCCGGTTGTCGATGCCGACGTAGGCGAGCCGTGCCGTGGAGGGCAGGTCGGTGACCAGGGTGACCACGGGAATGCCGGCCTCGGCGAGCCGGCCGACGGCGGCCGTGACCTCGGGGACGTCGGGGGCCTTCAGGATCACGCCCTGGGAGCCGCGCCGGGCGATGCGGTCGAGGATCCTCGTCAGTTCCGTCACCGGGCCCGTCTCGCGGAAGTGGAAGCGGGAGCGCAGGACGGCGGGGTGCAGCGCGGGCAGCTCCGCCTCCAGGGCGGCGCGGACGGCGGTGGAGAAGCGCTCCGGCGTCTGCATCACGATGTCGACCATGAAGGTGCGGCCCACCAGGCGGACCTGGGTGCGCTGCCGGTCCAGGTCGGTGATCGCCTGATGGACCTCGCGGACGGTGTTCTCCCTGACCCCGCCCCTGCCGTTCAGGACCCGGTCGACGGTGGCCTCGCTGAGCCCCGCCTGTCGTGCGATCTCCCGAATGGGGAACGGGTGTCCCACGCGTCTGCTCCTTGAGGGGTTTTTGATGGCCGCCTGCCGGTTGTTCGACGGCTTTGTCATGACAAGAATGACAGCGCTGAGTCGCCCCTGTCACCGAGAGGACGCCGATGTCCTTCACCGCAGTACACCGCCGCGCCTGGCTGTCCGAGCAGGACTGCGACCTCGGCTCCTTCCGCGCGCTCGTCGAGCGGACGGCCGATCCCGCCGAGTACCCGCACGCCCGTGCCGTGGAACGGAACGTGCTGCTGTACGACGCCGAGCGCGTCCGCGGCGCGAGGGACCGCCGTGACGTGCAGGAGGAGCTGGTGCGGGCCCTGACCGACGGGCCGGGGGTGGTGGTCTTCCGGGGGGCGTTCCCCGATCCGGCGGTGGTGGACCGGTTCACCGAGGTCTTCGACTCGCTGATTCGCGAGCAGTACGCGGCGGGCGCGACGGCGGGCGACCACTTCGCGAAGCCCGGCGCCAACGAGCGAGTGTGGAACGCGCTGGAGAAGGCGGCCCTCTACGACCCCGCGGCCTTCGCCGACTACTACGCCAACCCCGTCCTCGCCCTGGTGTCCGAGGCCTGGCTGGGCCCCGGCTACCAGGTCACCTCGCAGGTCAACGTGGTCAACCCGGGCGGTCTCGCGCAGACCGCGCACCGCGACTACCACCTCGGCTTCCTCTCCGACGAGGTCGCGGCCTCCTACCCCGCGCACGTGCACCGTCTCTCCCCCGTGCTCACGCTCCAGGGCGCGGTCGCGCACTGCGACATGCCGGTGGAGTCGGGGCCGACGCTGTACCTGCCGTTCTCGCAGGCGTACGAGCCCGGGTACCTGGCGTGGCGGCGGCCGGAGTTCCAGGCGTACTTCAAGGAGCACCACGTCCAGCTGCCGCTCGCGAAGGGCGACGCCGCCTTCTTCAACCCGGCGCTGTTCCACGCGGCCGGGACCAACCGCACCACGGACGTGCGACGCACGGCCAACCTGCTCCAGATCTCCTCGGCGTTCGGGCGGGCCATGGAGACGGTGGACCGGGAGGCGGTGTCCAACGCGGTCTACCCGGCGCTGCTGCGGCGCAAGGCGGAGGGCGCGGACGCGGAGTGGCTGGAGAACGTGATCGCCGCGAGCGCCGAGGGCTACCCCTTCCCGACCAACCTCGACAGCGATCCCCCGGTCGACGGACTGGCCCCGCCCTCGCAGGCGGACCTCGTGCGGCGGGCGCTCGCCGAGGACTGGAACGCGCGGGTCCTCAGGGACGCGTTGCGGGCAGGCGCCGAGCGGCGCACGAGCTGAAAGGCATGGCACATCCATGGGACTTCTCGACGACAAGGTCGTCCTCGTCAACGGCGGCAGCCAGGGCGTCGGTGCCGCGATCGCCCGGGCCGCCGTCCGTGAGGGGGCGGTCGTGGCCGTCAGCGGGCGCCGGCCGGAACCCGGTGAGGCGCTGGTCGCGGAGCTGGAGGCGGCCGGCGGCAAGGCGCTCTTCGTGCGCGCCGACCTCGCCGACGCCGAGCAGGCCAAGGCCTCCGTCACCCGGGTCGTGGAGGCGTACGGCCGGGTCGACTGCCTGGTGAACTCCGCCGGGCTCACCTCCCGGGGCACCCTCCTCGACACCACGCCCGAGCTGTTCGACCAGCACATCGCGATCAACCTGAAGGCGCCGTTCTTCGCCATGCAGGCGGCCGTCGCGGACATGGTCGGCCGGGGCGCGCCCGGCACGGTCGTCAACATCATCACCTCCTCGGCGCACGGCGGACAGCCTTTCCTCGCCCCCTACGTGGCGGCGAAGGCCGGGCTGATCGGCCTGACCCGCAACGCGGCGCACGCGCACCGCTGGGACCGGGTGCGGATCAACGGCCTGAACATCGGCTGGACGGCGACCGAGGGCGAGGACGCCACCCAGAAGGCCTTCCACGGCGCCGGCGACGACTGGCGCGAGGAGGCCGCGGCCCGGCTCCCGATGGGCAAGCTGGGCCAGCCCGACGAGATCGCCGACTTCGTGGTCCTCCTGCTGTCCGACCGGTCGGGCGTGGTGACCGGATCGGTGATCGACTGGGACCAGAACGTCCTGGGCGGCCTCGACTGACCTCCCCCCTCCCCACCCGCGCAAGACCTCGTGAGACTCCCCGCTCACCGAACACACCGCTCACCGGAAAACCCTCAAGGAGCTGCACCCCCATGCGTATCGGAATCCTCGGCCTCGGCCGCATCGGCGCCTTCCACGCCGAGACCCTCTCCGGACTCGACGCCGTCGAGTCCCTCGTCCTCACGGACCCGTTCGCCGAGGCCGCCAAGTCCGCCGCGGAGCGCTTCGGCGGCGAGGTCGTGGACTCGCCCGAGGCCCTGCTGGCCGCCGGCGTGGACGGCATCGTGGTCGCCGCCGCGACCGACGCCCACCCCGGCCTGATCCTGGCCGGCGTCGAGGCCGGCATCCCCGTCTTCTGCGAGAAGCCCGTCGCCAAGCACATGAGCGAGGGCGTCGAGGTCCTCCGGGCCGTCGAGGGCAGCGAGGTGCCGATCCAGATCGGCTACAACCGCCGCTTCGACACCGGTTTCGTCAACGCGCGGGCCGCCGTGCAGAGCGGTGAGCTGGGCAAGCTGCACACCGTGCGCTCGACCACGCTGGACCCGGCCCCGCCGCCGGCCGCGTACGTGGCCGCCTCCGGGGGCATCTTCCGGGACTGCTCGGTGCACGACTTCGACATCATCCGCTGGGTGACCGGCCGGGAGGTCGTCGAGGTGTACGCCGTGGGCGGCAACCGGGGCGCCGAGTACATCAAGGAGGCGGGCGACGCCGACACCACCGGGGCGATCCTCACCCTGGACGACGGCACCATCGCGGTGGTCTCCAACTCCCGCCACAACGCCCGGGGTTACGACGTCCGCATGGAGATCCACGGCTTCCAGGACTCCATCGCGGTGGGTCTGGAGGACAAGCTGCCGCTGCGCTCGGTCGAGCCCGGTGTGACCTTCCCGGCGGGTACTCCGCACGATTTCTTCATGGACCGCTTCACGGCCGCCTACCGCGCCGAACTCACCGCGTTCACGGAGGTCGTGGCCGGCACCCGCCCCTCGCCGTGCACCATCGCGGACGCCCTGGAGGCGGGCTGGATCGCCGAGGCGTGCACCCTGTCCCTGCACGAGCACCGCCCGGTGACCATCGCCGAGGTCCGCTCCGCCTGACGCCACCGCCGGGTCCCGGGCGCCCGTGCCCGGGGCCCGGTCCGGCGCTGGACGCGCCCGCGACGCCCGTTTACGGTCACGTGATCTCTCCGTACGACCATGAGAGCCCGCCACGTCCGACCGATCCAGGAGTCACGAGCATGCAGGAGTTACCCGACACCGCAGCCCCCCGTACCGTGGCCGTCGTCGGCGCCGGACCGGGCGGCCTGGCCGTCGCCCGCGAACTGGAGCGGGCCGGCCACCGGGTGACCGTCCTGGAGGAGCGGGAGTCGGTGGGCGGGAAGTGCCAGAGCGTGCACGCCGACGGCCGCGCCTACGACCTCGGCGGCCACATCTGCACCAACAGGTACGAACGGATCGCCGAGTTGCTGACGGAACTGGACGTGGAGACGGAGCGCACCAGCCGCTACCGCGTCCTCGACGCCCCCGGAGGAGCCGGGGCCCGGCAGCCGATGACGTTCCTGCGCGACGGCTCCCTGCACCGCTACCGGGCGCTGCGCGAACGGGAGTTCCCGCGCATAGCCGAACCCGGGCTCGCCCACTCCGCCCGGGCCCTGGCCGCTCCCGTGTCCGAGTGGCTCGCCGGGCACGGCCTGGAGTCGATGGCGGACTCCTTCGGCACCGGCTTCACGGCCGCCGGGTACGGCCACCTCGACGACGGCGTACCCGCGCTGTACTTCGTCAAGTACGCGGAGATGACCGGCCTGTTGGACCCCGCCCCCGAACTCCTCGGCCACAGGGGCGACTTCACGGTGGTGGGCGGGTTCGCCACACTGTGGCGCCGGGTCGCTCAGGAGCTGAAGGACGTGCGGTGCGGCGTGCGCGTGACCTCGGTGGAGCGGCGTCCCGACGGGGTGCGGGTGCACACCGACTCGGGGCCGGTCGACGCGGACGACGTGGTGCTGGCCGTGCCGCCGGACCGGATCCTGCCGGCCTCGGACGCCGACGACGAGGAACGCGACCTGGCCGCGCGGATCCGCTCCCACGCCTACCACACCACCCTCGCCGGCGCGTCCGGCCTGCCCGGGGACGCCTTCTACTTCCTCGCCGCCCACACGGCGAGCCGCGAGACGACCGGTCACTGTGTGTCGTACCACCACCGCTACCCGGGCAGCGAGCTGCGGACCTTCTACTCCTACGGCCGCCCAGACGAGGTCACCGCGCTGCTGCGGGAGGACGTCGAGGCGCTCGGCGGGCGGCTCGGCGAGGTGCACCTGGTGCGCGGCTGGGCGTTCATGCCGCACTTCGGGTCCGACGACCTCCGGGACGGCGCGCTGGACCGCCTCGACGCGCTCCAGGGCCGTGACCGCACCTACCACGTCGGCGGACTGCCCGCCTTCGAGCTCGTCGAGTGCGTGGTGGCCCACGCCCAGGACCTCGCACGCCGTCATTTCCCGCCCGCTCAGGGCACACCGATCCGGCGGGACGACCGTCCCGCCCTCAGCCAGGAGGAACCGCGGACATGAGTGAACCGCTGCGCATCGGAGTGCTGGGAGCGGCGCGGATCAGCGAGTCGTCGCTGATCGGTCCGGCCCGGGCGACCGGTCACCGGGTCGTCGCGGTGGCCGCGCGCGACCGGTCCCGTGCCGAGGTCTGGGCGGCCGAGCACGGTGTGGAGCGGGTGGCGGCGTCGTACGCCGAGCTGATCACGGACCCGGAGGTGGAGGTCGTCTACAACCCGCTGGCCAACGGCCTGCACGGGCCCTGGAACCTCGCCGCGCTCGCGGCCGGCAAGCACGTCCTGAGCGAGAAGCCGTCGGCGAGCAACGCGGAGGAGGCCGCCGAGGTGCGGGAGGCGGCCGCGAAGGCCGGGACGGTCTTCATGGAGGCCTTCCACTACCTCTTCCACCCGGTCACCCGGCGCCTCCACGAGATCCTCGCGAGCGGGGAGATCGGCGAGCTGCGGCACGTCGAGGCCCTGGTCGCGATCCCGGCACCGCCCGACAGCGACCCGCGCTGGTCGTTGCCCCTGGCCGGGGGCGCGGTCATGGACCTCGGCTGCTACAGCCTGCACGCGCTGCGGATGCTGGCCCCCTGGGCGGGTGGCACACCGCGGCTGGTCTCCGCGCGGGGCGGGGAGCGGGCGCAGGCGCCCGGGCTCGACGAGTGGCTCGACGCCGACCTGGCCTTCCCCGGCGGGGCGACCGGGTCGGCGCGCTGTCACATGGCGTACGACCGGCTGGAGATGAGCTGCCGGGTCACCGGGTCCCTGGGCGAGGTGCTCGCGCCGAACTTCGTGCTGCCGCACCTCGACGACCGGCTCGTGGTGCGCACGGCGGACGGTGAGCGCACCGAGCGGCTCGGCACCCGGTCGTCGTACACCTACCAGCTGGAGGCGTTCGCGGACCGGGTGCGCGGGGGCGCGGCGCTGCCGCTGGACGCGGACGACGCGGTGGCGACGATGACCCTCGTCGACGCCGCCTACCGGGCGGCGGGGTTCGAGCCGCGGCCGCGCATGTCCTTCTAGGCGTCGCGCAGTTCCGCCAGTTCACGCCGGGCGAGCGACTCCTTGTCGGTCTGGCCCAGTTCACCGAGCACGTCGGCGAGGCAGTCCAGCGCCGAGGTCAACTCGCGCGTGCCGTGCGGCTTGCGGGCCTCGGCCACCGCCGCCTGGGCGCAGGCGCGGGCCTCGGCCGGGTCGCCGGTGGCGGTGTGGCAGCGGGCGAGATCGACCAGAAGCCGTACCCGCAGCGGCAGCACGGTCTCGGGGACGGTCCACGCGAGGGGCCCCCGCAGCGCCTCCCGCGCCTCAGGGCCGACGCCGAGCGCGTCCTCGTGGCGCCCCGACGCCCGCAGCACACCGACCAGTTCGGCGAGCACCTGGGGCCGCACCCGTTCGACGTGCGCCAGCTCCCGCAGCGACATGGCGGCCAGGAGGGCGGCGCACTCCTCGTAGACGGCCACGGACTCCTCGCGGCGGCCGGTCGTGGCGAGCAGCATGCCGTACGTCCGCAGCGCACCCGGCAGACTGCCGAGCGCCCGGTCCCTCCGCTCGGGGGCGGGCAGCCGCCGGTAGGCCGCCACACTCGCCCGCGCCACCGGCACGGCATCCTCGGCCCGCCCCAGCCCCGCGAGCGCCTGCGCCCGCACATCCCCGAGAAAGGCACCCACCGCCGCCGACACCTCGCTCGGTACGCCGACGCTGCCGCCGACCGCCGTGTCCACTTGCGGGGCCTGTGCGACGGTCGCCTCGTCCGCGGCCCCGCACGCCTCCTCGAAGCGGCCGGAGAGCAGCAGCGCGTGGGCGCGCAGTGCCAGAGCGCGGCTCAGGCCGGCCGTGTCGGACGTCGCGCGGTAGGCCGCGACCGCCTCCTCGGCCCAGGCCAGCCGCCGCGCGGGCGAGGGCGGCGGCAGTCCCGCCCAGGACGGCGTGACGCAGTACGACAGCGCGGCCCCCAGCAGCGGTCCGCCCTTCTCCGGCGCCCACCTGGCCGCCGCGCGCGGCAACGGCAGCAGTATCCGTACGACTCCCATGCACACCCCCTCGCCGCCCCGCCGAGGACAGCCGCGCCATGGTGGCACAGGGCGTCCCGAAGATGCCGCGATTCGAGGAGTGCTTAGCGAGCACGAGGGAACTTCGCCGAACTCCCCCTGCGCGGCGGCCGGTCAGCCGTACAGCGCGGGCCGCTCCACGAGTTCGACCGGCACCCGGCCGCCGTCGTTCAGCGAGCGCACGCCGGCCTCGCACACCGCGGCCGCCGCGTAGCCGTCCCACACGCTGGGTCCGGTGACCTCGCCGCGGCGGGTGGCGTCGACCCAGGCCTGGACCTCGCGGTCGTAGGCGTCGGCGAAGCGTTCGACGAAGTCCTGGGCGATGGTGCCGCCCCAGCGCCCTGCCATGTTGGTGACCATGGCGTGGCCGTCGCCGATGCGGGCGGTGCCGCGTTCGCAGACCACCTCGGCCTGGACCTGGTAGCCGAAGCCGCAGTTGACGAAGATCTCGACGTCACTGAGGGCGCCGCCGTCGGTCTCCAGGACGACGAACTGCGGGTCCTGGAGGCCGTCCGGGGCGTTCGCCGAGGGGGTCGGTCGCAGTACCGTCACCGCGGTGATCTCGTGCCCGAGCAGCCAGCGGGTCACGTCGGTCTCGTGCGCCACGGAGTCGCTGATCAGCATGGAGCTGGTGAAGAAGGGCGGGCTGGCGGCGTTGCGGTGCCGGTTGTGCAGCATGAGCGGCCGCCCCAACTGGCCCGTGTCCAGGCAGGACTTGAGCTTCACGTACTCGGCGTCGAAGCGCCGCATGAAGCCCACCTGGACGCGCCGGTGACCGAGCGCCTGCTCGGCCTGAAGGACGCGCAGCGCGGAGGCCGCGTCGGGGGTGAGCGGCTTCTCGCACAGCACCGGCAGGTCGTGCTCCAGGGCCAGCAGCAGCGCCGACTCGTGGGCGGGCCCGGAGGAGGCGATGAGGACGGCGTCCACGTCGGGCGCGGCCATCGCGGCGGCCGGGTCGGTGTGGGCCGTACAGCCGTCCACGCGGGCGGCGACCTGCTTGGCGCGGTCCGCGTCGAGGTCGACGACGGCGCTCACCCGGGCCCCGCTGACCACCTCGTGGAGACGCCGGACGTGGTCGGCGCCCATCTTGCCGGTGCCGATGACGGCGACACCGAGGGTGCCTCGCTCGGTCATGGTCATCCCTCTCAGGCGCCGCAGGACCTCAGGAACCTGCGGGTGCGCACCGCGATCGGCAGCGGCTTGTCCGGCTCGCACGGGTACATGTCCTGTTCGACGATCGCGAACAGCTCCACACCGAGCCCCTGCGCCGCGACCAGCACGGGCTCCAACTCCGGTACACCCGAGGGCGGTTCGCACATCACGCCGCGCTGGACGGCCGGGCCGAAGGGGATCTCGTTCTGCACGACGTCCGCGAGGATCTCCGGGTCGACCTGCTTGAGGTGCAGATAGCCGATGCGTTCGCCGTAGCTCTCGATGAGCTTGACGCTGTCGCCGCCGCAGTAGGCGTAATGCCCGGTGTCCAGGCAGAGGTTGACGAGTTCGGAGTCCGTCGAGTCCAGGAAGTGCTCGACGTGGTCCTCGGTGTCGAGGTGGGTGTCGGCGTGCGGGTGGACGACGAGGTCGAGTCCGTACGTCTCCTTGACCTCGTGGCCGAGACGTTCCATGCCCTTGGTGAGGTGGGCCCACTGCTCGTGGGTCAGCTCGGGCGGCTCCAGGATCTCGGCGGTCCTGTCGTCCCGCCAGAAGGACGGGATGACGACGAGGTGCCGCGCTCCCACGGCCTGGGTGAGCGCGGCGACCTGGCTGACGTGCGCCCAGGTGGACTCCCAGACCGAGGGGCCGCGGTGCAGGCCGGTGAAGACCGTGCCCGCCGAGACCTTCAGGTCACGCCTGGCGATCTCGTCGGTCAGCCGTGCCGGGTCGGTCGGCAGGTAGCCGTACGGCCCCAGCTCGATCCAGGAGTAGCCCGCCTCGGCGACCTCGTCCAGGAAGCGTTCCCACGGCACCTGCGCCGGATCGTCGGCGAACCAGACGCCCCAGGAGTCCGGGGCCGATCCGACGCGGATGCGGTCGAGCGGGGCCGCCACGTCAGGACTTCCCCTCGCCGCCGGCCGCCACGGTGAGGTCTCCCTCTTCCGGGAGGGCTTCGGTGTCGACGCCTCGCACTTGGGACAACTCGTGCTTGAGCGCGGCGAGTTCGGCGCCGCCGGCCATGTGGTTCGTGAGTTCCTCCAGGGTGATCTGATCCCGGGAGGCGGAGAGTTCCATGGTGCCCAGGCGCAGCACGCTGAAGTGGTCGCCGACCATGTAGGCGTGGTGCGGGTTGTGGGTGATGAAGATGACGCCGAGTCCGCGGTCGCGGGCGGCGGCCACGTACTTGAGGACGACGCCGGACTGCTTGACGCCGAGGGCGGCGGTGGGCTCGTCCAGGATGAGGACGCGGGCGCCGAAGTAGACGGCACGCGCGATGGCCACGCACTGGCGCTGGCCGCCGGACAGGGTGCCGATGGGCTGTTCGAGGTCGTCGAGGACGATGCCCATGTTCCGCAGTTCCTCGTCGGCGGTCTTCTTCATCCTCTCGATGTCGAGGCGACGGATCGGCCAGGGGCCCTTGGTCATCTCGGAGCCGAGGAAGAAGTTGCGCCAGACCGGCATCAGGGGGACGACGGCGAGGTCCTGGTAGACGGTGGCGATGCCCTTGTCGAGGGCCTCGCGCGGGGTGGTGAAGTGGACCGGGGTGTTGTCGACGAGGAACTCGCCCTCGGTGTGCTGGTGCAGCCCGGAGATGATCTTGATGAGGGTGGACTTGCCGGCGCCGTTGTCGCCGAGCACGCAGGTCACCTGGCTGGGGTGCACCTTCAGGCTGACGCCGTGCAGGGCGCGGATGTTGCCGTAGGACTTGCCCGCGTTGCGCAGTTCGACGATCGCCCCGTCCCCCGCGGCGGTGTCGGGGGTGTCGGCGAGGATCGCGCCGTGCGTGCCGGTCTCTTCAGTGGTCATGGGTGGGTCACCTCCGGGTCGCCGTGCGGCTGACCCACAGATTGATCAGGACGGCGCCGAGCAGCATCACGCCGAGGAAGGCCTTGAACCAGTCCGGGTTCCAGTTGGCGTAGACGATGCCCTGCTGGACCATGCCGAACATGAACGCCCCGAACACCGGCCCGATCGCCGAGCCCGCGCCGCCGGTCAGCAGACAGCCGCCGATCACCGCGGCCGAGATGTAGATGAGCTCCTGGCCCACGCCCTCGCCGGACTGCACGGTGTTGAAGGAGAACAGGTTGTGCATCCCGACGAACCAGGCGGCGAAGCCGACCAGCATGAACAGGCTGATCTTGGTGAAGTTCACCGGCACGCCGACCGCGCGGGCGGAGTCCTTGTTGCCGCCGACCGCGAAGATCCAGTTGCCGTACTTGGTGCGCAGCAGCACCCAGGTGGCCAGGGCGGCGAAGACGAGCCAGTAGACGATGGTGATCTTGATCTGGACGCCGGCCACTTCGAAGGAGTTCGCGAAGACCTTCTTGGCCTGGTCGAAGCCGTCCATGTCGCTGATGTCGTCGGTGGCCACGTTCCCGGTGACCAGCTTGGTCACCGCGAGGTTGACGCCCTGGAGGATCAGGAACGTGCCCAGGGTGATCAGGAAGCTCGGCAGCCCGGTCCTGACGACCAGCCAGCCGTTGAGGAACCCGATTCCCAGCGCCACCAGCAGCGCCACGAAGACGCCCACCCACACGTTCAGGGTGAGCTGGAAGGCGAACATGCTCGCGGTCAGCGCCGAGGTGATCACCGCGACACCCGAGGACAGGTCGAACTCCCCGCCGATCATCAGCAGGGCGACCGGCAGCGCCATGATCCCGATCGTGGACGACTGGTAGAGGATGTTCGCCATCGCGCTGCCCTCGCGCACCGGCGGAGCGGCGATCAGGAAGAACACCCACACCGCCACAGCGCCCAGGAACACCCCGACCTCGGGGCGCGCCAACAGCCGCAGGGCGAGCGGTCGTTCCGCGGTCCGGCCGTCCTTCACCTGGCCGGGGCCGGGGGCCGGCGGTGTGGTCACCGCCGGCTCGGCGTGCTGGGTCATACCCATCACCTGGTGCCCTTCGCGGCGAACTTCGCCACGGCGTCCACGTTCGACTTGTCCACGAAGGCCGGGCCGGTGAGCACCGGCTGCTCGCCGCCACCCATGTAGTTGCCGTTGTTCTTGTACAGCCACAGCGAGTCGATCGCCAGGTAGCCCTGGAGGTAGGGCTGCTGGTCGACGGCGAAGGCGATGGTGCCCTTGCTGATGGCGGTCGTCAGGTCCTTGTTGAGGTCGAAGGTGGCGACCTTCGCCTTGCTGCCCGCGTCGGACCCCGCCTGCGACGCGGTCAGCGCGATGGGCGCACCGAGGGCCACGACGTAGTCGATGGACTTGTCCTGGCTGAGCTTGGCGGTGATGGTCGACTTCACCGACGGCATGTCGGCGCCGTTGACGTTCAGCGTCTGGAACTTGCCGGTGAAGGTCTTCTTCACGCCGTCGCAGCGCTGCGTGAGGCCGATGTTGCCCTGCTCCTGGATGACACAGACGGCGCTCTTGGCGCCCTCCTGGTTCAGCCGCTTGCCGAGCGCCTCACCGGCGACCGTCTCGTCCTGGCCGAAGAACTCCATCAGGCCGAGCTTCTGCCACTCGCTGACACCGGAGTTGAGGCCGACGACGGGTATGCCGGCCGCCTTCGCCTTGGCGACGACGTCCTTGAGGGCGTCGGGCTTGGCGAGGGTGATCGCGATGCCGTCGACCTTCTGGTCGATCGCGTTCTGCACCAGGTTGGCCTGGCCACCCGCGCTCGGGTCGGCCGAGTAGACCAGCTTGACGTTGTCCTTGTTCGCGGCGGCCTGGGCGCCCTTGCGGACGATGTCCCAGAAGGTGTCGCCCGGCGACTGGTGGGTGACCAGGGCGATGGTCATCCGGGGCGTGGTGGCCTTGCCCGCGGAGGCGCCGTCCGCGCTCTCCTCGGACTTCTTGCCGCCCGAGCTGCTGGAGCAGCCGGCGAGCGTCAGGGCCGCGGCCGCGGCGAGGGCCACGACGGGGGCGAATCTCCGCGAACGGGAGAGAGAAGAGCGGTCCATCTTTCCTTGCACCTCACTGTGCGACGGGGAGTACGTCGGGAAAGGGGGTGGGAGCTGTGAAAACGCGCCAACTTGTGTTGGGACGGGATACAACTCCCCTGGCGCTGCCGCTGTCAATACTTTGTTAAGACATCATTTCACGAACAGGTCCGAATGTAAGTACAAACTATTGACAGGCTCACCCTTCGAGTCCTACACCTGGGATGCAACGGGCCCGGAGGGCCTCGCATCCCCAGTCCGGACCGAGGAGCGTCGCGCATGGTCGAGCCAGTGCAGCAGTTCGACGTGATCAGTATGGGCCGTATCGGAGTTGATCTCCACCCGCACCGGCCTGGGGTGCCAGGGCCCCGGAACGGGTCCTCCGGGAGGTTCCTCGGAGGTCCGGCCGCGGATGTCGCGGTCACCGCCGCCCGGCTGGGCCGCTCCACCGCCGTCATCACCCGCACCGGCGCCGATTCCTTCGGCGCGTATCTCCACCAGACCCTCACCGAGTCCGGCGTCGACAACCGCTGGGTGACCCGGACGGCGGCCTCCGCGACGCCGGTCGCCGACGCTCCCGACCTGGAGATACACACGGACGAGCTCGACTACTTCGCCATCCGCGCGGCCCGGATCTTCTGGATCACCGGGACCGGGCTGAGCGCGGAGCCGAGCCGGTCGGCCACGCTCGCCGCCCTCAAGTGCCGGGACCGGGCGGCCACCACGGTGATCGAGCTGGACTGGCGGCCCGCGCCGGGGAGCGACCCGGCCCGGACGGGCCCTGACGAACCCCGTGCCGACTACGCGGAGGCCCTGCGGCGCGCGTACGCCGAGGCCCTGCGGCACGCGACCGTCGCGGTCGGCGACCTCGACGCGTGCGAGATCGCCACCGGAGTGCGTGACCCTCACGGCTGCGCCGAGGCGCTGCTCGCGGCGGGAGTGGAGCTGGCCGTGGTGAAGCGTGGCCCGAAGGGCGTCCTCGCCGTGCACCGCGACGGCACCACCGCCGACGTGCCGTCCGCCCCCGTGGAGGCCCCCGCGGCCGCCAACGGCACGGGCGACGGGTTCGGCGGCGCGCTGTGCCACGGCCTGCTCTCCGGCTGGGAGCTGGAGAGGACCGTCCGCTACGCCCACACGGCCCGCACCTCTCTCGACGGCGCCTTGCGGTGACCGGCCCGCTCGCCCCGTACCGCCGGTACGACCTGTACCACCGCCTCCCCCTCGACACGGCACCGGAGAAGTCCTGATGAGCACCACCACCCGCCTGACCGTCGCCCAAGCCCTGGTGCGGTTCCTGTCCGTCCAGTACACGGAGCGGGACGGCGTACGGCACCGGCTGATCGCCGGGACCTGGGGCATCTTCGGCCACGGGAACGTGGCGGGGATCGGACAGGCCCTCCTGGAGGCCGGCGAGGACGCCATGCCGTTCCACCAGGGCCGCAACGAGCAGGCCATGGTCCACGCGGCGGTCGGCCACGCCCGCCAGCTGAACCGGCTGTCGGCCCAGGCGGTCACCACGTCGATCGGCCCGGGCGCCACGAACCTGGTCACCGGCGCGGCCCTGGCCACCATCAACCGCCTCCCGGTCCTGCTGCTGCCCGGCGACTACTTCGCCACGCGCCCCGCCGACCCGCTGCTCCAGCAGCTGGAGCACCCCACCGAGGCGGACGTGTCGGTGAACGACACCCTGCGCCCGGTCTCCCGGTACTTCGACCGGATCCACCGCCCCGAGGCCCTTATCCCGTCCGCCCTCCAGGCCATGCGCGTCCTGTCGGACCCGGCCGAGACCGGCGCGGTCACCCTCGCACTCCCCCAGGACGTCCAGGCGGAGGCCTACGACTGGCCCGAGGAGTTCTTCGCCGAGCGGGTGTGGCGGGTACGGCGTCCCGCGCCCGACCCGGTGGAACTGGCGGAGGCGGTCCGGGTGATCCGCGCGGCGGCCCGCCCGGTGATCGTGGCGGGCGGCGGCGTCCACCACAGCGAGGCCGAGCAGGCCCTGAAGGCCCTCGTGGACACCACCGGCATCCCCGTCACGTCCACCCAGGCGGGCAAGGGCTCGCTGCGCCACGACCACCCCGCCGACCTGGGCGGCATCGGCCACACCGGCACCGCCGTCGCCGACGACCTCGCCCGCACCGCGGACCTGGTCATCGGCGTGGGCACCCGCTACTCCGACTTCACCACCGCCTCCGGCACCCTCTTCCAGAACCCGGACGTACGCTTCCTCAACCTCAACATCACCGCCTTCGACGCCCACAAGCTGGCCGCGCGGACGGTCGTGTGCGATGCGCGGGCGGGTCTGGAAGCACTGACCTCGGCACTGGCGGGCCACCGCGTGGACGCGGCGTACGAGGCCGAGTACGGCAGCGGCAAAGAGCGCTGGGAGCAGGTCGTGGCGCGGGCCTTCGAGGCGCCCGACGAGCACGCCGTCCCCACCCAGACCCAGCTGCTCGGCGCGCTGGACGCGGCCGTCGGCGACGAGGACGTGGTGATCAACGCGGCCGGCTCGCTCCCCGGCGACCTGCACAAGCTGTGGCGGACCCGCAGCCCGCGCCAGTACCACCTGGAGTACGGCTACTCCTGCATGGGCTACGAGATCCCGGCGGCGATCGGCGTCCAGCAGGCCACCCCCGACACCCCCGTGTGGGCGCTGGTCGGCGACGGCACCTACCTGATGATGCCGACCGAGCTGGTCACCGCCGTCCAGGAGGGCCTGCCGATCAACCTGGTGCTCGTCCAGAACCACGGGTACGCCTCGATCGGCGGCCTCTCCGAGACGGTGGGCGGTGAGCGCTTCGGCACGGCCTACCGCTACCGGGCCGCCGACGGCACCTTCAGCGGGGCCCCGCTCCCGGTCGATCTGGCCGCCAACGCGGCGAGCCTCGGCATGGACGTGCTGCGCGCCAAGACCGTGCGGGAGCTGCGCGAGGCCCTGGCCGCGGCCCGCGCCTCGGACCGCCCGACCTGCGTCTACGTCGAGACGGACACCGCGAACCCGGCCGCTCCCCCGGCCGAGGCCTGGTGGGACGTACCGGTGGCCCAGACGGCGTCGCGCGAGGCCGCGGTGGCCGCGCGGACGGAGTACGACCGGCAGACGGCCGCGCGCCGCACCCACCTCTGACCTCACGACCGGCAGACGGCCCCCGCCGCACCCACCTCTGCCCCGCCCCCGACCCGCTGAGGGAGGTACCCCCATGGCGAAGCCCGGTGCCATGTCCCGTGCCGCGACCGCGCCCGCGCTCGACTCGCTGGACTTCGCCCTGGACCGGGGCAGCCCGGTGCCGCTGTACTACCAGCTCGCCCGGCAGCTGGAGGAGGCGATCGAGCACGGCGTGCTCGCCCCGGGAAACCTCCTGGGCAACGAGATCGACCTCTCGATCCGCCTCGGCCTGTCCCGCCCGACCGTCCGCCAGGCCATCCAGACCCTGGTGGAGAAGGGCCTGCTGGTCCGGCGGCGCGGGGTGGGCACCCAGGTGGTGCACAGCCAGGTCAAGCGCCCCCTGGAGCTCAGCAGCCTCTACGACGACCTGGAGGCGGCCGGCCAGGGTCCGGCGACACGGGTGGTCCGCAACGAGACCGTACCGGCGTCCGCCGACGTGGCCGCCGCGCTGTCGGTACCGGAGGGCGGCGAGGTCATGCTCCTGGAACGGCTGCGCCTGACCCACGGCCAGCCGGTCGCGCTGCTCTGCAACTACCTCCCCGCCGGGCTGCTCGCCCTGGACAGCGACCGCCTCGAGTCCACCGGCCTCTACCGCATGCTCCGCACGGCCGGCATCACCCTGCACAGCGCCCGCCAGACCATCGGCGCCCGCCGCGCCACCGGGGAGGAGGCCGCCCGGCTCGACGAACAGGAGGGCAGCGCGGTCCTGACCATGCAGCGCACAGCCTTCGACGACACCGGCCGCCCGGTCGAGTACGGCACCCACATCTACCGGGCCTCGCGGTACGCCTTCGACTTCCAGCTGCTGGTCAGGCCCTGAGCGCCGGAGTCAGGGCGAACGCCGTCTCGACGAGGGCGATGTGGCTGGACGCCTGCGGGGTGTTGCCGAGGTGCCGTCCGGCGTCCGGGTCCCACTGCTCCGCCAGCAGTCCGACGTCGTTGCGTACGTCCAGGACCCGTCCGAAGAGCTCCCGCGCGCGCTCCGGCTGCCCGGTGGCGGAGAGGGCCTCGGCGTACCAGAGGGAGCACGCGACGAAGGTGCCCTCGGTGCCGCCCAGACCGTCGAGGTCCTGCCCGCCGTCGCCGGTGCGGCCCTGGCCGTAGCGGCGCAGGAACCCGCCGTGCTCCAGACGGCGCATCGCGTGCACGGTGCCGAGGACGCGCGGGTCGGTGGCGGGCAGGAAGCCGAGACGGGGGATCAGCAGGGCCGAGGCGTCCAGCGCCGACGAGCCGTAGGACTGCACGAAGGACCGCTGCCCGGGGTCCCAGCCCTGCCGGCAGACCTCGCGGTGGATCTCGTCGCGCAGTGACCGCCAGCGGGCCGAGGAGCCGGTACGGCCCAGTGCCTCCCCCATGCGCAGGGCGCGGTCGGCGGCCACCCAGGCCATGACCCTGGAGTGCACGAACCGCCGGCCGGGGCCGGGCACCTGCCACAGTCCGTGGTCCGGTTCGCGCCAGTGCCGTCGGAGGTGGTCCATGAACGCCTCGACGAGGGTCCACATATGGGCGGCGATCGGGATGCCCGCGCGCAGGGCCAGCCAGAGCGTGTCCAGGACCTCGCCGTAGACGTCGAGTTGGAACTGGTGTGCTGTGGAGTTCCCGAACCGGACCGGTCGTGAGCCGGCGTAACCGGGCAGCCAGGGGGCCTCCGTCTCCGGCAGGAGCCGCTGCCCGCCGACGCCGTAGACGGTCTGGAGGTCGCCGGGGTCCCCCGCGATGGCCCGCACCAGCCAGTCCAGCCAGGCCCTGGCCTCGTCGCGGTACCCGCTGCGCAGGAGGCAGGACAGGGCGAGGGTCGAGTCGCGCAGCCAGCAGAACCGGTGGTCCCAGTTGCGCTCTCCCCCGATACTGCCGGGCAGTGAGGTGGTCGCGGCCGCGACGATGCCGCCGGTGGGCGCGTAGGTGAGGGCCTTGAGGGTGACGAGGGAACGCACCACCGCGTCCCGCCACGGCCCCTGGTACCGGCAGCGGGCGGTCCAGCGGTGCCAGTGGTCGACGGTCTCCTTGAGCACGGTCTCCGCGGGGAGGGGCAGGGGTGCGGGCGGCTCGGGCCGGTGCGAGGGGGCCCAGACCAGCGTCAGCGTGAGCCGGTGTCCTGCGGTCAGGGTCATGTCCCAGTCGACCGTGTCCGGGCCGGGTGCGACCCGGACGATGCCGTCGGCGCCCAGCCAGACGGCGTCCGGCCCGGCGACCGCGACGGTGCAGTGGCCGAGGTCCCGCACCCACGGCACGACCCGCCCCTGGTGGAACCGCAGCCGCAGCGCGCTGCGCACGGTCACGGTGCCCGAGAGCCCCTCGACCACCCGCACGAGGCTGGGCAGCCGGGCACGGGGCGGCATGAAGTCGGTGACGCGGACGGTGCCGGCCGGTGTCTCCCACAGGGAGTCCAGGACCAGCGTGCCCGGCCGGTAGGCACGGCTGGTGCAGCGGCCGCCGCTCGTCGGCGCGAGACGCCAGAACCCGTTGTCCTCGGTGCCCAGCAGGGCGGCGAGACAGGCCGGGGAGTCGAAGCGGGGCAGGCAGAGCCAGTCGACGGAACCGTCCCTGCCGACCATGGCGGCGGTCTCCTGGTCGCCGACGAGGGCGTAGTCCTCGATGGGCGCGCTGATGGGTGTGTTCATCGGTGTGTTCATGGGTGCGTTCATGACCGGAGGTACACCCCCGCCCTGCCCTCGTCGCGTTCGGCCAGGTGCAGCAGCGGCTCCCACCAGGACCGGTGGGTGCGGTACCAGTCGACGGTCTCCGCGAGACCGGCGGCCAGGTCCCGGCGCGGGTCGAAGCCGAGTTCGTCGCGGATCTTCCTGGCGTCGACCGCGTAGCGCCGGTCGTGGACCGTGTGGTCGGTGACGATGCCGACCCGGCTCCAGTCGGCGTCGCACGCGTGCAGCAGCAGGGCGGTCACATCCCGCACGGACCGTTCGTTCCCGGCGCCGATGTTGTAGACCTCGCCGGGGCGGCCGCGGGTGCGGACGAGTTCGATGCCCCGGACGTGGTCGTCGACGTGGATCCAGTCGCGGACGTCGTGTCCGCCGCCGTGCAGGAGCACCGGCCGGCCCTCCAGCAGCAGGCAGATGAAGCGGGGCACGAGCCGCTCGGGGAACTGCCGGGGCCCGTAGGTGGTGCAGCCCCGGGCGACCCGGACGTCGAGGCCGTGGGTGCGGTGCCAGGCCAGCGCGATCAGGTCCGAGGCGGCCTTGCTGGCGGCGCGGGGCGAGTTGGGCCGCAGCGGGTCGGTCTCCGGCCAGGATCCGGCGCGGATCGAGCCGTACACCTCGTCGGAGGAGATGTGCACGAACCGCTTCGGGCCGTGTCGCAGGGCCGCGTCGACGAGGGTCTGGGTGCCGAGCACATTGGTGCGCACGCAGGCCTCGGCCTCGTGGCCCGGTCGGTCGACGCGGGTCTCGGCGGCGAAGTGCACGACCTGGTCGTGTGCCGTGAGCAGGTCGTCGACGAGTTCCTGGTCGCAGATGTCGCCCCGGACGAAGGCGAAGTGATCCGTACGGCGCAGGTCGTCGAGGCCGGCCGGGCGGCCGGCGTGGGTGAGCGCGTCGAGGACGGTCACCGTGACGTCGGCGGGGCCGTCGGGGCCGAGCAGCGCACGGACGTAGTGCGAGCCGACGAACCCGGCTCCACCGGTGACCAGGATGCGGGTGCGCGTCATGACGGGACCGGCGCCCTGCGGTGAGTGCGGCACACCGACGGGGTCGCCGCACGTGTGGAGGGCCGGGCCCCGCCGCGGGAGCCGAGCGGGCGCGGGCGTGGGTGCGTGGCCGCCGTGGGCCCGGTCATGGTGCTCCGCCTTGTCGTCGCACAGCCTGCCGGGGCCGCCCCGGGGCGTGCAGGGTCCAGCCCGCCGCGCGCCAGGCCGCCGCGTCGAGGGTGTGGCGGGCGTCGAGAATCGCGCGGGTGCGCACCACCTCGGCCAGCTCGGCGGGGTCGAGGTCCCGGTACTGGGGCCAGTCGGTCAGGTGCAGCACCAGATCCGCCTGGTCGCACGCCTTGGTGACGTCCGGTGCGAACAGGAGGGCCGGGTGCACGGCGCGCGCGTTGTCGGCCGCCTCGGGGTCGTGGACGCGCACCAGCGCTCCCCGCCGTCGTACGGCCTCGGCGACGGCGAGCGCGGGCGAGTCCCGGACGTCGTCGCTGCCGGGTTTGAAGGCGGCGCCCAGGACGCCGATCCGGCGGCCCGTGAAGGACCCGCCGACCAGGTGCGCGGCGAGTTCGACGGTCCGCAGCCGCTGCCGGGAGTTGATCGCGTCGATCTGGCGGAGGAAGGCCACCGACTCCCCGAGGCCCAGGTCCTCCACCCCGGCCGCGAAGGCCCGGATGTCCTTGGGCAGGCAGCTGCCGCCGAAACCCAGCCCGGGGACGAGGGAGCCCGGCCCGATGCGGGGGTCGGCACCCATGGCCCGGGCCAGGGTCAGGACGTCGGCGCCGGTGGCGTCGCAGATCTCCGCCATGGCGTTGATGAAGGAGACCTTGGTGGCGAGGAAGGAGTTGGAGGCGAGTTTGACCAGTTCGGCGGTGGCGGGGTCGGTGGCGACGAAGGGAGTGCCGAGCCTCGTCAGGGGCGCGTAGACGTCCCGCAGCCGTGCTTCCGCCCACGCGGCCCCGACGCCCGCCACGATGCGCAGGGGCCGCGTGGCGTCCTGGACCGCACAGCCCTCGCGCAGGAACTCCGGGTTCCAGGCGACGTCGGCGGCGCTGCCGAGCCGCCCGGTCAGGCGCTGGGCCGTCCCCACCGGCACGGTGGATCTGCCGACGACGAGGACCCGTTCGTCCCGTTCCTCGGGCAGGTGTGCGGCCAGCTCGTCCACGGCCGCTTCGACGTACCGCAGGTCCGCGGCGCCGGAACCGGGCAGGGGCGGTGTTCCGACGCAGACGAAGTGGGTGGCGGCGAACCGGGCGGCCTCGGCCGTCGAGGTGGTGAAGCGCAGCCGTCCGCTGTCCACGCCGCGCTTGAGCAGTCCGCCCAGACCGGGCTCGAAGAACGGCGGCCGGCCCGCGGTGAGCGCCGCGATCCGTTCCGGGTCGACGTCCGCGCCGAGGACCTGGTGACCGAGGTCCGCCATGCAGGCGGCGTGGACGGCTCCCACGTATCCGGTGCCGATGACGGTGAGGCGCATGTCGATCTCCGGGGGCCGGGGGTGGGCCGTGCGGGGGCGGCCGAGTCAGTGGGCGGGGGCCGGAGTGGGCGGCGGGAGGCCGAGCAGCTCGCGGTAGCAGGCGTCGACGGCGGCGCACATGGCCTGCGGGGTGAAGCCCCGGCGGGCCCGGCGCCGGCCCTGACGGCCCATGTCAGCCGCCTGGTGCGGATGGTCGAGCAGCCAGCGCACGGCCCGCGCGGCCTCGTCCGGGTCGGCCGGGGGGACGAGCAGCCCGGTGGCGCCGTGCTCCACCAGGTCGGGTACGCCGTTGACGGCTGTGGCGACGACCGGGCGGGCCGTGGCGAGGGCCTCGGTGAGCGCCCGGCCGAGTCCCTCATAGAGGGAAGTGATCACGAAGACGTCCAGCCCGGCCACCAGCCAGGCGGCGTCCGTGCGGTGCCCGGTGAGCGTGAGGTCGACGCCCAGTTCCGCGGCGAGCCGTCGCACGTCCCCCTCCAGCGGCCCCTCGCCGATCATCACGAAGGCGGTGTCCGGACGCTCGGCTCGCAGCGCGGCGGCCATCCGGACGAAGTCGAGGGGGGCCTTCTGTGTGTCGAGCCGGCCGACGGTGCCGACGAGGGCGGTGGTGCGCGGCGTCCCGAGCACGCGGCGGGCGAGCGGGTCGAACCGTTCGGGGATGTGCGCCAGGTCGACCGCCGACGGGACGACCCGGACAGCCCCCGGTGGGGCGAGGCGCTCCTCGACGACCTGCTCGGCCAGGCGGGGCGCGACGGCGAGGAAGCGGTGGGTGAAGCGCCGGGTGACGCGCTCCAGGCGGCGGTAGAGCAGTCGTCGGCCGCGGGACTGGTACGGGTGGAAGCTGACGCCGTGGAAGGTGTGCACGACCACCGGGGTGCGGCACAGCCGGGCGGCCACCCGCCCGAGGAATCCGCCCTTGGCGGAGTGGGTGTGCACGATGGTGAACCGCTCGCGCCTGATCAGCCGCGTCAGCCGCCACAGCACCGCCAGATCCGCCGGGGTCAGCGTGTGCCGGAACCCCGGGATCTCGACCGTGCGCAGGCCGGCGGCCCGGGCCCGGCCCCAGAGGGGACCGCCGGGGACTCCGGCGATCCAGACCTCGTAGCGGGCGGGGTCCATGCCCTGGGCCGACAGCAGGGTGTTGCCGCCGGCGCCGGCCTCGAGGCGGGTGATGACATGGAGGACCTTGACGCGGGGCAGCGACGGCGACGGCGGCAGCTCCGCCGCCGACGCCACCCGCGGGGGCGTGCCCGGCCAGTCGGCGTCACCGACCGGACGTCCCGAACCGGGGACCAGTGTCCCGTGCCGCATGATCCACCACCGCTCGTCCACCACGGTCCTAAACCGTATATTTACGGCGTATACGTACATCTTCCCCCGGCAGGCGATCCGGGTCAATCCGGGCGAGGATGTCAGATGGCGAACCCGGCGCCGAACCGGCCGTCGGTGATCCCCGGGGTCCGAGGAGCGCGCATGGTCCTGGCCGAACTGGACGACATCAGGCCGCTGCTGGCATGCCCGCGCTGCCGTGCCGGGCTGGAGGCCGACCCGGCCGGAGCTGGCGCTGCTGCCGGAGCGGGAGCCGGTCCCGGTGCGGGAGCCGGACACGGTGCGGGAGCGGGAGCGGGAGCCGGTGCGGGAGCGGGAGCCGGTGCGCTGCGGTGTGCCGCGCCGGACTGCGCGTACCACGCTTCCGCGGCGTTTCCCCACGTGGCGGGAGCGCCCGTGCTCGTCGACTTCGAGCACAGCGTGGTGCACCGGGAGGCCGTCGCCGCCCTCGCGTCCCCCGCGCACGTGCACCGGGGGGCCGATGCCCTGCCCACCCCGCTGCGGCGGATCGCCAAGCCGCCCAACCGGGTCGCTGCCCTCAACATCGACCTGCTCCTGCGCGCTCTGCCGGGCCCGGCGCCCACGCTGCTCGTCGTGGGCGGGGCGACGGTCGGGAACGGGGTGGAGGCGGTCTACCGGAACACCCGCGTGCGGGTGATCGGGTTCGACATCGTCACCAGCCCGGCCACCCAGTTCGTCGCCGACGCCCACCGCATCCCGCTGCGCACGTCCAGTGTCGACGCGGTGCTGGTGCAGGCCGTGCTGGAGCATGTGCTGGACCCCGCCCAGGTGGTCGCCGAGATCCACCGGGTACTGCGGGACGACGGGCTGGTCTATGCCGAGACGCCGTTCATGCAGCAGGTCCACGCGGGCGCCCACGACTTCACGCGCTTCACCCTCAGCGGCCACCGCTATCTGTTCCGGAGGTTCGAGGAACTCGCCGCGGGCCCCGTCGCCGGCCCCGGCACCCAGATGCTGTGGAGCGTGGACCACCTGGTCCGGGGTCTGACCCGCAGCGCCCTCGCGGGCCGCGCGACCAGGGCGGCGCTCTTCTGGCTGCGCGGCCTCGACCACCTCGTACCGCCGGACTTCGCCCAGGACGACGCGTCGGCGGTCTACTTCCTGGGACGTCGGCGGGACCGGGAGATGACGGAGGCGGAGATCATCGCCTACTACCGGGGGGCGCAGGGGCCGTCGTGACCGGCGACGCGGCCCCCGGCGACGACTCGGCGCGCAGCATCGCCGCGAGCCCGGCCCGCAGGCCCGTGACCGGGCGGTAGGCGAAGGCGCCGTGGGCCAGGGTGATGTCGGCGGCGGTGCGACGAGCGTCCCCGGGACGGGCGGGGCCCGGTACGACCCGTACCGGTGCGTCCAGGTCGCCCAGCAGGTCGATGACCTGACGCAGGGTCACCTCGCTGCCGCCGCCGAGGTTGGCGACGCCCGACCAGGAGGAGAGCGCGGCGGCGCGCATCGCGGCGACCACGTCCTGGACGTAGGTGAAGTCACGGCTCTGGCCGCCGTCGCCGTACAGCGGGAAGGGACGGTCGGCGCGCGCGGCGGCGACCAGGCGGGCGAAGGCCATGTCGGGCCGCTGTCCGGGGCCGTAGACGCTGAAGAGCCGCAGCGAGGCGGCCGGGACGCCGAAGACGGTGCGGTAGGTCTCGCACAGCTGCTCCGCGGCGAGCTTGGTGACGCCGTACGGGGACACCGGCCGGGGGCGCACGGTCTCCGGCGTCGGGTAGGCCTCGGCGTCGCCGTACACGGACGAGCTGGACGCGAAGACCAGGCGCCGCAGCCCGGTGTCCCGGGCCGCTTCCAGGACCCGCTGGGTGACCAGGACGTTGCGTTCCAGGTAGACGGCGAACTCGGGCCCCCAGGAGCCGCGGACACCGGGCTGGCCGGCGAGGTGGTAAACGGCGTCGGCGTGTGCGAACAGCTGCCGCAGGGGCAGGTCGAGCAGGTCGCCGCGGTGGAAGCGGAAGCCCTTCCGGCGCAGCAGCCGGTCGAGGTTGTGCCGTTTGCGGGCGGGGTCGTAGAAATCCGTGAGGGCGTCGACTCCGACGACCTCGTCCCCGTGGGACAGCAGGTGAGCGCTCAGGTGGGAGCCGATGAACCCGGCCGCGCCGGTCACCACGGCCCGCATCAGGATCCGCCCCCTCGGCGCTCCCGGGTCTCGTCCCACGGGGTGCGGAGCACGTACAGGGCGGTCCGGGCGAGGTACCGCACGACGTTGCGGGGCGTGGCCCGGTCCAGGAACTCCGCGTCCAGGGCGGTGCGCCGGGGCACCAGGACCCTCAGGTAGTACGCCTCGGGGTCCGGGTGGCCGTCGAGCTGGTCGGCGTAGGCGCGGGAGCGGAGCTGGCAGGGGCCGGTGAGGCCGGGGCGGTGCCGGAACACCCACTGGTGCTCGGGCGGGTAGCGGCGGGCCAGGTCCGGGACCTCGGGGCGGGGGCCGACCAGGGTCATGTCGCCGCGCAGGACGTTCCACAGCTGCGGCAGTTCGTCGAGGCCGAGCCGCCGCAGCAGCCGGCCGGTGGCCGTGATCCTCGGGTCGGCGCCGCCTGCGACCTGGGGGCCTGCGCTGCCGCTGCGCATGCTGCGGAACTTGTACAGGGTGAACTCCCGCCACCCCTCCCCCGTCCGCGGCTGCCGGAAGAGCACCGGCCGACCGCTCGTCACGGCGACCAGCAGGGCCAGCAGCGCCAGCAGGGGCGCGAGCACCACGAGGAGGATCAGCGCGACGGCGATGTCGAGGACCCGGCGCGCCGCCGGGAGCCGCACCGTGCCGGTCGCGGGCAGGGTGGCGGGGGGAGTCTCGTCAACGGTGCGCATGGGACGGACCGCCTCTTTTCCTGGTCGTGCTGCTTTTCTCGGTCATGCTGCTTTTCTTGGTCGTGCCGCTTTTCCTGGTCATGCCGCTTTTCCTGGTCGTGCTGCTTTTGCTGGTCGCGCCGTCCGGCGCCGGGCCGGCCTCGCGCGGGTCGGGGATCTCCGGTGCCGACGGGTCTCGGCGGCGGCCGGCGCGGAGCCAGTGCAGGTACCGCCGGTAGACGGCCGCGGTGGTCCGCAGGTCCGCCCACCGGCCGTGCGCGGCGGCGGCCGTCAGCCGCGCGGCCGGCTCCAGGGACAGGGTCAGTGCCGTGAGCAGCCGTGCCCGGGACCTGGGCCAGTGCAGGCAGGCGTAGGTGGTGCGGCTGCACAGCATCAAGTAGTGGCGCCATGGCCCGAGTTGCGAGGAGCTGACGTTCTCCGCGTGGTGCACGCGGGCCTGCCGGAGGTAGTAGGAGGGCCAGCCGGCCTCGCGGGCCCGCAGGGCGAGGTCGACGTCCTCCAGGTAGAGGAAGTACCGCTCGTCGAAGCCGTTCAGCTCGGTGTACAGGGGGCGGCGCACCAGGAAGAAGGCCCCGATCACCTGGTCCACCGGTCCCGAGCGGGTCAGCTCCCGCGGTCCGAGGTGGTGCGGTGGGAAGAGGGCGGGGGCCAGCCGGTCCAGGCCGGTCATCTTCCCGACCCAGATGCGCAGGCTGGGAAAGCGCGAGCAGGAGATCCGAGGACGGCCCAGCTCGTCCACCATGAGCCCGCCGAAGATACCGAAGCCGTCCGCGTCCGGCGTCCTCAGGAATCGGCCGACGGCCCGGAGGGTGTCGGGGTACAACTGCGCGTCCGGGTTGAGGAAGAGCACGAAGTCGCCGCTCCCCCGGCCCGCACCCTGGTTGCAGGCGGCGGCGAACCCGCGGTTGCGCGCGTTGCGCACCACGTCGAGCGGAACGCCGGCGACGGTGTCACCGGCGGTGAGGCCTTGCAGGGAGTCGTCCGTGGAGGCGTTGTCGACGACGACGATCCGCGTCACCCGCAACAGCGACCTGTCGGTCGCGGCGATCGACCGCAGGCAGTCGGTCAGGCAGCGGCCCGTGTTCCAGTTGACGATCACGATGTCGGCGGTCGGCACCGGCCGGTCACCGCCGGTCACGGGGTCACCGGCCCGAGTTCCAGGGCGGCGGCCCAGCGGGGCAGCCACGCGTCGTACGAGTAGCTGCGGCCGGTGATCTCCCGCGCGGTCCGACCGAGCCCCGCCCGGACGGTCGCGGACGAGTCGATCAGCCCGAGGACCGCGGCGGTCCACTCGTCCCGGCCGCGGGGCGCGGGCATGCCGAACTCGGACAGCAGCTGGGTGTTGACGCCGAGCGGGGTCGCCACGGCGGGCAGCCCGGCTGCGGCGTACTGGAGGAGTTTGTAGCCGCACTTGCCGAGGCTGTAGGCGGTGGGCGCCAGCGGCATCAGCCCGATGTCCATCGCGGCCAGGGCCTCCCGCTGGCTGTCCGGGCTCCAGGCGATCCGGTCGATGAGGCGTTCCAGTTCACCGAGGGAGGGCGTGGTGGTGCCGACGACCGTGACCCGGGCCCCGGTCCGGCGGTGGACCTCCCGGAGCGCCCCGGAGATCAGCAGCAGACACGCCTCGTTGTGCGGTGAGCCGATCCAGCCGAGCCGCGGCGGGTCGTGCAGCGTGTACGACCTCTTGGGCACGTAGTCCCCGAGGGCCACACAGCTCGGTATCACCACGACGTCACGGTGGCGTTCGCAGGCCCAGTCGGCCAGCACGGCGTTGCCCGCGATGACCCGGTCCGCGTGCTCCACGGCCACCTGGGCCTTGGCCGCCTTGGGAGCGAGTCTGCGGACGAGACCGCCCTCGCCCCGGTCCCACTGCAAGGCGTCGTCGAAGTCGTAGACGGCGAACTCCGCGCTCCTCAGGAGCCGCCGCTCCCACCAGCCGCGGCTGAGCGGGGAGGCCTCACGGTGCAGCAGCAGACGCCGGGGGCCGGCGCGTACGACGTCCGCCAGCCGCAGCTCTGCCTTGGCCAGCGACACCGGGTGCCGCAGGAGGCGGGACGGAGCGGCGTCGGACAGGGAGAGATAGCTGCCGACGGCGAAGTCCGTGCCGATGCGGTCGAGCCACTCGAAGACACGGACCCGCGAACTTCCGGCACCCCGGCCGTAGGGGGTGATCGCGTAGCAGTCCGAGCCGTGATCCACAGATCCTCACCCCGAAACGGTGGGAAAGTCTGTATATTTACGGTGTATACGTACACCATAACCACGGGACGGAAGGGGAGACAACCGCTTGGGACAACCGCATCTCTAGGAGATCTGCGTGGCGACGTTGGTGAACGTGTTGCCCGAGGTGTCCCCGAGGTAGGAGAAGTAGTTCAGGATCGCCGGGGAGAGATTCGTGAACCGGTTTTCGGTGATGTCGGGCCTGATGCCGTAGTTCAGCTCGACTCCGGCGCCCCCGGCGTCATGGATGTCGTTCGCCGTGACGGAGACCGTGCTCGTGTTCAGCGTTCCGCTGTTGTCGCCGATGATCAGGCAGCCGGCGCTCAGCCCGGCACCGCTGATGTCGTTGTTCCGGAACACGATGTTCGTGCCCACGCAATTGAACAGGGCCGCCAGGATTCCGTACCGGGAGCCGGTGCCCGAAAGGGCCGCCCGCGTGATCGTGTTGTACTCGACCAGGATGTCAGAGATCACGTCGGTGACGGCGTTCCGCTCGATGTCGATCGCGCCCGGCATATCGGGGCGGGCCATGTCGGTGAACGTGTTGTGGTGGATGTGCACGTTCGTTCCCGAGGTGACGCTGACGCCATTGCGGTTGGTGTTGCTCCCGGTGAACGTGCAGTCGCGGACCTCGATGGTGTGCCCGGCGTTTCCGGCGGAGCCGACGTTGATGTACACGCCGTCACCGATGATGTTGTAGAAGTCGCAGTTCATGACGAGGACATCGCTGATGTCGCCGTGCACCCTGATCTGGTGGCGGTGCTGGTTCCAGACGCCGTTCTGGTTCTGTATGTTCCCGTCGAACTTCAGGCCGTCGACGGTGACGCCGTTTCCGCCCACGCGAAGGATGCCGTCGTCGCTGCTGTCCGTGGTGGTCGCGTTGGCGGTCCTGAGGACCGCACCGTTGCCCTCGACATAACAGCCGGCCGGAATCAGCAGATCTTCGACGAGGTACGTCCGGCCGGCCGGGAAACGCAGCCGCTTGCCGGCGGCCGCATTCGCGGCGAGCTGGGGCGTCGCATAGTCGGCGACGAGGACGACGTCGGTACTCGTCGCGCCCTTGGCGGGGCGCGGCGGCTTCGCCGCGAGCAACGGCAGGGACATCAGTCCCAGCATCGATCTGCGGGACAGCGATCCTGACCCGGAAAAAACGCCCACGGGAAAACCTCCTGAACACCATGCGGCCGGACGGGTCCCGGAGCATATGTCGACAAACCGATTACCGGAACTCGCGTAACTCGACACGAAAGCACACATCCGCTCGAATCACCGCGCATGGACGGCGGATTGGCATCGCGTGTGGCATCGACCACAGGCCCGGCCACCGCATGAGGATCATGTAATTCTATGCCTACAGGACAGTTGGTTCATACCGCCATAGAATCGAACAGTGGACGACTCCCCCGTACCACTGCCGGGCACGGCGTTCTACACGGTCGCCGACCGGCGGTTCTTCCCCGGGCTGGTGGCGCTGCTCAACTCCCTGCGGTTGACGGGCCACGAGGAGCCCCTGGTCGTCGTGGACATCGGCCTGTCGCCCGAGCAGCGGGAGATGCTCGCGGACCACGTCGTCCTCGTGGAGCCGCCCTCGCCCGACATGCCCGCCGTGTTCGTCGCCCCCTACGGTCCCCTGCGTCGCCCGGCGGAGGTCGCGGTCCTCATCGACGCGGACATCATCGTCACCCGGCCACTGACGGAGCTCACCGAGGCGGCCCGGCAGGGACGGATCGTGGCCTTCGTCGACTGCCTGCCCAACAGCCACCGGTTCCACCCCGAGTGGCAGACCACCCTTGGCCTCGGCCCCCTGCGTCGCCGGCGCTATCTGAACGCGGGTTTCCTCGCCTACCCGCATGCCCTGACCGAACGGCTCCTGCCACCGTGGACCGAGGGGCAGCGGACCATCGGCGTCGCGCACAGCAGATACGGCAGCGCGACCCTGGACGACCCCTTCTACTTCGCCGACCAGGACGTGCTCAACGCGGTGCTCGCGGCCCGGTTCGAGGACGACGAACTCCTCGCCCTCGACCACCGGCTGGCTCCCCACCCGCCCTTCCCGGGCCTTGAGCTGGTCGACCGAGGCCGTCTGACGTGCAGGTACGACGACGGAGCCGAGCCCTTCCTTCTCCATCACGTGCTGGCCAAACCGTGGCTCAGGGCGACCCGGGACACCGTCTACTCCACACTCATGACCCGGCTGCTCCTGGCGCCCGACGTCGCCCTCCGGCTGGACCCGCCGGCCTTGCCGCTGCGGCTGCGCGAGGGGCGGGCCGCCGCTCTCGACCGGCGCAGGGCCGACGCGGTGACCCTCGTCCACGACCACGGCCGGCACCAGCTCGGACGGTTCGGCATCAGGACCCGGCTGGCCCGCCGACGCGCACGGCGGGCCACCCGCTGAAGTCGGCATGGGCGCCGGGCGAGGGCACGGCGAGGACGAGGTCCTCACGGGCAGCGAGCTGAAACGGCGCGCCAAGGCGGGCGTCTTCGTCGTCAGCACCCGCGGCCTGGTGATCCTGCTGCTGGGATTCGCCGGGAACGTGGTCGTGGCCCGGCTGCTCGAACCCCGGGACCTCGGCGTGGTCGCCGTCGGCATGTCCTTCGTGCTGTTCGCCGGGCTCGTCTCCGACGGCGGTCTGGGCGCCGGGCTCATCCGGCGGGAGCAGCCCCCGAGCGGCGAGGAGCTCGGCGCCCTGAGCGCGCTGCAACTGGGCCTGACGCTGGCGATGACGGCGCTCGCCGCGGCCGTGGCCGTGCCGCTCGGCCGGGTCGCCTGGGTGACCGCCGTCATGGTCGCCTCCATGCCGTTCGTCGCCCTCCAGTTCCCCGGCCGGATCCTGCTGGAGCGGGCCCTGCTGTACCGGCGGCTGGTGGTCGTGGAGATGTCCCAGGTGCTGTGCTACCAGGGGTGGGCGATCGGCACCGTGGCTGCCGGGTTCGGAGTGTGGGGGCTCGCCACGGCGACCGTGGTCCGGGCCCTGACCGGGGCGGTGGTGATGGCGTTCGTGTGCCCCGACGGGCTGGTGCGGCCCCGGCCGAGGTTCCGGCTCATCAGACCGCTCGTCGGGTTCGGCCTGCGGTTCCAGGCGGTCAACGCGACCTGGCTGCTGCGCGACCAGCTCCTCAACGTGTGCGTCGCGGCTCTCGGCGGGGTCGTCCAGCTCGGCCTGTGGGCCCTGGCCAAGCGGCTGATGGAGGTGCCGTACCTGATCCTTCAGTCGCTGTGGCGGGTCTCGTTCCCCACGATGTCCCGGCTGGTCCCCGACCGGGACCGCAGCGCGCGCCTGGTCCAGCAGGCCGTCGAGATCACCTCGGTCGGCATGGGCTTCGTGCTGACCGCGCTCGCCGGTTCCGCTCCGGGGCTGGTGCCCGGCCTCTTCGGGCCCCAGTGGCGGGACGCCGCCGCGGCCGTGCCCGGCGCCTGTCTGGGGCTGGCGGTGGGAGGGTCGGTCTCGGTGGCCGCCCAGGGCTACCTGTACGCGCTCGGCGACGCGCGGACCGTGCTGCGGGCGGGCCTCCTCCAGGCGGTGACCTGGTTCGCGGTCACCGTGCCGCTGATCGTGCCGCTCGGGGTGGCGTCCGTGGGCCTCGGCTGGTGCGCGGCGGGGGTGGTGGAGGCGCTGGTGATCGGCAGGGCGACCACGCGCAGCATTCCCGTGCGGCTGGCCCGCCCGCTCATCGCTCCCGTCCTCGTCGGCGTGGGCGCGTCCGCGGTGGGCTGGGCGGTGTCCGCACGGAGTGGCGGCACCCTGTGGTCCGGTCTCGCGGGCGGCGGCTGCTCCGCGGCGCTCTTCGCGGTCGCCATGACCGTGGCAGACCGGCACCTGGTACGGCGCACCTGCGCGTTCGCCGCGAGCTCGGTCCGCGCGGCGCTGTCCCACGGGGCGGCGGAAGGGGAGTGAGCCGGTTGCTCGACAAGCCGCCGGCCGTCAGGGCTTGACCGCGATCCGCCCCTCGTCCATCCGCAGCAGCAACAGCCGCTCACCGGTCCGTTCCAGGAACTCGTCCACCGCTCGGCGTGACCCCTGCCAGGTGCCGTAGTCGTCGATCAGCAGGACTCCGCCGGGGACCAGACGCGGGTACAGGTGCTCCAGTTCGTGCCGGGTGGAGGCGTACCAGTCCGTGTCGAGGCGCAGGATCGCGATCCGCTCGGGCGCGTGTTCGGGCACGGTCTCCTCGACCAGGCCCCGCACATAGTGGATCCGCTCTTTCGGGTAAGGGATCGGCGCGAAGCCCGACTTGACGTCCTCGAGGCTCGCCACGGCCCTGATCAGACTGTCCGGGTCGGCGTCGGCGAGCAGGCGGTCGGCCGGTTCCCCGTCGTGTCTGCGGTCGTGCCGGGTCGGCGGTGGCATGCCCTCGAAGGTGTCGAAGAGGAACAGCTCGCGGTCGGCGGCGCCGAGCGAGAGAAGGGTGCGGGCCACGGCGTGCATGCTGCCGCCCCGCCAGACCCCGCACTCCACCACCGTGCCCGGGACGCGGTGACGCACGACGTAACGGGTCGCCAGGATCAGCGCGTTGACCCGCTCGGCAGGCGTCATGGAGTACGGCCGGACCGCCGCGATCACCGCTTTCGCCTCCTCGTCGTAGTCGGCGGGGTAGGCGGCCGCGGCCGACCGGGGCACCCGCCGGACCTCGCATCCGGTGACGCGCCGCAGTCCCGCGTTGGCCCTTCGCTTCCATGACATGGCGTCAGCTCCTTGTGCCGGAGGGCGGCAGCCCGCCCGGGGCCGTCTCGGACGCGCGGACCAACGCGGTGGCGAGCCCGAGGGAGAGGTAGAAGAGCACCCGCAGGACCGTGCCCTCGAAGCTCGACTCGACCGCGAAGACGACGAGTTGGGCGATGAGCGTGAACCCGACGACCCGGGCGGGCCCGCTGGTGCGCCACCGGGAGAAGAAGAACACGGCCGTCCCGACCAGGACGAGCGAGACGAGGGCGCCCAGCAGGACCCCGAAGTACACCATCTGCTGGAGATAGGTGTCGTGGACCCGCGCCAGGTTCGCCATGCCGTCGGGGGCCGCTCCCCCGCCGTAGCCGAGGAACGGCCGCTCGGCGATCTTCTCCACGGCCTCGACGGCGAACTCCGAACGGAGGAGGACGTTGGCCGGGCTGAACCGGCTGGCCACCAGGGTGTGCGGGAGCAGCCGGTACAGCAGCGCGACGGCGATCACGGCCACCACCAGGGCGGCGACGGCCTTCCCGAACACCCGGCCGCCCATCCGCCGGCTGCGCAGCAGGTTTCCCAGGGCCGCCAGGACCGCCGCCGTCAGGAGCCCGAGGACGACCCCGCGGGAGAGCGTGCCGAGGACCGCGGCGAGCGTGACGTATCCGGCCGCGGTGAACCGCCGCTCGTGCCGCACATGGCCCCAGTACAGCAGCAGCGGGACGAAGAAGGCCAGCACGGTGGCGAGATTGTTCGAGGGGCCCAGGGCGGGGTGGGAGAGCCTCGTGTAGTACGAGAGGTAGCGGTCGGAGTCGGTGGGCAGCCCGGGCTCCTCGGGACCGAACCCGGGCACGTGCAGCAGGAGGAGCACGGCGGGCACGACGAGCAGCAAGGCGTAGCGCCTGATGTACGTCATGACGCGGCCCGGTGAGGCGCCGCGGAGCTCCCGCACGACGAAGAGGTAGGCGACGAGGCCCTCCCCGTAGACGAGCGTGGCGCGGAAGGTCGCGCTCGGGTCCTGCGTCCACAGCATCGACAGGCCGCAGACGACGGCCGGGACGCCCAGCAGGGCGAAGAGTGCCGGGTAGCCCAGGTCCAGGGGTGCGCGGGCCAGGTCGAGGAAGAGGGTCAGCGCGGCGACGGCCAGCAGGATGTCCAGCAGGGAGACCGAGTCGATCCCCGGCACGGATCTCAGCACGCGCACCGGCATCGCGGCCGCGATCAGGACCAGCGTCAGCAGGACGCGGGGTCGTGCCCCGGGAACGGCCCCCGTGGCCGGGCGGGCGGGTGCGCGCGCGGTCGTCATGAGCCGGCCCCGCTCCGGGTCCCGTGCGTCCTCACCGGGGTTCCGCCTTCGGGGCGCGCCGGGGCCCGGCGCCGTTTCCCGGGGACCATTCCGCCGTGTGGGACCTGCCGTGGTCCTCACGGCGCACATCACGCCCGTTCAGGCGGGCGGGCGGGGAGACCGCCGGAACGTACGGCCTGCTGCGCCGCCCCCGCTCCCCGCTGAGCACGGCGCCCAGCACGCCGACGCCGACCGAGCGCAGGCGCTGGACCGACTGGACGAAGTCCGGTACGCGGGTGACCCTGGCCTCCGCCACGAGGATCACCTGTCCCACGGCCCGGGCCACGACGGTCGCGTCGCTGCGGGTCAGCACGGGAGGTGCGAGGAAGACCACGGCGTCGGCCCGTGCGGTGAGCCGGCCGCGCAGGTCGGCGACCTCCGCCTGGCGCAGCGGCGGGGCCTCGGAGCCGGGTTCCGCGACGCGCCCGGCGAGGACCCGCAGCGGCACGTCGTCGCGCCAGGTCCGCAGGGCCTCGTCGAGGGAGACCCGGCCGTCCAGGACGTCCGTGAGGGCCCAGGGGGACGACAGGCCGAGCAGGTCGGCCAGTTGGGGGCGGGAGCGCTGGGCGTCGACCACGATCGTCCGTGTGCCGTTCTCGGCCAGGGCGATCGCCAGCCCGGCGGCGACGCCGGCCGGCTCCTCCCCGCCGAGGGGCGAGGTCACCACGTACGCCCGGGCCCCGGGTCCGCGGGCGGGGATCTCGGTCGTCAGGGCCAGCCACCGGAAGGCCTGGGCCCGGACCGGCGCGTCGGGCAGCCCCGTCCGGAACTCCCGGTCCCGGTTCCGGCCGCCCCGGGGCAGGACGCCCAGGACGTCGGCGTCCGTGTTCTGCTCCAGGTCCTGGACGTCCCGGATCCGGGTGTCCGTGACCTCACGGCCGACCGCCCACACGAGCCCGAGGAACAGGCCCACGGCGAGTCCGAGGAGGATGTCGAAGCTCTTGTGCGGGGAGACCGGTCCGTCGAGGAGCTGGACCGGCTCCAGCGTCCTGACGTTGATCACGGGAGCCTTTCCGTCGCCCAGCTGCCCGGAGTTCTCGGCGGACGAGACGATCCTGGAGAACGCCGGTCCCAGCGCCTGCGCGATCTGCCGCGCCCGCTGGGCCGAGCGGTCCTTCACCGTGACGTCGATGACCGCGGTGTCGGTCGGGTTGTCCGCGGTGATGTGGCTCTTCATGTGCTCCACCGAGTACGGCAGCCCCAGTTGGTCGGTGAGCTGCCGCAGCACGGACTGACCGGTCAGCAGGGTCGTGTACGACTTGGCGCGCTGCTGGGACAGGAGCGCGCCCTGGTAGGCCTGGCTGGAGTCCTCCCCCGGGGCGGAGACGGTCACCAGCATCTGGGCCTTGGCCGCGTAGACCGGCGACTGCGACTGGGCCACCGCTGCCCCGGCGGCCGCGCCCAGGAGCGTCAGCAGGAGGATCGCCACCCAGTGGAAGCGCAGCAGACGGCGATAGGCGTTCAGGTCCATGTCGAGTCCCTGGAGGGGTGGGGGTCGTCGCCGAGCAGGCGTTCCAGCGGGCGCAGGGTCTCGTCCCAGCTCAGACGCTCGGCCTGGGCGTACGCCTCGTCGCTGACCGCCCGCCACCGGCGCTCCTCGCCCAGGTCCTCGACGACGGCACGGAAGGTGTCCTCGGTGTAGACCACCGAGCCGCGCAGCAGGTCCAGATGGCGCCGCCAGGCGGGAACCAGCACGGGCAGGCCGTACGACAGGTACTGGACGTGTTTCGAGGAGAACCCCTCCCGGCGCAGCTGGTCCTCGCTGCACGTGACCAGTCCCAGCTGGTAGTTCCGCAGCACGTCGGTCGAGGGGGCGTAGCCGAGGTAGTGGAGGCCGAGCGCGGGATCGGGCGGGGGGCCGCCGTAGACGTCGATGCGGGGGTACAGCGCGGACAGGCGCGAGAGCAGGGCCGGGTTGTTGAAGCCGGCGGTCACGTTGCCGAGGTAGACGATGCGCGGCGGCGCGGCGAACTCCGCCCGCCGGGGCGAGGGAGCGCAGCCGAAGTTGAGGGACATCAGGTTGCGCCCGCTGATCCCGTAGTGCTCGACCGCGTAGCGCGCGTACGAGTCCCAGTGCAGGGCCAGATGGTCGACGCCCTCGAAGAGGGCCGTCTCCAGCCGCCGCAGCTTGTGGTGCTGCCGTTCGGTCACCCTGCCGTCGAAGTACACCTCGTCGGCCCACGGGGCCGGGGCGTCGTAGAGCGTGCGGGCCGAGGTGGCCTCGGTCAGCACCCCGGCGTCGTAGACGGTCTCGCAGATCACCAGGTCGAAGTCGTCGAGGGGCAGCTCGCGTCTGAGGATCGCGCGCCGCAGCCGGTGGTCGGCCACGAGCAGGTAGTAGGACAGGTGCCGTCGGCCGAAGCGCCAGCGCCGGGTGAGCGCGGCCGAGGTCGCCTCGGTCGCGTAGAGGGCGGCCTTGCGGAGGCCGGGCGCGGGGAGCCGGCCGGCGAGCCGTGCCGGGGCGCGCCGGGACCTGCTGAGGTGGTAGGTGTCGACGAGATGTACGTCGTGCCCCCGTTGCCGCAGGAAGCGCTGGATCTCGACGGGCTTCACGCCGTTGGCGTAGGCGTCGAGCTGGCAGATGACGAGGACGCGCCTGGTCGCCCTCGTGGGCACGCTGGTCAACGGACTACCTCCTCGCGGTGGCGGGTTCCTTTCCCGGGCGGTCTCCGGCTTCGAGGGCGCGGACCTGTGCGCGCAGCGCGGGCCGGTCGAGGATCAGGGCGTACTGGCCGCGGATCATGTCCGACCGGATGATCGGCGCGGTGTCGAACCGGGTGTTCGCCGCGTTCAGGTGACGCAGCCCGAGGGCCAGGTCGCGCAGGTCCCCGTTGGACATCCGGTCGTCGACGCTGACCGCGCGCGTGATCGCGTCGAGCATGCGGTCGGTGGCGAGCGGGTCGGTGACGCTGATGTCGGCGCGGACCTGGCCGACGAGGCTGTGCAGGAACTGCTGCTGGCGTTTGATGCGGTCCAGTTCGCCGCCGGGCAGGCCGTGCCGCTGGCGGACGTAGGCGAGGGCCTGCTCGCCGTCGAGGACGTGGGTGCCGGCGGTGAAGTGCCGGTGCTGCTCGGGGTCGTAGGTGTCGCGGTCGATGGTGACGGGGACGCCGCCGACGGCGTCGGTGAGGGCGCGGAAGCCGTGCCAGTCGATGACGCCGAAGTGGTCGACGCGGGTGCCGGTGAGCTGCTCCACGGTCCGGATGAGCAGGGGCGGTCCGCCCCAGGAGAAGGCGGCGTTGATCTTCGCCGAGCCGTGACCGGGGATCGGGACCCAGCTGTCCCTGGGCAGGGACAGGGTGGCGGCGCTGCGTTCGTCGCCGCTGAGGTGCACCAGCATGAGCGTGTCGCTGCGCTGTGCACCGTACTTCCACAGCGGGCCGGTGGCGTCGCTGCCGGTGGTCGGACGCCGGGAGCGGCTGTCGACGCCGGCGAGCAGGAAGGTCGTACCGCCGTCGTGGCCGGGGGGCTTGGGCGGGCGGGGGCCCTCGGGGAAGGCGTCGGGAATGCGGGTGACCTGGTCGCCGTAGTGCTCGGTGGCCCACCAGAAGCCGCCCGCCCCGAGGCCCAGCAGGGCGATGACGGTGACCAGGGCGGCCACCAGGAAGCGCCGCAGCAGATGGCGGGGGCGCCGCATCCGCGGTCTCGGCTCCCAGCTCGGCCACCGGCGGGGCGCGGGCATCAGAAGTCGTCCGGGTACGGGTCGGCCAGCCCGGCGTGCGGCCCGGGGGCCGGTGCCGGGGCGGGGAAGCCGGGCAGCAGGTCGGTGAGGACGCGGCGCACCTCGTCGGTGTCGTCGCTGTCGGCGGCGGCGTACAGCTCGGGCAGGCGCTGGACGAGGTCGGCGGTGTGCTCGTCCGGGGAGGTGACGGCGAGGATGCGGGGGTGGGCGGTGCGGCTGTGCTGCTCCTCGCTGGCGAACAGCGTCTCGTTGAGTTTCTCGCCGGGACGCAGGCCGGTGTAGCGGATGTCGACGTCGGGGACGTGCAGGGAGCGGGCGTACCCGCGGACGAGGTCCACGATCCGCACCGGGCTCTCCATGTCGAGCACCAGCACCTCGCCGCCGCGGGCCGTGCGCGCCGCTTCCAGGACCAGGCCCACCGCCTCCTCCACGGTCATGAAGAAGCGGGTCGCGTCGGGATGCGTGACGGTCACCGGGGAGCCGGCGCCCAGTTGCTGGGCCACGACCGACAGCAGGGAGCCGCGGCTGCCGAGCACGTTGCCGAAGCGGACGGCGGCGAAGACGGTCCCGGGCGGGGCGCTGCGCTGGGCGCAGTGCACGATCAGCTCGGCCAGCCGTTTCGTGGCGCCGAGCACCGACACCGGGTCGGCCGCCTTGTCGGTGGAGATCAGCACGAACCGCGCGGTGCCGGCCGCCGTGGCGGCCCGGACCAGGTTCTCGGTGCCGCGCACGTTCGACTTCACGCCTTCGCAGGGGTGCAGTTCGAGCAGCGGCAGGTGTTTGTGCGCGGCCGCGTGGAAGACCACCTCGGGGCGCAGCCGGCGGAAGATCTGGTCGATGCGGGGGCGGTCGCGGATGTCCGAGATCACGATGTCGTCGGAGTGCAACGCGTCGCCGTGCAGCTCCAGTTGGAGCCGGTGCAGGTTCGACTCGTCGTGGTCCAGGAGGAACAGACGGCTGGGGCCGAAGGCGCGGACCTGGTGGCACAGCTCGCTGCCGATCGAGCCGCCGGCGCCGGTGACCAGGACCCGCCGTCCGGCGATCGTGGCACCGGCCTCGGGGCTGACGACATGCATCTCGGCGCGGCCGATCAGCGCGCGCACGTCCAGTTCCCGCATGTCGTCGCCCACCACGTCCCGCCGGAGCGCGGCGATGAACGACGGCAGGTAGCGCACGCTGGCCCCGACGGCCTCGGCGGCCCGCGCCACCCGGCGGAACCTGGCCGGGGCCAGCCCCGGGATGGCCACCACCACCGCCTCGGCCCGGTGCAGCGGCACGAGGCTGCCGGTGTCCTCCAGGGTGCCTAGGACGGGCAGGCCCCCGACGAGGCCCGCCCTGCGTTTGGCCGGGTCGTCGTCCAGGAAGCCGACGGGTTCCAGCCCGTACTGCGGGGTGTGCGCGAGGTCCCGGGCCAGCGCCCGTCCGGCCTCGCCCGCGCCGATGACCAGGGTGCGCAGGCCGGTGGGGCGGCGGGTGCGGGCGGCGTACCGCGCGAGGTGGGCGCAGACGCGGTCGACCGAGTGCTCGGACAGGTGCGGGTACAGGGGCAGGGACAGCAGCTGCGGGAACAGCGCGTCGGCGCCCGGCAGGCCGCCCGGCGGGATGATCGCGGCCTGCCGGAAGTACGGCATGTGGTGCAGTGGGATGAAGTGGACCGAGGTGCCGATGCCGTGCGCGGCCAGCCGCTCGACGAGTTCGTCACGGCTCGTCCCGTACGACTCGAGCACCCGGACGACCTGGAGGTGGCGCGCGTGCCGGCCGGGCGCGGGAGAGCGCAGCGGTTCGATGCCCGGTACGGCCGCCAGCGCCGCCGCGTACTGCTCGGCGAGGGTGTCTCGGCGCTCCTGCCACGCGGCCAGGTGGCGGAGCTGGGCCCGCCCGATGGCGGCCTGCACGTCCGTCATGTTGGCCTTGAGCCCGGCCTCCTCGACGGTGTAGCGCCAATTGCCGCCGGGCAGTGCGCGCCGCCAGGCGTCGGCGGACATGCCGTGCAGCCGGGCGCGGCGGATCCGGTCGGCGATCAGCGGATCGCCGGTGGTGACCATGCCGCCCTCGCCGATCGGCAGGTTCTTGGTGGCGTAGAAACTGAAGCAGGTCGCCCGCGACACGCCGCCCACGGGACGCTCCCCCACCGTGGCGCCCAGGGCGTGCGCGGCGTCCTCGACGACGCGGGTGAGGGGCAGTCCGGCGGCCTCGGCGAGTGCGGCGACGGGCGCGGGGGCGCCGGTGTAGTGCAGGACCATCATCGCCGCGGGCCGGCCGCACGCGGCGGCCGCCGCGGTGACGGTGGCGGGCGTCGGCATTCCGGTGCCGGGGTCGACGTCGACCAGGACGGGTCGCAGTCCGGCGTGGAGGATGGCCTGGGCCGCTCCGCAGAAGGTGAGCGCCGGGACCAGGACGGGCGCGCCGGCCGGCAACGCGAGGGCACGCAGCGCCAGTTCGAGGGCGGCCGTGCAGGAGCTCACCGCGACGGCGTGCGGGGCCGAGACGTAGGCCGCGAAGTCGTCCTCGAAGTGTGCGGTCTCGCGGCCGGTGGTGACCCAGCCGGAGGCGAGGACCTTCTGCGCGGCCCGCCGCGCCTCCGGACTGATCCAGGTCGTGGCGAAGGGGACGTCCCGCCGGTCCGGTCCCGCCGGCCCGTCGGCGCCGCGCGCGAGGGGGTCGAGGCGGTCCTGGGAAGGCCTGCGGTGGTCTGGCTGCTCCTGCCGGGACCGCAGTCGATGGACGGTCATCTCGCGCTCCCACCTCTGGCTCTCCCGGGGGCGGGGCTCCGTGCGGGCAGCCGCACCCTCCTGTCCCGAAAGCGTATATTTACGCCGTATACGTACACCCTGCCCCCGGTCATGCGTAGAGTCAACACAGGCGGAACGCACCGCGCGGAGCGACCTACCGGAGGCGAGGCATGGCAGCTGAGCGGGCTGAGGAGCGGAGCGGCGGTGCCCGGGCGGCGGCGGGCCCGGCACGCCGCGCCGGCGACCGCGGCCGCTACGGCCGACTGAGCCGGGAGCGCGTGCTGGCCAGCGCCCTGGAACTCGTCGACCGCGAGGGCCTGTCGGCGCTGAGCATGCGCCGCCTCGGCGCCGAGCTCGGCGTCGAGGCGATGGCGCTCTACCGCTATGCCGACAGCAAGGACGCCCTGCTGGACGGACTGGTGGAAGCCCTCTACCTGGAACTGGAGGAGCGGCTCGCCCGCGAGCCCGCGGCGCCTTCCTGGCGCGCCGGACTGCACCGCGTGGCCCGGGCGACGTACGACGTCTGCCTCGCCCACCCCCAGGCCGTCCCGCTGCTCGCCACCCGCATGCTCGCCGTCCCGCTGGCCCGCCGGCCGCTCGCCGTGCTGAGGGATCACGAGAGAGTGCTCACGCTGCTGAGGGAGAGCGGCCTGGACGACGCCGGGGCGGTCGCGGCCTTCCGGGCGTTCACCTCCTGGCTGCTGGGCTATGTGGCGGTGGAGCTACGGCCGATGGTGGACAACCCCGAGGAGTCGGATCCGGCGTTCCGGCTCGGCCTGCACCACATGCCGGCCCGGGAACTGCCCGTCCTGCGGGAGTTGGCCCCCACCCTCGCCGAGCGGGGCGGGGTGGCGGGTCTGACGGAGGGGCTGGACGCACTGCTCGACCGCTTCACCGGCACACAGGGGTGAGCCGACCGCTCAGTGGACCCCGTCCAGCCGCGCCCGCTGCTCCGGTGTGAGTTCCAGGTCCACCGCCGCCAGGTTCTCCTCCAGCTGGGCCACCGACGACACCCCCGCCAGCGGGACGATCGGCAGGTCGCCGCCGATCTGCCAGGCCAGGACCACCTGGTTCACACTCGCACCGGTCTCCTTCGCCACCTCGGCCAGGACCTTCAGGCGGGACGCGGTGCCCGGGTGGTCGAAGTCCGCGGGGAGGCGCTCCGGGTGGGTGTAGGCGCCCTTCAGCAGCGGTGAGTAGGCGACCAGGGTGAGCCCGGGTTCCGCGCGCAGATAGCTCAGCAGGTCAGGGCCCGCGTGCCCGAGGCTGCCGTCGGGGAACAGGGGCTCGGGCACGTCGGTACGGGGGCGCAGGTGGCTGTGGGCGTACTGGAGGACCTCGTAGCCGGGGAGTCCGACCGCCGCCGCGAGCGCCCGGGCCCGTTCCACACGCCAGGTGGCATGGTTGCTCACCCCCAGCAGACCCACCGTGCCCTCGGCCACCAGTGCGGCGAACCCCTCGACCGTTTCCCGGAGCGGCACGCCGTGGTCCTCGATGTGCGCGTACAGCAGGTCCAGTTCGTCGACGCCGAGGCGTTCCCGGCTGCGCTCCGCGGACTCCCGGATCACCTTCGCCGACAGGCCCTCGGCGTTGTCGGCGTAGCCCGTGCCGGGGGCCAGCGGGCGGGCGCCGAGCTTGGTGGCGATGACGACCTCGCCGCCGATGCCGCGGCTGCGCCGCCACCGGCCGAGCAGTTCCTCGCTCTGGCCGCCCTGACCGCCGTCCTCCCAGTAGGCGTAGTTGTCGGACGTGTCGATGAAGGTGCCGCCGGCCTCGACATAGCGGTCGAGAACGGCGAACGAGGTCTTCTCGTCGGTCCGTGAGCCGAACAGCATCGCGCCGAGCGCGAGGACGCTGACCTCGCGGCGGGTCGCCGGATCGGTGCCGATGGTGCGGTACTTCATGGTGATTCCCTCCCATGTGTACCCGTCTCGGGGGCACACACGGGAGTCTTCATCTTGAAGCGCACTTCAAGTCAAGGGCCCGCGTGCTCACTTGCGCTCACTTGGCGAACGGGCCCTCCAGCGCCGCCCATTGGAGCAGCATGATCGTCTTGGCGTCGGCGATCTCCCCGGTGCGGATCATCTCCAGGGCCTGGCGGAAGGGCAGTTCGAGGATCTCGATGTCCTCGCCCTCCTCGTCGAGGCCGCCGCCCTCGTGGGTACGGGTCGACGGGGCGTACTCGGCGGCGTAGAAGCTGACGCGTTCGGTGACCGAACCGGGGCTCATGTAGACGTCGAAGACGTGCCGGACCTCGCCGATGGTGTGCCCGGTCTCCTCGACGACCTCGCGCCGCACCGCGATCTCCGGGTGCTCGTCATCGTCGTCGAGCAGGCCGCCCGGGGTCTCGATCAGCAGTCCGTCCGGGTGGCCGTTGACGTACACCGGGTAGCGGAACTGCCGGGTGAGCAGGACGGTCTCGCGGGCCCTGTCGTACAGGAGCATGGTGGCCCCGTTGCCGCGGTCGTGGGTCTCGCGCTGCTGGGTGCTCCAACTGCCGTCGGCGTGCTGGATGTCGAAGGTCGTGGCCCGCTCGACGTACCAGTGGCTGGACAGCAGGGTCACCTCCCGGACCCTGACGCGTGGATTGCCGGTCAGGTCCAGGCCGGTGCGGTCGAGTCCGGTGCGGCCCCGGCGGTCGGGGGTGTCGACGCCCTCGGTCATCGGACACCGGCCGGGAAGCGGGAGCAGCGGGGGAAGTGCGAGTTGGTCATGACCGCTTCTACCACTCCGGTAGCGGCCCCGTCGCGCGAGGCGCCCCCCTTCGGCGCGCACGCCTGCGCAGGGCCGGGCGGAGGCATCCACACGAAAAGGGCCTCCACGGGCTCTCGCCCGCGAAGACCCTTCGCACCGTCGGGACGACAGGATTTGAACCTGCGACCCCTTGACCCCCAGTCAAGTGCGCTACCAAGCTGCGCCACGTCCCGGTGTGCCGACCCGCGGTGACCGCGGGAACGCGCGTACAGAACTTTACCCCACGTCGGGGGCTCGTCCGAAGCAGGCACCGGGCGCGGGACAATCGGCGTATGGCCAGTACATCCTCAGGACGCCAGGCGGACGCACGGGACCGGGACGACGACGGGCGGGCGCGCAACGCACAGGACCGGGACCACGAGGGGCGGGTCCGCGACGCGCGGGACCGGGACGAGGAAGGGCGGGCGCGCAACGCCCGGCCGCGGGACGGGCTCGGGCGGCCGCTGCCGTACGGCTCCGAGGGCGTCCCACGGCAGCCGGAGGGCTTGGTGCGCACCCCGCAGGAGACGGTGACCGAGGCCCAGGACCTGCTGGACGCCGGGCGGCCCTTCCACGCCCACGAGGTCTTCGAGGACGCCTGGAAGTCGGGCCCCGAGGAGGAACGCGGCCTGTGGCGGGGGCTGGCCCAGCTAGCCGTGGGCCTCACGCACGCGGCCCGCGGGAACGTCACGGGCGGCGCGAGGCTGCTGCGGCGCGGGGCCGGGGCGGTGACGGAGTGGGCGGCGTCGGGGGCCGGGCGGCAGCGGCCGTACGAGATGGACCTGGCCGGGCTCGCGCAGTGGGCGCGGGCGCTGGCGGAGGAGGTGGAACGGACAGCGGCACCGGTGGACGCACGGACCCGCCGTCCACGGCTGCGGGGGTGAGGGGCGGGACCTGTGGCCCGGCGGTGCGTCCGGGGGGCTGGGCCGCCGGACAGCCGTTCCCGGCGGTGCGTCCGGGGGGCTGGGCCGCCGGGTTGCCGTCCCCGTCGCGGCTGCGGGGTGACGCGGGGAACCCGTGCCCCGGCGGTGTGGCGAAGGGGGACCGCCAAGTGGCCGTCGCTGGGGCACGGGAGCACCGGGCCCCCGGTCGCGGGCCCGGCGCAGACCGGCCGGTGCCGCGGAGCCCGGTGACCCGGCGCACGGGCAGGACGCCCCCTCCCCGTCGCGCGAACGCCCGCGCACCCGTAAGCCCCGACGCGGTGACCTGCCTGTCAGTGGGGTGCGGCAGACTCGGGGGGTGCGAAAGATTCATGTCATCGGTATCGGCGCGGGCAACCCCGAGCAGCTGACCCTTCAGGCGGTCAGGGCGCTGCGGAGCACGGACGTGTTCTTCGTCCTGGACAAGGGCGAGGTGAAGAGCGACCTGACGCAGCTGCGCCGGGAGATGCTGGACACGCACGTACCCGAGGGCACCTACCGGGTGGTCGAGGCCCAGGACCCGGAGCGGGACCGGCGTGCGGGCGGCTCCGCGTACTCCCCCGCCGTCGGGGACTGGCGCAGCGCCCGCGCCGACATCTACGAGCGGCTGATCTCCGAGGAGCTGGGTGAGGAGGAGAGCGGCGCGTTCCTGGTGTGGGGCGACCCGGCGCTGTACGACAGCACGCTCGGCATCCTGGAGGAGATCCTTGAGCGCGGCTCGGTGACCTTCGACTACGACGTCGTGCCCGGCATCAGCAGTGTCTCGGCGCTCGTCGCCCGCCACCGCACCGGCCTGAACCGTGTCGCCCGCCCCGTCCAGATCACCACCGGCCGGCGCCTCGCGGAGGGGTTCCCCGAGGGCGTGGACGACGTGGTGGTGATGCTCGACGCCCACCAGTCCTTCCGCGCCTACGCCGACCAGGACATCGACATCTACTGGGGCGCCTACATAGGCACACCGGACGAGATCCTCGCGTCGGGACCGATCGCCGAGGCCGTCCCCCGGATCGAGCGGCTGCGCGCCGAGGCCCGGGAGCGCAAGGGCTGGATCATGGACACGTATCTGCTCCGCCGTCACCCGAAGCAGGGGTAGCCACGGAAACAAGGGTGGACACGAAAGCAGAGGTGGACACGGAAGCAGGGGTAGACACAGAAGCAGGGCTGGACACGGGAGAGCGGCCGTTACCCCCGAGCCCGCACGCAGGCACCCGCGCGGACCGCCCGGCATGCACGGATGGCCCAGCGGTGTGATCGTGCCCTTGTGACAGTCGCCGAGCACCCTGCGGAGTCCGCACCGCCCGCCGCCACCGCCCCCGCCGACCAGCCCCCCGTGCTGGACGCGCGCCGGCGCAACGTCGTCTTCGTGACGATCATGCTGGGGATGCTGCTCGCCGCCCTCGACCAGACCATCGTGGGCACCGCGCTGCCGACGATCGTCTCGGACCTCGGCGGCGCCCAGCACATGTCGTGGGTCGTCACGTCGTACCTCCTCGCGGAGACCGTCTCGACCGTGCTGGTCGGCAAGTTCGGTGACCTGTTCGGGCGCAAGGTGGTCTTCCAGGTCTCGGCGATCGTGTTCATCACGGGCTCGTTCCTGTGCGGTCTCGCCTCCGACATGTCGTTGCTGATCACGTGGCGGGCGATGCAGGGGGTCGGGGCGGGCGGTCTGATGGTGACGGCGATGGCGTTGATCGCCGACGTCATCCCGCTGCGCGAGCGGGGCAAGTACCAGGGCGCCATCGGGGCCGTGTTCGGGGTGGCCACCGTCATCGGCCCGTTGCTGGGCGGGCTGTTCACCGACCATCTGACCTGGCGCTGGGCGTTCTACGTCAACGTCCCGATCGCGATCATCGTGGTCTTCGCGGCCGCCCGCACCATCCCCGTCGTCAAGTCGGCCGTGCGGCCGGTGATCGACTACCTGGGCATCGCGTTCGTCGCGGTGGGCGCCAGCGCCCTGATCCTGGCGACGAGCTGGGGCGGCAACGAGTACGCCTGGGGCTCCGGCGTCATCATCGGCCTGTTCGTCGGCGGCGCTCTCGCGCTCGGGCTGTTCTGCTGGGTGGAGACCCGGGCCGCCGAACCCATGCTGCCGATGCGGCTGTTCAACAACCCGGTGTTCACGGTCTGCTCGATCCTCAGCTTCATCGTCGGCTTCGCGATGCTGGGCGCGATGACGTATCTGCCGACCTATCTCCAGTACGTCGACGGCGACTCGGCCACGGTCTCCGGCGTACGGACACTGCCCATGGTGATCGGCCTGCTGATCGCGTCGGTGGCCAGCGGCAACGTGGTGAGCAGGACCGGTCACTACCGGCTCTTCCCGATCGCCGGCTCGCTGGTGATGGGGCTCGGGCTGTTCCTGATGTCCCTGATGGGGTCGTCCACGGGCGCCTGGCTGGAGTCCCTGTACATGTTCGTGCTGGGCACCGGCATCGGGCTGTGCATGCAGGTGCTGACCATCGCCGTGCAGAACACCGTGGAGTACTCCGACCTCGGCACCGCGACCTCCGGCGTCACCTTCTTCCGTACGCTGGGCAGTTCCTTCGGCACCGCGGTCTTCGGCACGATCTACACCAACACCCTGAACCCGAACCTCAAGGACGGCATCGCCTCCGCCGTCCGGGCGGGCGGCGGCGGCCTGGACCCGGTCACGGTCACCAGGGCCGCGACCAGCCCGGAGGGCCTGCACCGACTGCCGTCGGCCGTCGCCGCACCGATCATCGACGCCTACGCCCAGACCCTCCAGACCGTCTTCCTGTGGACGGTGCCGGTGGCCGGGCTGGGCTTCGTCGTCGCCCTGTTCCTCAAGCAGGTCCAGCTGCGGGACAGCGCACGGGCCGGCTCGACCGACCTGGGCGAGGGGTTCGCGTCACCGTCCGGGGCGGACTCGCAGCGGGTGCTGGAGGCGACCGTGGGGAAGATCATCGGCAGTACCGACCTCGACACCGCGCGCCGGATCATCGCGGACTCCGACACCCGGCTGGACATCGCCGGGGCCTGGGCGGTGATGCAGGTGGAGCTGCACACGCGGATGGTCGGCCACGCCAGCCTCGGCATGATCGCCGCGCGCCGGCATCTGCCGCCCGAGGTGCTGCTGCCGGTCTTCGACCGGATGGTCGAGGAGGGCTATCTGACCCGGGCGGGTCATCTCCTCTCGCACACCGAGGGGGGCGCGCGCGAGGCCCGGGTCATCGGCGCCGCGTGGGGCAACTGGCTGGCGGACCGGGTGCAGCTGGACATCGGCCGCCCCTCGGGCACGGACCTGCGCGCCGCCGTGGACACGATCGCCAAGCGTCTCCTCGTCGAGGACCTCAGCACCGGACTCCCGCAGCGCACGAGGGAGTTGGAGGCAACCACGACCACCTGAAAACGGGGTGCCCGGCGGAACGCGTGTTTCACGACCCCGGTTCGCAGGCCTACGACTTCACCGACTCGGCTCTCGCTTCGAGTGGACGGCCCGCTTGACCTGGAGGGGCTGTCCCGGACCGTGAACGGCTGCTCCCGGCCCCCGCTCTGGCTGCGTGCCTGAACGCGGCACGGGGAGCTGTGGGCGTACGACCTCGCGCATCCGGACCTGATCCGGCGGTTCGTGGCCGCCTCGCTGCGCGAGCGGGACCCCTGGTACGAGCACGGCCGGAAGATGACCTGCGTCGCCCGGCTGCCCGTGTGGGTCAAGCGGGCACGGAACCGCGACGAGGTGCTCCGCACTTTCGACCGTATGCGGGCCTCGGTCACGGCGAGTTGAGGTCCAGCCACCGCAGGACTCCCGCCGGGTCCGGTACCTCCGTGACCCCGTGCGGCAGGGGCGGTCGGCGTACGACCACGACGGGCAGGGCCAGTTCGCGGGCGGCGGTGAGCTTGGCGGCGGTGGCCGCTCCCCCGCTGTCCTTGGTCACCAGGACGTCGATGCGGTGGGCCCGCAGGAGCGCCGACTCGTCCTCAACCGTGAACGGCCCGCGGGCCAGGAGGACTTCGGCGTGCGGCGGCATCGGCGGCTCGGGCGGCTCCACCGACCGTACGACGAAGTGGAGGCCGGTGAGAGGGGCGAACGCGGCCAGGTCCATCCGGCCGGTGGTCAGGAACACGCGTCGGCCGAGACCGGGCAGCGCCGCCGCGGCCTCGTCGAGGGAGTCGACCAGGTGCCAGCGGTCCCGTGGGCCGGGGCGCCAGCCGGGGCGGCGCAGCACCAGCGAGGGCACGCCGGTCACCGCGGCGGCCCGGGCCGCGTTGCCGGTGATGCCGCGGGCGAAGGGATGCGTGGCGTCGACCAGGGCGTCGACGTGCTCCTCCCGCAACCACTCGGCGAGCCCCTCCGCCCCGCCGAACCCCCCGACCCGCACCTCCCCCGCGACCGCCCCCGGCCTCGCCACCCGGCCCGCGAGGGAGGTGGTGACACGCACTCCCGGCCGGCCGGCGAGCACGGCGGCCAGCTCACGCGCCTCGGTGGTGCCGCCGAGAACCAGGACGTGGGGGGACATGACGGCCAGCGTACGAGGCCGAACACCCCCGCCCGTCACCGCACCAGCAACTGCACGGCCCCCACCACCGTCGCCGCGATCACCAACCGCTCGAAGAGGCGCTGGTTGATGCGGTTCACCGCCCATTTGCCGATGAACGCGCCCGGTACGACGAACACCACGAGGGCGAGGTCGAGCAGCAGGGAGTGGCCGTCGATCAGACCGAGGCCGAGGCTGAAGGGCACCTTGGAGACGTTGACGATGAGGAAGAAGAACGCCGAGGTGCCGAGGAAGCCGAGTTTGCGGAAGCCCGCCGACAGCAGGTACATCGACATCACCGGCCCGCCGGCGTTGGCGACCATGGTGGTGAAGCCGCCGAGGACGCCGTAGGAGCGGGCCTTGACACGGCCCGCGCGGGTGGCGACCGAGTCGGGTTCCTCCTCCGCGTCGGCCGTGCGGCGGCGCCAGACCGTCACCCCGGCCATCAGCAGCAGGATCGCGCCGATCGAGGTCCGTACGATCCCGTCGTCCGCCCACTCCAGGAACACGGTGCCCGCGACCACGCCGACCGCGACCGCCGGGAACAGCCGCCAGAGCGTCGGCCAGTGGGCGTGCCGTCGGTAGGTGAGCACCGCGAGCACGTCACCGGCGATCAGGATCGGCAGCAGCGCACCCGTGGAGGCGCGGGCGGGCAGTACGGCGGCGAAGATCGCGAGGCTGACCGTGTTGGCCCCGCTGACGGCCGTCTTGGAGAAGCCGACGAGCAGGGCCGCGGCGGCGAGCGCGGCGAACTCCCAGCCGGAGATGTGCCAGAGCGTCATCGTGTTCATGCGGAGACCGATGCTAAGTGCAGGTAACCGCCGCGGTAAGTGCCGTCTCGCCGAGTGGTCCTGTTGGCGCACTCCCGCCGCCCGGCAGGAGGCGGTCACGGGAAGACCGGACCGCGGGTCTTCGCGGATGTGACGGACTTCCCCGGCGACGTGCTCACACTCCGAGACGCCACTGTTTGCACCAGTACGCCCGGGGCACCCGCGCCCCCATGGAGTGGTTGCGTCGAGCGGCCTGCGTGGGCGAGGACCCCGAGCTGTTCTTCCCCGTGGGCACGGTAGGGCCCGCCGTGCGCGACATCGCGGCGGCCAAGCAGGTCTGCGCCCGCTGCCCGGTCCGCCCCGAGTGCCTGGAGTGGGCGCTCAGCACCGGGCAGACCTCGGGCGTGTGGGGCGGCACCTGCGAGCAGGAACGCGACGCGCTGCTCCGTACCGGCACTGACCATGCCCGAAGGAGGAGCACGGTATGACTGTGGTGAAGAGCACCCTGTCCGACTCGGCCCGCGAGACGGCCGGGGAGGCCCTTCAGAGCACCCTGGTGGATCTGATCGGCCTGTCGCTGATCGGCAAGCAGGCGCACTGGAACATCGTGGGCCCGCGTTTCCGGTCCATCCATCTGCAACTGGACGAGGTGGTGGCGACGGCGCGCACCTTCTCCGACACCGTGGCGGAGCGCTCCGCCGCCCTGGGGCTGCCGCCCGACGGCCGTCCGGAGACGATCGCGTCCGCGTACTCGCTGCCCGGCTCGAAGAGCGGCTGGATCAAGGACGACGAGGTCGTGCGGCTGGTGGCCGAGACGCTGGAGGCGGCGATCGGCCGGCTGCGCGAGCGCATCGAAGCCACCGAGAAGGCCGACCCGGTCACCCAGGATCTGCTGATCGGCATCACGGCCGAGCTGGAGAAGCAGCGCTGGATGTTCGAGGCCGAGAACTGGCCCCGGGACTGACCAGCCGCGAGCCGAAGGCGCACCCACCCACGGAAAGGCGCACCGCGATGACCGACGCCCTCGAACTCGAAGCGCTGTGGGAGGACTTCCACCGCGTGGTGAACATGACCTCGCAGGAACTCGCCGCCTGGTTGCGGGTGAGCGACGCCGTCGAGTCCTCGGAACCGCTGCCGGAGCACGCCGGCGAGCCGACCGGGCAGCATGTCCTGGCGATCCTCCAGAAGCGGCGGACGGACCTGACCGACGAAGACCTTGAGGTGATGTACCAGGTCGTGGAGACCGTCGAGGCCGAGGTCGACGTGGAGAACGAGCCCGTGGCCGAAGACAGCCCGCGCAGGCACCGGCTGATGTCCGTGGGACACGATCCCCTCAGGTCGTGACGCCCCCACGGACGCGGTGAAGAACCGCGCACACGCGCCCGTGCGCGCCGTACGGGAACTCCCGACGGCGCCCACGGGCGCGTGTGCGTATCCGCAGGCGAACTCCAACCCACCGTTCCAGCAGCCGGGTTGACGCATCCGGTGATCGGCGCCGACATGACCGAAGTCGGTCCCGAGCAGCCGGGTCGTCGTGGCACACTGCTCGCACATCCTGTCGAGCAGAGGAGCTGTGTGTGACCGGGACCGAGTCGGCCCGACGGCGGATCGACACGAGCAGGCCGCATCCGGCCCGGGTGTACGACTGGTTCCTCGGCGGCAAGGACAACTACCCCGTCGACGAGGAACTCGGACGGCAGATCACCGCCCAGGGCGACGCCCCCCGGCAGGCGCGTGCCAACCGCCGGTTCATGGAGCGGGCCACCCGGGTCGTCGTACGGGAGGCGGGGATCCGGCAGTTCCTCGACATCGGCTCCGGCATCCCCACCGAGCCCAACCTGCACCAGATCGCCCAGTCCGCCGTGCCGGACGCACGGATCGTGTACGTCGACAACGACCCGATCGTCCTGGCCCACGCGGCGGCCCTGCTGCACGGCACGCCGGAGGGGGCGACGCACTACATCCAGGCCGACGCCCGGGAGCCGGAGCGGATCCTCCAAGGGGCCTCGGCCGTGATCGACTTCGACCAGCCGGTCGCGCTGTCGCTGATCGCGCTGCTGCACTTCGTCTCCGCCGAGAACGGCGCCGAGGAACTGGTGGCCACGCTGGTCGACGCACTGGCGCCGGGCAGTTGTCTGGTGCTGTCCGCGATGACCGCGGACTTCGAGCCGGAGAAGGTGAACGCGGGCATCGCGGCGTACACGGCGAAGGGCGTGACCCTGGTGGCGCGCACGCACGACGAAATGAGCCGTCTCTTCAAGGGACTCGAGGTGCTGGAGCCGGGGATCGTGTCCCTGTCGCAGTGGCGCCCGGACGAGCGGGAGGACGGCGAGCCGGTGTCGCTGTACGGGGCGGTCGGCATCAAGCGCTGACGGCATCAAGCGCTGACGGCTTCAAGCGCCGGCCCTCCTCCGACCGGGTCCGGGTCAGTCCTTCCTCCTCGCCGCTCCCAGCAGTTCCTCCAGCCGGTCGAAGCGCTCGTGGACGGCGTGCAGGGTCTCCGCGCCGAGCTGGTGGGGGCCGTGCCGCCGCTTCTGCTCCCGTGCCACGAACCAGGTCGCGAGGGCCGCGGTGACCATGCCGTAGGTCGTGATCCCCACGACCATGACGACCGTGCCGGTGACCCGGCCCCACCAGGTCACCGGGAAGAAGTCGCCGTATCCGACGGTGGTCGCCGTCTCGACCGACCACCACAGGGCCTTCGGGTACGAGGTCAGATTGGCGCCCCGCGCCCCCTCCTCGGCGGCGACGACCGCCCAGGAGCCGAGGAGCATCACGAGGAGCAGGACGGCCGTGGCACCGCCCGCCGCCTTCAGATGGAGCGAGCGTCCCTCCCGGCCGAGCAGCACCCCGAACGCCCTGGTGAGGAAGCCGGGCAGCATGCGCACTCCTCGCGCCGGGGGGTCCGTACCCGGCCAGTGTCGCCGCCGGCGGATCAGGGAGCATCCCGGACGGGGCGTTCAGGTCGCGGTTTCCGGGACAAGCTGATCATCGGGCGGCACAATGGCGGCAACGGCCGCACGAGAAGGAGCACTGTCGTGAGCGAGAGCCACACCCCGTCGGGCGTATCGGCGAGGCTGAACACAGGTGTGGCGCACAACGCGCGCGTGTGGAACTACTGGATCGGCGGCAAGGACAACTACGAGGTCGACCAGCATGTCGGCGACCATGTCGCCGGGATGTTCCCGATCATCCGCGAGATCGCCCGCGCGGACCGCTGGTTCCTGGGCCGCTCGGTGCGCTTCCTCGCCGAGGAGCAGGGCATCCGGCAGTTCCTCGACATCGGCACCGGGCTGCCGACCGTGGACAACACCCACCAGATCGCGCAGCGCATCGCGCCCGACGCGCGGATCGTCTACGTCGACAACGACCCCATCGTGCTGGTCCACGCCCGCACCCTGCTGACCAGCACCCACGAGGGCGTCACCGACTACATCGACGCCGACGTCCACGACCCGGCGACCATCCTGGAACGCGCTTCCCGGACCCTGGACTTCAGCAAGCCGGTCGCGGTGATGATGCTCGGCATCCTCAACTTCGTCCTCGACACCGACGAGGCCCGCCGGATCGCCCGCGAGGTCATGGCCGCGCTGCCCTCGGGCAGCCATCTCGCCCTGACGCACCCGACGTTCGACCCCGAACTGGGCGGCGAGGGCCAGATCCCGGCCATGAAGTTCTGGAACGAGAACGCCACTCCGCCGATCACCGCCCGCAGCGGAGCGGACATCGCCTCCTTCTTCGAGGGCCTTCAACTGCTCGAACCGGGCCTGGTCTCGTGCTCCCAGTGGCGTGCCGACTCGGACTCCCCGGCCGTGGTACCGCAGTACGGCGCGGTGGCCGTGAAACCCTGACGCGGGATCCGATCCGGCCGAGCCCGTCGTGGAGGACGTATGACCACCCTTGCCGACCCCGTCCCCGGCGGACGTCCCGGTGATGTCGACCGGGCGACCGTCCTGGGCGAGGAGCTCACCAAGAAGGGTGTGCACGGTGTGGTCCTCGCCTACGTCGACACGGCGGGCGTCTGCCGGGTGAAGACCGTGCCGACGGCCAAGCTGCCCGCCGCGGCGGCCTGGGGCGTGGGCATGTCACCGGTGTTCGACACCTTCCTGGCGAACGACTCCATCGTCACCACCGACACCCTGGGCTCCCCCGACGGCGATCTGCGCCTCTACCCCGACCTCGACCGGCTGGTGGCCCTGGCCGGGCAGCCCGGCTGGGCCTGGGCGCCGGTCGACCGGATCACCCAGGAGGGCGAGCCGCATCCGGGCTGCTCCCGCACGGTGCTGCGGCGGATCGTCACCGAGGCCGCCGAGCGGCACCGGATCACCTTCAGGGCGGGCGTCGAGATCGAGTGGGCGGTGGGCCAGGGCCCGGTGGCCGACGGTGACTTCAAGCCCGCCGCGTGGGGCCCGGCGTACGGCGCCGTCCGGCAGGTCGAACTCGGCGACTACACCGCCGACCTGCTGGCGGCCTGCGCCCAGCAGGGCATCGAGGTGGAGCAGCTCCATCCCGAGTACGCGGCCGGGCAGTTCGAGATCTCGACGAGCGCGCTGGACCCGGTGGCGGCGGCCGACGTCAGTGTGCTGGTCCGCCAGACGATCCGGGCGGTGGCCCAACGCCACGGGCTCGTCGTCTCTTTCGCCCCGGCGGTGTTCGCGGAAGGCGTCGGCAACGGCGGCCATCTCCACCTCTCCGCCTGGCGCGACGGCGTGAACCTGCACTCCGGCGGCACGGGCCGCTACGGCATGACCGCGGACGCGGAGTCGTTCATCGCGGGTGTGCTCGCCCATCTGCACGCCCTCACCGCCCTGACCGCGCCGAGCCCCGCCAGCTATCTGCGGCTCAAACCGTCCCAGTGGGCGGGCGTGTTCAGCGTCTGGGGCCGGGAGACCCGGGAGGCGGCCGTCCGGATCGTCACCGGCACGGCGGGCCTGACCGACCGGTCCGCGAACCTGGAGCTGAAGCCGGTCGACCTGGCCGCCAACCCGTATCTCGCCTTCACCGGCCTGATCGCCGCCGGTCTCGACGGACTGGCCTCGGCCATGCCGCTGCCCCGGGAGGTCACCGGCGATCCGGCCCTGCTCCCCGCCGACCAGGCCGCCGCGGCGGGCGTACGCCGGCTGCCGACCTCGCTGTCCCAGGCGGTACGGGCGTTCCGCGCCGACGAACGGCTGCGGGCCGCGCTCGGCCCGGCCCTCGCCGACGCCGTGGTCGCCGTGCGCTTCGGGGAGAGCGATGCCGTGGCCGACCTGGACGACGAACAGATCGCGGCGGCGTACCGCTGGAAGTACTGAGATGAGCGGACGTCCCCAGCACACCCCGGGTCCGGGCACGCATCCCGTCCACGAGGCCCTCGCCGCCGCCCGTCTCGTGGACCACCACTGCCACGGGGTCGTCACCGACCCTCTCGACCGCCAGGGTTTCGAGTCGCTGCTCACCGAGGGCGCGGCCTGGCCCGGGATCTCCCCGTTCGACAGCCCGGTCGGCGTGGCGGTCCGCCGTCACTGCGCGCCCGTACTGGACCTGCCCCGCCACGCCTCGCCCGAGGACTACCTGGCCCGGCGCGCCGAACTCGGGGTGCAGGAGGTCGACCGCCGCTTCCTGGCCGCCGCGGGCACGGACGTCCTCTGTGTGGACACCGGATATCTGCCGGAACGTCTCAGCACCCCGGCTCAGCTGGCGGAGGCGGCGGGCGGGACGGCGTACGAGGTCGTCCGGCTGGAGAGCGTCGCCGAGGCGGTCGCGGCGCGGGGCGTGACGGCACGGTCGTACGCCGACGTGTTCCGCGCGGCGGCCCTGGAGGCGGTGGGACGGCCCGGTGTGGTGGCCGTGAAGTCGGTCGCCGCCTACCGCACCGGCTTCGCCCTGGACCCGGCCCGGCCCACCGAGCAGGAGGTCACCCGCGCGGCCGGGGACTGGCTGGCCCGCGGTGGCCGACTCGCCGATCCGGTGCTCGTACGGCATCTGCTGTGGACCGCCGTGGACCTGGGCCTGCCGCTCCAGCTGCACACCGGGTTCGGCGACAGCGACATCCGGATGCACCGCGTCGACCCGACCCTGCTCACGGACTGGCTGCACCTGACCGCGGGCACCGTACCGGTCCTGCTGCTGCACTGCTGGCCGTACCAGCGGCAGGCCGCCTATCTCGCCGCGGTGTTCGAGCAGGTGTACCTGGACGTCGGTCTCACCCTCCACCATGTCGGCCCGGCGCGGTCTCGGGCGATCCTGGCGGAGGCGCTGGAGATCACCCCGTTCCGCAAGCTCCTGTACAGCTCGGACGCGTACGGACTGGCCGAGTTCCATCTGCTCGGCGCGCTGTCCTTCCGGCAGGGGCTGGGCGCGCTGCTCCAGGAGCGGGTGGACGCCGACGAGCTGAGCCTGCCGGACGCGGTGCGCCTCGCGGCCTGGACGAGCGGGGACAACGCCCGTCGCCTCTATGGACTTCCTGCCCCGCCCCCGTCCCACCAGGCGGGCGCGCCTGAGCGCCCGCCGTCCCCGGAAAGTATGATCTAGCAATGTCTGACTTGACCGATACCACGCCCGGCTGGCTGAGCGCCGACGACCTCGAGCAGGCGCGCGCCCGGATGCCCATCCTGTACGTCGAGGCGGTGCCCGTGCGCGTCGACGACAGCGGCGAAGTCACCAGCGTCGGCCTGCTGCTGCGCATCGGACCCGACGGAACGGTCAGCCGGACCCTGGTCTCCGGCCGCGTTCTGCACCACGAGCGGGTCCGGGACGCCCTGCTGCGCCACCTGGAGAAGGACCTGGGGCCCGTGGCGCTGCCCCGGATTCCCTCCTCGCTCCAGCCGTTCACGGTGGCGGAGTACTTCCCGACTCACGGGGTCACGCCGTACCACGACCCGCGCCAGCACGCGGTGTCCCTCGCCTACGTCGTTCCGGTGACCGGTGACTGCCGACCTCGCCAGGACGCCCTGGACCTGGTGTGGTTCAGCCCGCAGGAGGCCTTGTCACCGGCGGTGGAGAGCGAGATGCCCGGCGGGCACGGAGTGCTGCTCAAGCAGGCGCTGGCCCATGTCGGCTGCGTGATCTGACCCGCTCAGTCGGATTCCTTGCGCTGGGTGGTGCCCGGCTCGCCGCCGTCCCGTGTCCAGGCGACGACGAGTTCGTCCTTGGTGCCGAAGCGGACCAGGTGGCTGCCGACCACCCCCTCCAGGAGGTCGAGGTGCTCGGACTCCGTCTCCAGCGTCAGCAGCAGCGCGCCCTCGGTTGCGGTGAGGGAGCCCCTGCCTCCGTTCTGGAAGAGCAGGCTGCCCTCACCGCTCTCCTCGTCCCAGCTGGTCGTGGAGCGACGCCCGAGATGTGAGGCGAGCTGCTTGGCGTAGCGGTGCGGGCGGTCGGTGGCGACGCGGGCTTCGGAGCGGGGCATGGGTACTCCCGGGAGTGCGGCGGTGCGGACGGAACTCGATGCTGCGGCAACACCGGGCGCCGCACGCCCATTCCGCGCTCCTCCCCACCGTGCCGACTAGGCGCGGATCTTGCTCGTCATGGCGAACTCGTCGGCCTCCGCGAGGTCGAACTCCCCGTGGTCGCTGCCCAGTCCCTGGGCGACGAGCGCGGCGGCGGCACTGCCGAGGACGGCCGCCTCGCGGGGCGTACGGCCCAGGCTCACCCCGCGCAGGAAGCCCGCGGAGAAGGCGTCGCCGCAGCCGGTGGTGTCGACGACCTCGACCTCGAAGGCGGGGATCGTCTCGGTGTCCTCGGCCGTGACCAGGAGGGCGCCTTCGCCGCCGCGGGTGACCGCGACCAGGCCCACCCCGCCGGCCAGGAACTTCCTGGCGCCGGTGACGAGGTCCTCCTCCTCGCTGAAGCCGACGACCTGGTCGTCGTTGGGGAGCAGGAAGTCGATGTACGGGAGCAGCGGCTCGATCTGGTCGAAGGTGCCGAGGTAGCCCGGGGCGAGGAGGTCGACCGAGGTGACGACGCCGTGGTCCTTGGCGTGTGCCAGGACGCGGACGGCGACGTCGGCGCCGATGAGTTCGGGTCCGCCGAGGTGCAGATGGCTAGCTTCGGCGACCGCGTCCCAGGGGATGTCGTCGAGGCCGTAGGTGATGTTGGCGCCGAGCAGGTGGAGGGAGGGGCGGTCGCCGTTGGGGCGGATCGGCAGGACGCTCGCGGAGGTGGCGGTGTCCCGGCGCCGCACCAGCAGTTCGGTGTCGATGCCCGCCTTCCGCAGCAGCTGGATCAGCAGGTCGCCCGTGGGGTCGGTGCCGATCGCTCCGGTGGTGCGGACCGAGGCGCCCAGCTTGGCGAGGGTGAGGGCGGTGCCGGCCGCCGTGCCGGCGGCGGTCATCCGGATGTCCTCGACCAGGGTCGCGCCCTGCCCCTCGGGTATCTCCTCGACCGGCCGGACCAGCACGTCCAGTACGTGCACACCCATGGTGACGACGTTCATCTGTTCCCCTCCTGAGCGGATTGCGTGGTGCCGTAGTTGCGGGCGAGGGCGGCCTCGATCACCGCGATCTGCTGCTGTTCGTCGAGGGCGCGCGGCGTCCCGAGGACGGCCGCGCGCTGGTACACACCGCAGGCCCATTCGAGGAGCAGCGCGTGCTCGACGGCCTTGTCGAGGGTCGGGGCATGGGTGACGGCACCGTGGTTGGCCATCAGGGCGGCACCTCTCCCCTCCAGCGCGGTGAGGACCGACTCGGCGAGTTCCGGGGTGCCGAAGGTGGCGTAGGGCGCGACCCGGACGGTGCCGCCGAGCGCGAGCAACTGGTAGTGGATGCAGGGCAGTTCGTCGAGGACGAGGGAGAGGGCGGTGGCCATCGGGGCGTGGGTGTGCACGACGGCCGTGGTGCCGTAGCGCCGGTAGACACCGAGGTGGAGGTCGAGCTCCGAGGTGGGCAGCAGGTCTCCGGCCACGATCTCGCCGTCGAGGTCCACGACGGTCACCTGCTCCGGGGTGAGCTCGGCGAGGACGGCTCCGGTCGCGGTGATGGCGACCCGGTCCTCGACCCGCACGCTGACGTTGCCGGCCGTACCGATGAGCAGGCCCTCGGCCCCCAGACGGCGACAGGCGGCCGCCACGGCGACCCGTTCCTCGCTCAGCACCGGGCTTGAGTCGGTCATGCGCGCGACGCTAACCTAAACGTGAAACAAAGTCACGTTCACGTTCGGAGGTGGTCCCGTGGCCGAGTCCGCCCCGGGCGCCGACCCCGCCGCCTGGATCGCCTCCCTGCGCCGCACCCCCCAGCAGGCCCGCAGCCGGGCCCGGCTGGCCAGGGTGCTGGACGCCGCGGAGCGCATCCTGGTCGAGGAGGGCGTGGAGGCGCTCACCACGACCCGGATCGCGTCCGAGGCGCGGGTGTCGGTCGGCTCGCTGTACCAGTACCTGCCCGACCGCGGTGCGATCATCGAGGCGCTGGCGGCCGGTTACTTCGCGAAGCTGGAAGCGGCGATGGACGCGCTCGCTTCGGCCGCGGCCACCGAGCGCTGGGAGGACCCGGTCGGCGTCCTCATCGACGCGTACGCGGAGATCTACCGCACCGAGCACGGCTTCCGCGCCCTGTGGTTCGGCAGCGGACTGACCGAGCGGACCCGGGCCGCGGACCGGGAGCACAAGCGCCGGATGGCCGACGGGATCCGCCGCATCCTGCTCACCCTGCGTCTCGCCGAGGACGACGACACCCTGGCCCGCGTCTGCCACGCGGCCGTACTCGCCGCCGACGCCCTCGCGCAGGAGGCGTTCCGCCGGGACGTCAAGGGGGACGCGGCACTGCTGGAAGAGGCGAAGATCCTGCTGCGGGGTTACCTCACGGACGTCGCGGCGCGGTACAACGTCTCCTGACGTCTTCGAACCGACGGGGGACCCATGCGGCTCACCTTCACCGGCCGGGTGATCGAATGGCGCGGCCCGGCCCCCTACTACTTCGTCCCGGTGCCCGACCAGGAGTCCGCCGACATCGGCGAGGTGGCGAGGGCGGCCACGTACGGCTGGGGCGTGATCCCGGTCGAGGCCCACATCGGCGAGACCACCTTCACGACCTCGCTCTTCCCGAAGGACGGCGGCTACCTGCTCCCCCTCAAGAACGCCGTACGCAAGCCGGAGGGACTCGACGCGGGGGACGACGTACGGGTGGAGATGACGGTCCGCCTCCAGCGCCCGGTTGGCTGAAACCTCAACTCATCACACCTGAAGCACAGTTGTCGCACAGCGCCCTGGTTGACAGGCTCGCCTCGCCGACGGCAATACACGCACAAGTGTGCGAACGCATGCGTGTGACCACGGGGTCGGTGAACGAGGCCCATGTCATCTCACCAGGGGGAACACTCACGGGGTGGTCACCCTCTCCGTCGACGGAGCGAACGGCGACTGGTGGACCCTGGACCTCAGCGGCAACGGCCGCGGCTGCAACCAGCTGACCGGCACCTGCACCGTCTCCGCGGTGGAGTTCGGCCCCCAGGGCTACGTCAAGAAGCTCGACGCCGCCTTCGAGCAGCCCGGACTACGGCCGGCAGGTGACGGTCGGCGAGACGGTGGCGGTCCGTCTCACCCGGGTCTGCCCCGGTGAAAGCCACAGGGTGACGGGCCGCGGAGCCCCGCTGTCGTACGGACCGGACCAGGTACGGACGACGGCCAGGGGCTCTGCATGCACTGGGGGAACCGCATGCGCGACCACCCCAAGCCTCTCGGCCGGCTGATCACGACACCCACGTATCGTGCGACCGTGACCGACACCGAGCCCCTGTGGCTGCCCGACATGCCGTTGCACGATCCGTTCGTCGTCGCCCACGAGGGGACGCGGACGTACTACCTCTTCACCTCCAACGAGCCGTCGGTGTCGGGGGTGGAGGGGGTCGGGACGATGGTCTACCGCAGTCGTGATCTGCGCGAGTGGACGCGGCCTGTGGTGGTGTTCCGGACCGACGAGCAGGAGGGGCTCTGGGCGCGGGAGGGCGGATGGGCGCCGGAGGTGCACGCCTGGGGCGGCCGTTACTACCTGTTCACCACCCTGCACGACGAGAGCCGACCGCTGCCGGTGCCGCCGGCCGGGCGGTGGGGCACGCCTTTCCAGCTGCCGAACCACGCACGCGGGACGGTCACCGCCGTGTCCGACTCGCTGCTGGGCCCCTTCACCGTCGTCGACCCGACCGGACCCACCCCGCCCGCGCACCTCATGACCCTCGACGGCACGCTCCACGTCGATCCGGCCGGGCAGCCCTGGATGGTGTACGCGCACGAGTGGCTCCAGACCGTGGACGGGACCATGGAGGCCGTCCGGTTGGCTCCGGATCTCACCACGACGATCGGTGACCCCGTCTTCCTGTTCAAGGGCTCGGACGCGTCCTGGCTCGGTGAGCAGATCCCCGCGGGCGTACCGCACCAGCTCGCGCCCTACGTCACCGACGGCCCCCAACTCCATCGCACCCCCGACGGCGGCCTCCTCATGCTCTGGTCCACGTACGAGAAGAACACGGCGGGTGCGGACGGCACCGTCAGCGGTGCTTACGTGCAGACCTACGCCGTCTCCAAGTCCGGTGAGCTGCAAGGGCCTTGGGAGCAACGGCGGCCGCTGGTCCGGGACGACAGCGGGCACGGCATGCTGTTCCGGGCCTTCGACGGACGGCTGATGATGATCCTGCACCGCCCCTTCGAGAACGCGCGCGGGAAGCTGTACGAGATGCGCTTCGAGGGCGACGAGCTGCGGGTGGTGCGGCAGTGCACCGACCTCGACGGCGACGGGGCCGGCGTCTGAGGCGGGTGCGGACGGGCCGGATTCAGATGGCCTCGCGCACGGCCCGCTCGAAGCCCTCCACATGGCTGCGGGCGAGCTGTGCCGCGCGGTCGGCGTCCCCGGCCACGATCGCCCCGATCAGCGGGCCGTGCTCCTCGACATGTCCCGCCATGCCGGACAGCCGGTCCACGAACAGGCACCAGATGCGGGTGGCCAGGTTGTCGTGGCGGACGAGGGTGTCCTCCAGGTACGGGTTGTGCGTGGCGGTGTAGACGGCCCGGTGCACCCGGAGGTCCAGCCGCATCAGCTCGGCGGGGTCCCGGCCGAGGCCTCCGTCCTCCAGTTCCGCTCGCAGTGCCGCCAGGTGCGCCCGGTCGCCGGCCGTGGCGCGCCGCGCGGCCCGGGCGGCGGCCAGGGGCTCCAGTTCCAGGCGGACCTCGGAGATGTGTGCCAGGTCGGTGATGTTGACCTCGGTGGCGAAGGTGCCGCGCCGCGGGTATGTCGTGATCAGGCGTTCGTACTGGAGCCGCTTGAGCGCCTCGCGCACCGGCGTGCGGCCGACGCCGAGCAACTGGCCCAGCTGCTCCTCGTTGATCGGCGCTCCGGGGCGGATCTCCAGCATGACGAGCCGGTCGCGGATGGCGCGGTACGCGCGCTCGGCGAGCGACAGCTCCTCGGCCTCGGCCGCGACCTGCTGCATGGATGCCCCCTTGACCGGTCCCCACAAGCTCCCATACTTTACCGCACAGGTTGATATATCAGTTGCCCATGAGTTGACTCTCAGAATGGTGCACAGATGGCAACGAGTACGCCGCTCACCACGCCCACCGCCTCCCTCTCCCTCCCGCTCGAGGAACTCGACCCGGAGGTCGCCGCTGCGGTCGGCGCCGAGCTGCACCGCCAGCAGTCCACCCTCGAGATGATCGCCTCGGAGAACTTCGCCCCGGCCGCGGTCATGGAGGCCCAGGGCTCGGTCCTGACCAACAAGTACGCCGAGGGCTACCCGGGCAGCCGCTACTACGGCGGCTGTGAACACGTCGATGTCATCGAGCGGTTGGCCATCGCCCGCGTCAGGGAGCTCTTCGGCGCCGAGGCCGCCAACGTCCAGCCGCACTCGGGCGCCCAGGCCAACGCGGCCGCGATGTTCGCCCTGTTGCAGCCCGGCGACACCATCCTCGGGCTCGACCTGGCCCACGGCGGGCATCTGACCCACGGCATGCGCCTCAACTACTCGGGCAAGCTGTACGACGCTGTGCCCTACCACGTGCGCGAGTCCGATCTCCGCGTCGACATGGACGAGGTCGAACGGCTCGCCATCGAACACCGGCCGAAGATGATCGTCGCGGGGTGGTCGGCCTACCCCCGGCAGCTGGACTTCGCGGAGTTCCGCCGGATCGCGGACGCGGTGGGCGCGTATCTGATGGTGGACATGGCGCACTTCGCCGGCCTGGTGGCCGCGGGGCTGCATCCGAACCCGGTGCCGTACGCCGATGTCGTCACGACCACCACCCACAAGACCCTCGGCGGTCCGCGCGGCGGTGTGATCCTGAGCCGGGCCGACCTGGCCAAGAAGATCAACTCGGCGGTCTTCCCGGGGCAGCAGGGCGGACCGCTGGAGCATGTCGTCGCGGCGAAGGCGGTGGCCTTCAAGGTGGCCGCCTCGGAGGAGTTCAGGGAGCGGCAGCGGCGCACCCTGCGGGGTGCGAAGATCCTCGCCGGCCGGCTGCTCGCCGACGATGTCGCCGAAGCCGGGATCACCGTCCTGACCGGCGGCACCGAAGTGCACCTGATCCTGGTCGACTTGAGGAACTCCGAGCTCGACGGCAAGCAGGCCGAGGACCGGTTGCACCGCATCGGCATCACGGTCAACCGCAACGCAGTGCCGTTCGACCCACGTCCGCCCATGGTCTCCTCGGGGCTGCGCATCGGCACCCCCGCCCTGGCCACCCGCGGTTTCGGCGAGACGGAGTTCCGTGAGGTCGCCGACATCATCGCGGAGTGCCTGAAGGGCGAACGCCCCGCGGACGAGCTGCGCACGCGGGTCGAGAAGCTGGCCGCGGCGTTCCCGCTCTACACGGACGGCTCCCGACGGGACTGAGAGATCCAAGAGATGTAAAGGGCCACGAAAAGGGCCATGGGAAGTGGCATGGGAAAGGCCGTTTTCCCATCAATGGGAAAACGGCCTCCGACCTGCGTGAAGCTGGTCGGGACGACAGGATTTGAACCTGCGACCCCTTGACCCCCAGTCAAGTGCGCTACCAAGCTGCGCCACGTCCCGGTGCCCGTCTGACCTGGGGTTTCCCCTGGCCGAACGCGCAAAGAAACCATACCGCACTCGGGTCGATGGTCGCGCACCCGTTTCCGCTCGGCCTTGGTCCCGGCCGGGCACGGGATCTCGCCTTCTGGGCTCGTCCGGCAGCCCGAGCGCCGGATACGCGTCGAGCAGCCGCGACGGGGCCGCCTGACGCCAGGAGTCGGCGAGGATGTCCTTCAGTTCCGCCTCGTCCTCGATCGCGGACAGGTAGGCGCGCACCCACGCGAACTGCGCCTCGTGGTCGGCGATCCAGAACTTTCCCGGTTCCGCCAGCACCAGTTCGTCGCGCTCCTCCTTGGGGCAGCGCACGGCGAGGGAGGTCTCGTCCTCGGGCAATGTGGCGAACATCTTACCCGCGACCCGGAACGTGGGCATGCTCCAGGCGATCTTCTCCGTGGTGTCCGGCAGGGACAGGGCGATACTGCGTACGTCTTCGGCGTCCGGCATGACAGGCACGGTAGCGGCCCGCACTGACAATCACCTGGTGGGAGGGGGCGCCGATCGCCTGGCAGGACATTCGCCCATCACCTGGTGGGGCCGCCGTCGCCGACCACCCGGTGGGAGCGGGCGCCGATCACCCGGTGGGAGCGGTCGCACCCAGCCGCTTGTAATACAGCGTCGTCGGCCGCAGCGCTCCGCCGGGATCGGCCGCGTAGTCGGGGATGACCCCGGCCCGGACCCAGCCCGCCGAGTCGTAGAGGCGTTCGGCGGGGCTGTCGGTCTCGGTGTCGAGGTGGAGCAGGGTGATGCCGGCCGCGGCGGCGGCCTCTTCCGCGACTCCGAGGAGCGTGCGACCGAGACCACGTCCACGGGCACTCCGGTGCACCATCAGCTTGACCAGCTCGGCGCGGTGGCGGGAGTTGGGCTTGTCGGGGAAGGCCAGACTGACCGTGCCGACCACGCGGTGGTCGTCGAAGGCGGCCCACACGGCCAGCTGTCCGGCGGTCACCGCGGCCGCGCGCCCCTTCCACCAGGCGACGGCCACGGCCCGGTCGAGGGGCGCGAGGAATCCGATGGAGGCACCGCCGTCCACGGTGTCGACCAGCAGCTCGGCCAACTCCTCGACGTGTTCCGTCAATTGGGCCTCGTCCAGGTGGGTCGCGCTCACGGCAGCACCACCGCCAGTGCGTACCGCGCCGCGTCGGGGCCCGGGCAGCGGAACCGGGTCGGTCCCCAAACCCGCAGCCGCAGGCAGTCCCCGGTGTCGAGATGGTGGTCGGCTCCCTGCGCGGTGACGTCGAGCGCGCCCGCCAGGACCCAGATGTGCTGTTCGAGACCGGGCACGGGCGGGCGGTCGTAGGAGATGTCGGCGCCGGCGGCGAGACGCCCCTCGACGAGTTCGCCGCGCAGCCCGGGATGCGGCGGGGACACGGACCGCCGCACGAACCCGGAGGCGGCGTCCTCCCACACCGTCTGCTCGGCGCCGCGCACCAAGGGGGCGGGCTCGGCCTCGACCTCGCTGAGCAGCTGCGACATGGTCCGCCCGTACACCCCGCAGAGCCGGTTCAGCAGCGAGGCGGTCGGACTGATCTCGGCCCGCTCGGCACGCGAGAGAGTCGACTTGCTGACTCCGCTGCGTTCGGCCAACTCCCCCAGGGACCAGCCGCGTTCGGCCCGCAGCAAGGCCAGCCGGGCGGCGAGTCGGACATCGACGGAGTCGACCTCGCTCGGGACCACGTCATGTTTCATATCCGGGACGTTATCCCTGATATGAAACAGGGAGGTTTCCGTGAGCTCTCAGTCAAGATCTCCGGCCGCCGCGCGCTCCGCGGCCGCCCGCATCACCCCAAGATCTCAGCCAAGCTCTCGGTCAGGCTTTCAGTCGGCGGCTACGCCCCGGCCGCCTCGCCCAGCGCCTCCAGCACCGGCCGGATCAGCGGATGGTCTTCCGCCCCCCGCCGCACCGCCGCGAACACCCGCCGTGTCGGTGCCGGCCCGTCCACCGGTCGTACGACCACCCCCGCGAGGTCCATCCCGCGCAGCGCCGAGCGCGGCACCAGCGCCACCCCGGCGCCCGCCGAGGCGAGGGCCACCACCGCGCGGAAGTCGTCCGAGGAGTGCTCCAGGCCGGGCTGGAAACCGGCGTTCTCGCAGGCCAGCACCACCACGTCATGGCAGGGGTTGCCTGGGTAGGGGCCGATCCAGGGGTCCTTGGCGAGCTCCGCCAGCGGCACCTCGCCCGCGTCGGCGAGCCGGTGGCCGGCCGGGACGACCGCGTCGAAGGGCTCGGCGTACAGGGGCACGTGCGCCAGGCGGGGGTCATCGGCCGGCGGGGCCCCGCGGTACTCCACCGCGACCGCCACGTCGACCTGCCGGTCCAGCACCATCGGCAGGCTGGCGTCGCCCTCGGCGTCCTGGACCCGCAGGCGGATACCGGGGGCGGTCCTGGCGAGCCGGGTCACCGCGGGCGCCACGACCAGCGCGATGCCGGTCGCGAAGGACGCGACGGTGACCGTGCCGGCCTCCCCCGCACCGTACGCGGCGAGTTCGGCCTCCGCCCGCTCCAGCTGGGCGAGGACCGCGTTGGTGTGGCTGAGCAGGATCTCGCCGGCGGCGGTCAGCCGTACGCCTTTCGCGCCCCGCTCGACGAGCCGGTGGCCGGTCTCCTGCTCCAGCGCCGTCAGCTGCTGGGAGACCGCGGAGGGCGTGAGATACAGCGCGGCGGCAGCCGCCGTCACCGTACGGTGGTCGGCCACCGCACGCAGGATGTGGAGCCGCCGCGCTTCGATCATGCGACTGATTGTCTCAAATGCACCCGCGTGGTCCGGCTCGGCGCTCGGGGCCGCTGAGTCCCCGAGCCCGGTGCAGCCGCCCAGCCCGGCTCACGTGCCGAGCCCGGCTCAGTCCCCGAGCTCCGCGCGGGCCGCGACGAAGGCCTCCACCGCGCGGTTCACGTCCTCGGTGGAGTGCGCGGCCGACAGCTGGACGCGGATCCGCGCCTGGCCCTGCGGCACCACCGGGTAGGAGAACCCGATCACGTACACCCCGCGCTCCAGCAGCAGCTCCGCCAGCCGGCCCGCCCGGGAGGCGTCGCCGATCATCACGGGCGCGATGGCGTGGTCGCCGGGGAGGATCTCGAAGCCCTCCTCCGTCATGCGCCGACGGAACAGGGCCGTGTTCTCGCGCAGCCGCACCCGCAGGTCGTCGGCCGACTCCAGCAGGTCCAGGACCTTCAGGGAGGCCGCGGCGATCACCGGGGCGAGCGTGTTGGAGAAGAGGTACGGCCGTGAGCGCTGGCGCAGCAGGGCGACGATCTCGGCGCGGGCGGCGACGTACCCGCCCGATGCGCCGCCGAGGGCCTTGCCGAGGGTGCCGGTGATGATGTCGACACGGTCCATCACGCCGTGCAGCTCGGGGGTGCCGCGCCCGCCGGGGCCGACGAAGCCGACGGCGTGCGAGTCGTCGACCATGACCATGGCGTCGTACCGGTCGGCGAGGTCGCAGATCTCGCGCAGGGGCGCCACGTAACCGTCCATGGAGAAGACGCCGTCGGTGACGACCAGACGCCGACGCGCGTCGGAGGCGTCCTTCAACTGCCTTTCCAGATCGGCGAGATCACGGTTGGCGTAGCGGTAGCGGCGGGCCTTGGACAGGCGGATGCCGTCGATGATGGACGCGTGGTTCAGGGCGTCGGAGATCACCGCGTCCTCGGGGCCCAACAGGGTTTCGAAGACACCGCCGTTGGCGTCGAAGCAGGAGGAGTACAGGATCGTGTCCTCCTGCCCGAGGAAGGCGGACAGGCGGGCCTCCAGCTCCTTGTGCACCTCCTGGGTGCCGCAGATGAAGCGGACCGAGGCCATGCCGTAGCCCCAGCGGTCCAGCGCGGCGTGCGCGGCGGCGACCACCTCGGGGTGGTCGGCGAGGCCGAGGTAGTTGTTGGCGCAGAAGTTGAGGACCTCACCGGGGCGGCCGCCCGCGGAGACGTTCACGGTCGCCGACTGCGGGGTGTCGATCACGCGCTCGGGCTTGTGCAGTCCGGCGGCGCGGATCTCGTCGAGGGTGGCGCGCAGGTCGTCGCGCACGGAGTCGAACATCGTCAGTCCCTAGGTCAGTTGGTCCAGTCGAGGATGACCTTGCCGCCGCGGCCGCTCGCCGCGTCGGCGAACGCCGCCTCGAAGTCGCGGTGGCCGTACCGGCCGGTGATCACGGGGGCGAGGTCGAGGCCGCCCTCCAGGAGGACCGACATCGCGTACCAGGTCTCGAACATCTCACGGCCGTAGATGCCCTTGAGGGTGATCATCGAGGTGACGATCCGGGCCCAGTCCACAGGAAACTCCGCGGCCGGCAGCCCCAGCATCGCGATCCGGCCGCCGTGGGTCATGTTGGCGATCATGTCGCGCAGCGCCTCGGGGCGGCCGGACATCTCCAGGCCGATGTCGAAGCCCTCGCGCAGCCCCAACTCCCGCTGCCCGTCCACGATCTGTGCCTCCGACACATTGAGCGCGAGGCTCACCCCGATCTTGCGGGCCAGCTCCAGGCGCTCCTCGCTGACGTCGGTGATCACGACGTTGCGGGCACCCGCGTGCCGGGCGACCGCCGCGGCCATCAGGCCGATCGGTCCCGCCCCGGTGATCAGCACGTCCTCGCCGACCAGTGGGAAGGACAACGCGGTGTGCACGGCGTTGCCGAACGGGTCGAAGATCGCGGCCACGTCGAGTTCCACCGGCACCCGGTGCACCCACACATTGGCCGCGGGCAGGGCCACGTACTCGGCGAAGGCCCCGTCCCGCCCGACACCGAGGCCGATCGTGGCCCGGCACAGGTGCCGCCGCCCGGCGAGGCAGTTGCGGCACTTCCCGCAGACGAGGTGCCCCTCGCCGCTCACCCGGTCCCCGACCTGGATCTCCTGGACGTCGCGCCCGGTCTCGACGACCTCGCCGACGAACTCGTGCCCGAGGACGAGCGGGGTGCGGATCGCCTGCTGGGCCCAGCCGTCCCAGTTCCGGATGTGCAGATCGGTGCCGCAGATCCCCGTGCGCAGCACCTTGATCAGCACATCGCCGGGTCCGACGGCGGGCTCCGGGACGTCCGCGAGCCAGAGCCCGGGCTCGGCCCTCTCCTTGACCAGCGCCTTCACGCTACGGCTCCTGTGGGTACGAGGGGTGGGAACGCCCAGCAATCTGCCGTACGACGCCGCCCTGGTCCATCGAGGATTTCTTAAGCGGCCCCACAGCTCGGCTTCATGCCTGCGGCAGCCGGGCGGCCGGGGTGTCGAGGCCGAGGTCGCCGGCGGCGTCTTGAGAACCTCGGTCGGCGCTCGGCACACGGCCGGGTCAGGGCGGCCGACGACCCGGGGTGCCGGTGCGTGCGGCTGCGCGTCGAGGCGGATTCCCGCATCCCATGGTCATCGGGGGCCGATCGCGGAGAGAATCGACCGAGGACGGAAGGACCCGCGGTCCTGGCACCCTCGCCCCGCACCCGGCCGACAGACGTGGAGCCGCTCATGACCACCGCACGGGACCTCGCGATCGTCGCCCTGGACGTGCCGCCCGGCCGCTCCGTGGAGCAGGGCGACCTGTCGCTCGTGCTCGCGGGGGCCGAGGTGCTCGACCTCGTGGCGGCCGGGGCGATCACCGTGGAGGACGACCGGATCGTGCCGGCACCGGAGACGACGACGGGAGACCGGCTGCTCGACGAGGCGACCGCCGCGCTCGTCCGGCAGGAGCCCTACGAGACGGTGGAGGACTGGCTGTGGCGCCGGGGCCGCGAACTCGCCACGGCCTACGTCGACGACCTTGAGAAGGTCGGACTGACCAGCCGCCCGCGCGGCCGCCGCTTTCCGCTGCTCTCCGCTCGCACGGTGCCGGTCGACTCCCCGGCCCGCAGCGCCGCACAGGAACGCCGGGACTCGGGCGAACCGGTCTTCGCCGCCCTGGCTTCCGCCGCCGGGATCGAGGACAAGGGCACGGAGTTCGAGGAGGACCTCGTCGGGGAGACGGTCACGACCGTGCTGGCCGCCGTCGGGGACGCGGTGATGGAACTGGAGGCCGTACGGCAGCGGCGGGCGATCGAGAAGGCGGCCTTCGACAACATCTGGCGCGGAGGCGTGTGACGTTCACCGGCGTTGCGGGCCACGGGCGCCTTCCGTTCACGGCGGGAGCCCGTCGGCCACCCCCTGCTCCAGCCGTGCCATGAGTTCGGACGCCGACGACTTGATGGTCTCCAGGCCGGGCCTGCCCCAGGTCCGCGGCTCCACGTCCGCGACGCACACCGTGCCGAGGACCATCCCCGTGGAGTCGATGAGCGGTGCGCCCAGATAGGACCGGATACCGAACTCGTCGACCACCGGGTTGCCGGCGAAGCGCGGGTAGTCACGGACGTCCTCCAGGGCCAAGGCTTTGCGACGGACGACCACATGGGGGCAGAACCCATGGTCGCGTTCCATGTAGCGGCCCACTTCCGGCCTGGCCTCGGCGCCGTCCGCCGGGGATGGCGGACGGGCCGCGGGAATCCTGAGCCCGGCGAAGAACTGCCGTTGCTCGCCGATGAAGTTGACCATCGCGTACGGCGCCCCCGTGCGCTCGGCGAGCCGCCGGGCGAAGGCGTCGAGCGCGGGCTCCGGCTGCTCCCCGAGTCCCAGCATGCGGAGCCGTCGCGCCCGGTCCGGGGCCTCCTTGTCCTCCGGGGTGAGCAGCAGTCGACCGGCCGGGCGTGGTGGGTCGTAGCTCATGGGCGGCTTCCGTCGCTGTGGACGTCGGTCATATGCGGCTCCGTGGCGGTGTGTGCGGGGGTCACATGTGGGCGCCATTGATTGGCGCGGGGCGCTCACATGTGGGCGCCATGACTCGGCGCGGGTGCCGGGCTGTGGGCGATGAGATGCCGTACGAGGGTGAGCAGGGTCTGCACACCGGAACTGGAGATCCGGGCGTCGCAGCGCACGATCGGGATCTCCGGCGGGAGGTCGATGGCGGCGCGCACCTCCTCGGGGTCGTAGCGGTAGCCGCCGTCGAACTCGTTGATCGCGACGATGAACCCGAGTCCGCGCTGTTCGAAGAAGTCGACCGCCGCGAAGCAGTCCTCCAGCCGGCGGGTGTCCGCGAGGATCACCGCGCCGAGCGCGCCCTCGGAGAGCTCGTCCCACATGAACCAGAACCGCTCCTGTCCCGGCGTGCCGAACAGGTACAGCACGTGTTGCGGGTCGAGCGTGATGCGTCCGAAGTCCATGGCGACCGTCGTCTCGACCTTGTTCTCGATGCCGTCGAGAGAGTCGGTCGCGGCGCTGACCGTGGTGAGCAGTTCCTCCGTGCTGAGCGGGGCGATCTCGCTGACCGCGCCCACGAAGGTCGTCTTGCCTACCCCGAACCCTCCCGCCACCAGGATCTTCAGTGCGGTGGGGAAGGGGTCAGAGCTGTCGTCGTAGTCCATCGAGCACTGCCTCCAGAAGAGCCCGGTCAGTCGGGTTGTGGGTGAACTCGGGTGGCTTGGTGGTCAGCGCCCCGCAGTCGACGAGGTCGGACAGCAGCACCTTGGTGACCACCGCCGGCAGCTTGAGATGGGCGGCGACCTCGGCGACCGACAGGGTCGCGCGGCACAGGTCGAGCACCTGCGCGTGCTCGGGGCCGAGGTAGCCGATGGGGGTGACCCCGGTGGCCCGCACGTGCGACAGCAGGTCGAGCGCGACGGACGGCCGGGTGCGGCCGTTGCTGACCGTGAACGGCCGCACCAGCCGCCCGGCCGCGTCGTCGAGCCAGGGCCCGTCGCCGGCCGCCGCCACGCTCAAGGCCTCATCGCCGGGGATTCGACGGCGTGCTGCCGGGGCGCGGTCACCAGGTAGGGGCGGACGCTCTTGACGAGCATCGCCATCTCGTAGCCGAGCACGGCGGCGTCGGCCTCGCGTCCCGCCAGGACGGCGAGACAGGTACCGGAGCCGGCGGTGGTCACGAACAGCAGCGTCGAGTCGAGTTCGACGACGACCTGCCGGACGTCCCCGCCGTCGCCGAAGCGGGCGCCCGCGCTACGGCCGAGGGAGTAGAGGCCGGAGGCCAGGGCGGCCATGTGGTCGGCGCTGTCGACATCGAGGCCGTGGACCGACTTCACGAGCCCGTCGCAGGACAGCAGGACCGCGCTGGTGGTGTGCGGCACGCGCTGCACGAGGCCGCTCATCAGCCAGTCGAGGTCGGATACATGGCCGGTCGGCGCTTCGCTCGCCATGGTGGATCGACTCCTTGAGGTACGAAGGTCTGCGGGAGCGCTGGGGGGTGAGGTGAACGCAGGGTTGGTCATCCGGCGGGTGCGCTCCCGTCGTGCCGGGGGGTGGTGTGGTCAGGGCCGAGACCGTGCGGATCGGATATGTGGGGCCGCTCCATGGGGGTCACGTCAAGGGGGGTTGCGTCCAGGGGGGTTACGTCCAGGGCGGCGGACTCGGTCGTGGGTGTGGCGTCTGTACGGCCCCTGCCACGGCCGAGGTTGACGTCGAACTCGAACGCGGCGGAGGGGTCGGGGGACGTCACGCGGCTTGACTCCGCTGATGCGGCAGTCAGGTTGGAGAGGGGGTCCATGTAGGCGGCGGCCGTGTACGCCGAACCCGTGTGGCTGGAATCCATAGGGACGGAAGCGGTGTGCAGCGGACCCCCCGGGTGTGGCTCCATGTGCCCTGCGGCTGTGTGCGCCGGTCCCATGGGGTCGGACGCCAGGTGGGGCGGAGCGACGGGTACGGACGGTCCCGGTTCGCCGGGGTCCGACTCCAGGTGCTGCTGGGCCTCGGCGAGGCTGATCCCGCGTTGGAAGGCGGCCATCAGCCCCGGGTCATGGCCTGCAAGGTACTCGGCGTCCTGCCTGGGCGCGGGCCCGCCGCGCAGTTGGGGCACGATGTGCTCCTGGGCGCGGCGCCGGGGCAGTTGCGGCTTGCCCATGGTGCCCCGCACGGTCCCGGCACGCGGGGTCGGAGGCGCGCCGACGTGCTCCGCGACCAGCCGCCGATCGGCAGGCTTGATGCCGGGCACGGCGTCGGCAGGATTGGGCCGCCCTGCTCGTGCCCCCCGCACTGGCAAGGGCGCGGGCCGCCCGCCCTTTCCCTCACCGACGGCGCGACCGTGCCCCTGGGAACCGACTCCACTCACATCGGCGGACGTGCCGCGGATACCCGACCCACGGCCGTGCGCCACACTCGCGTCGCCTTCCAGCGAGGTCAGGCTCCCTCCGGGGGTGGCCGCACCGTTCGCGGCCGACCCGGCACCCTCAATCCCCCGCCCGCCCGCATTCGCCTCAGGCCCACTCGCACCCGGCGCGAACTCGCCCCCGGCCTGCGCTGGACCACCCTTCCCGGCCGGGGCCTCGACTCCGCCGGCCACTCCCGAACCTCCACGACGCGCGTCCGACGACGCACGCTCACCAGTTGCCGGCGCGCGCCCGTCCCCCTCCGCCCCGCGCCCGCTGCCATGCGACGACGCAATTCCACCCCGCCCACGCCCGCCGCCGTCGCCCTCTCCCTCGGCAGGCGCCGTCCGTCCGCCCTCCGCGCCCCGCGTTCCCGCCGCCCCGCCGTTCACCGCCGGGGTCGTGTGGCCGTTGAGGGGCGCTCCCGCGGCGCCCTGGGACTGCCGCCGACTCGGATCACCCCCGGGACGCGGCTCCGCCGGCGCTCCCCGGTGTCGTGCCTGCGGACCGGGCCGCTGTGGGCCGGGACTCCGCGGCGCCCCGACGCCGGACACCGCGCCCTCGGGGGGCTGCGCCCCCACCGCCCCCGGCGCCGAGCCCAACAGCGCCTGCGGGACGACGAGAACGGCCTGCACCCCGCCGTAGATGTTGCTCTGGAGCCGCACATGGATCCCGTGCCGCTTGGCGAGCTGGGACACCACGAACAACCCGATGCGGCCGTCCGCCAACAGGCTGGCCACATTCACCTGATCGGGGTCCGTCAACAGCGCGTTCATCCGCTGCTGTTCGGCGACCGGCATACCGAGTCCACGGTCCTCGACCTCGACCGCGAGCCCCGAGGTCACCAGGTTGGCCCGCAACAGGACTTGGGTGTGCGGCGCAGAGAACACCGTCGCGTTCTCGACGAGTTCGGCCAGCAGATGGATGACGTCGGCGACGGCATGCCCCCGCAGCGTGCCGTCGATCGGCGGCACCAGCTTGACCCGCGAGTACTGCTCGACCTCGGCGATGGCCGAACGCAGCACCTCGGTCATCGAGACGGGGTTGCTCCACTGCCGCCGCGAGACCGCACCGCCGAGCACCGCGAGGTTCTCGGCGTGCCGCCGGATCCGGGTCGCGAGGTGGTCGACGTGGAAGAGCCCCTTGAGCAGGTCGGGATCCTCGATCTCGTTCTCCAGCTCGTCGAGAATCGAGATCTCCCGGTGCACCAGCGACTGGAGCCGCCGGGCGAGGTTGACGAACACCTCCAGCTTCTGTTCGCTGCCGGCCTGGCTGGAGAGCTGGGCGGCCTGGACGACGGCCGTGACGGCCCCGTCGTGCGCCCGCGCCAGCTCGGCCGCGAGCAGCTCGAAGTCGTCGGCGCCCTCGGCCGGACCGCTGCGCGGAGCACGCCCCGGCGGGACCTCTCCGCGCCGCAACCCCTCGACCAGCGAACGCAGTTCGGCTTCGCGGCGCGCGCTGCTGCGGCGCAGTGCGCCGACCCGGTCGCTCACCGTGGCGGCGGCACGGTCGGCCGCTACCGCGGCGATCAGGATGCCCGCGAGCGTCACCGAGAGCGCGCCGCCGAGGACACCCCACAGGACGAGTCCGGGCCGTGCCCCCGTGGTGCGGACGGTGAACAGGACCGCCGCGCAGCCGCTGAGGGCCACCGCGATCGGCGGGAGCACGGCCAGGCGCAACAACTGCGGCCGTATGTGCGTCTCCGGCAGCGAGGGTGCGGGGCGGGCGACCTGCCGGCCGTGCCGCCCGCCCTCACGGCGGTCTGCGCGCGCGGCCGGTGCACGGAGGTGAGACATCGGTGTCCTTGGAGTGGTCCGTGGGTCCTGACGGCCGGAGGTCCCCGGGCTGACCCGCCCGGTCCGGCGGGCCGCGGCGTGCGCCCCGGCGGGCTGCCGGGCGAGGGGCGTGGGAACGGGTGAGGCGGCGCGTTCGTCGGTCACCTGCGCCCCCTCCCTCCTCCCCGCCCCCGCGGCGGTCCACCGTGGGCATGCGTCGTGGCGTACCGGTCGAGAGAACCGAATACTTCAGCCCCTCGTCGCCCGGTGGACACTCACAGTAGTCGCCAAGGCATCATGTGCGAGCGGCAGTTGACAAAGTCCTCCGGCGGGCTTCCCACTCTGGTATGAGGCTTCGCACGACAGACCGACAAACCGATCGGACGGACAGCCTCGAACGAGTGAATACCGATCAGCCCTGGTCAAGGCTGTTCAGGAACGCACGACGAGGCCGTGGGGCGTACGCGCACCCCGGTCATCACATCAGCCGCCTTTTCGAGTACGACCGCTCGCCGAAGCCCTGCTGGACCATTGGCCCAAGCCTTCCCGAACGTCACTGAGCGTGTCCATGAGGGACTCCGCCCGCCGCCCCGGGCACACCCGAAAGGGCGCATCACAAAGGGGTGCCGCGCGCCCCCGGCGGAATCATCACCGCCACGAGCACCCGACACCCCGGCACCCCGACACCACCCGAGCTCAGGCCTCAGCCCGCAGCCTCGCAACAGAGCTCGACCGACAGGGCCCTCAGGCCTCCAGCGCGACCTCAGGCTCACCCGCAGCCGTGGGCAACCCGTCCCATCCCCCGACAGGCGCCTTGGCCACCCCGCGCCACCACGGGTCGACCACCGGCACCGCGCCCGGCTCGAACGGCTCCCCCGGCCGCGGCGAGGCCATCGCGACCCCGGCCTTGTGCGCCAGGAGCATCGTCCGCTCGGCCGGCTCCGCCCACGCATGGGCCGCGAGATTGAACGTCCCCCAGTGGATCGGCAGCAGCACCCCCTGCGCCGCGTCCCCGCCCTGGAGGTCCAGATGGGATCGCAGCGCCTCGTCGGGGGTCATGTGGATGTCCGGCCACAAGTGGGAGTACGCGCCGAGCTGGATCATCGTGGCGTCGAAGGGCCCGAAGGCCGCGCCGATGTCCTTGAAGCCGTCGAAGTACCCGGTGTCACCGCTGTGGTAGACCCGGTGCTCCTCGCCGGAGACCACCCAGGAGGCCCACAGCGTGTGCTGGGTGTTCCGCAGTCCGCGTCCGCAGAAGTGCCGAGCCGGCGTGGCTGTCAGCGTCAGTCCGGCGACCTGGGTCGACTCGTGCCAGTCCAGCTCGCGCAGCCGGTCCGCGGACACGCCCCAGTGCTCGAGATGCGCCCCCACCCCGAGCGGCACGGCGAACACCGTGTCCGTCCCGGCGAGTGCCTTGATGGTGGGCATGTCCAGATGGTCGTAGTGGTCGTGGGAGATCACGACCACGTCGACCGGGCCGAGCGCGGCGAGCGGCAGCGGCACGGGGTGCAGCCGCTTGGGTCCGGCGAAGGGGAACGGGGAGCACCGCTCGCCCCAGACGGGGTCGAACAGCACCCGGCGTCCGTCGATCTCGGCGAGGACGCTGGAATGGCCCATCCAGGTCAGCCGCAGCCCGGTGGCGGGCGGCCTGGAGAGGTCGGCGAGGGTCGTGGGGTGCACCGGGATCCGGCCTTCGGGAGCGCGCCGGGGCCGGCTGTCGCTGTCGAAGAAGACCTTGGCGAAGTCCAGCGGGGAGGCGTCGGGCCGGATCCGCGTGGGGTTCCCGCCCGGGTTCTGGAAGACGCCGTCCTTGAAGTGGGGGGATCTGCGGATGCGCGCCAAGCGCTCACCGCTCGGGTCCGCACCGAAGGCCGCGGGCTGCACCGCGCGGAGCCCGGAGCTCAGGGAACGGAAGCCGGTCACGGTACCTCCAGGTGGAGAAGCTGAGGCATCCATTATGGTCCGCCCCTCTGACGGTGCCGGGGTCTGCCCGGTCACATGCGTAAGGACGCCGCAGGAGGGGTTCACGTTGACAGGGGACGCCCCTTCACGTTGACAGCAAGGACCCCGATGCCAATACTGACTCCCCGTTCAGTAACCCTCCAGCCGCCCGGAGCCCGCGTGACCACCCCCCTGCTGTCGCTCACCTGGACCGACCACGTCACCGGCCGCCAGGGCTTCCTGGTCGTCGACCGGCTGGTGCGGGGCGTCGCCAGCGGCGGTCTGCGGATGCGCCCGGGCTGCACGCTGGAGGAGGTCACCGGGCTCGCCCGCGGCATGACCATGAAGGAGGCGCTGCACTACGACCCCGCCGCGCGGTACATCCCCCTGGGCGGCGCCAAGGGCGGCATCGACTGCGACCCCCGGGACCCGGAGGCGTACGGGCTCCTCGTGCGCTACCTGCGCGCCATGCGGCCGTACGTCGAGAGCCTCTGGACGACCGGCGAGGACCTCGGCCTCAGCCAGGACCTGGTGGACCGGGCGGCCGCCGAGGCCGGCCTGGTCTCCTCGATCCAGGCGGTCTACCCGCTTCTCGACGACGCGACGGCGGCCCGGCGACGGCTCGCGGACGCCTTCGCCGTCGAGGTGGACGGCATCGGTCTCGACGAGCTGGCGGGCGGCTGCGGGGTCGCCGAGTCGGCGCTCGCGGCCCTGGACCGGGCCGGGGTGCCGTACGCCGGCACGCGCGTGGCCGTGCAGGGGCTGGGCACCATGGGCGGGGCCACGGCCCGCTTCCTCACCCGCGCGGGGCTCACCGTGGTGGCCGTCGCGGACATCAAGGGCACGATCCTCAATCCCGCCGGTCTCGACGTCGAGGCGCTGCTCGCCGCGCGGGACTCCTACGGGACCGTGGACCGCTCCGTGTTGCGTCCCGCCGACCGTGAACTGCCCGGTGAGGCCTGGCTGTCGTCGGATGCGGAGGTGCTGGTGCCCGCGGCGGTCTCGTACGCGATCGACACCGGCAACCAGGCGCGGATCCGGGCCCGTTGGATCGTCGAGGCGGCCAACATGCCGGTCCTGCCCGCGGCGGAGGCGATGCTGGCCACGCGCGGGGTCACCGTGCTGCCGGACGTGGTGGTCAACTCCGGTACGAACGCCTGGTGGTGGTGGACCCTGTTCGGTGACATCGGCGCGGAGGCGGACGAGGCCTTCGCGCACATACGGCGTTCCATGCGCGCCCTGGTCGAGCAGATGCTGGGGCGGGCGGAGGCGGACGGCACCTCGCCGCGCGCCGCAGCTCACGCGCTGGTCGCGGACCGGCTGCCGGTGATCGCGGAGCGGTTCGGCTGGTACCGCTGACCTGACCCCGGCCGGGCGGTGTGCTCCGGGCCGACGGATTAGGGTGACCTCGTGGCGAGAGTGCGGTTGACAGTGGCCGAGCGGCGCGAGGAGCTGCTGCGGGCGGCCATCGAGCAGATCGAGGCGCGGGGCGTGGCGGCCGTCAGGATCGCCGACGTGGCCTCGGCGCTCGGGGTGAGCAACGCCCTGGTGCTCTATCACTTCTCGACGAAGGAGAAGCTGGTCGCCGCCGCTTTCACCTTCGCGGCGGAGGACGATCTGGCGCATCTGCGCAAGCTTCTCGGCCGCCGTACCAGCGCCCTGCGCAGGCTCCGCTCGGCCGTGCGCTGGTACGCCCCGACGGGCCAGGCCAAGGGGTGGCGGCTGTGGATCGAGGGCTGGGCGGTGGCGCTGCGCGAACCGGCCCTCCAGGAGGTCACCCGCGACCTCGACCGGCGCTGGAAGGCGGCGTTGGCGGAGGTGATCGCCGAGGGTGTCACGGCGGGCGAGTTCCACTGCCCGGACCCCCAGGCCACGGCCCTGCGCCTCACGGCCCTCCTGGACGGCCTGGCCGTACAGCTGACGTCCTACGCCGGAGCGGTCCCCCGGACCCGCGCCCAGGAGTGGGTCGACGAGGCCTTGGCCCGCGAACTGGGCCTGGACCGGACGCCGTTGACGCCATAGCCGCAACCACGGGCCCGCACACCGCGAACCACCCGTCCCCGCCACCCGGCCCGGGCGCCGCAGAACTCCCGCGTCGCCACCGAGCCCGGCCGCAGCGGCCGCCCGGCCCGAACGCCGCGAACCTACAACGGTCGCTGCTTGCCCGCCCCGGCCGCTTGGACAGTCCCACCGCGCCCGGGCGCGCAGAACTCGCGCACCCACCCGGCCCAGACGCTGCCGCCCCTCGGCCCACGCGCCGTGGACCTCCAGCGGTCACCGCTGCCCGGCCCGGCCCGGCCCCGTGGAACTCCCCCGGCTCGGGCGCGCAGATGTCCCGCCCTGGCCCGGCACAGCCGCCGACTGGCCCACGCGCGGCAGGCCTCTCACGCTCGCCGACGCCCGGCCCAGACACAGGCGCGCGCGTAGATCGCCCTCCGTCACCCGGCCCAGGCACCGCAGACCACCCGCCGGTCGGCCAGGGCCGCGCTGGAAGTCCCGTCAGCCGGCGTGCGCTCCGCCGACCCCTGGTCGCCCCGCCCTCCCCGAACCCCCGCCCTCAGGCCACCGAAGCGATCCGTGTCTTGATGTCGTCCGGGGACAGCACGCCCTTGGCCGTCACGTGGTCACCGGAGGACTCCCCGCGCAGTCGGCGGCCGATCCACGGGACCAGGTACTCCCGTGCCCAGTGGACGTCGTCGCGCCGCACGTCCAGCGGGCCGCGCGGCGGCAGCGGTGGCCAGGGCTGGTCGGGGTCGGCCGGGACCTCGAGGCCGAGGACCTGGCCCGCTCGGAGCGCCACACGCGTGTGCCCCTCCGCGGACAGGTGCAGCCGGTCGTGGTCCCAGGCCCGCCGGTCCTGGATCGTCTTCAGGGACCACAGGTCGAGCACCGGGCACCCGTACCGGTCGGCGACGGCCCGCACATGTCCGTTGTACGTGGCGATCTTGCCGCGCAGGTGCTTGAGCACGGGCACGCCACGGGTGTCGAAGCCGGTGGTCACCATGACGGTGCCGCACACCTCGGTGAGCCGGGCGACGGCCCGCTCGAAGCGCTCGGCGACCTCGTCGGGGTCGGTGCCGGGGCGGATGATGTCGTTGCCGCCGGCGCAGAACGACACCAGGTCCGGCGCCAGTTCGACGGCCTGCGGAAGCTGGTCCTCGACGATCTGGTCGAGCAGCTTCCCGCGCACGGCGAGATTGCTGTACCTGAATTCGCCCTCGGGCCGCCGGTCCGCGAGAAGCACCGCGAACCGGTCGGCCCAGCCGACGAACGCCCCGTCGGGGCCGGGGTCGCCGACGCCCTCGGTGAAGCTGTCCCCCACCGCCACGTACGACCCGATCACTGATCTGCTGTCATTCTTCGAATCGTCTGCCACAGCAGTGCATGATTCACCTTCGAATGTGACCTACGCGACCGTAGGAAGGCCTTGACGTGCGGTGAGATAAGCCACTCCTAAAGTGTTGGCCAAACCAGGAATAGGTCCCTGATCACCGCTGTTGACGATGCGACCGCCACACCCGGAAGTCGTTGATCCGGAAGTGGCTCCAGGTGGTACGGAACGCGAAGTGCCCGCTCGTGTAAGGCTCCGGGTCGGTGTAGTCGAAGACGAGCCGTCCGCTGTTCCACCACTTCACCCCGGAGCCGTCGGAGACGATACGCACCTGGTTCGGCCGGTTCGCGACGAGCAATGGCTCGGTGTAGTCGTAGATCAGCGGCCGCACCCCGGCCTGGCCGACGTACCGGCGCAGCCGGGTCGTGGTGTTGGTGTTGGCGCCGTAGCCGACGTAGTACGTCGTGAGGTGGTCGTACTCCGCGAGGGCCCCGCCGCGGTGCGTGGCGAAGAGGTCCTGCGGGGACCGGACGTCGACCGCGTTCCAGAAGTTGTTGAGGTCGGAGACCCGGTCGTTGACGCCGCCCTCCGAGACCGGCGTCGCGGTGTACTCGAGGACGTACGGTCCTTCGAGCGGCTGCTTGAACCAGATCGTCGCGCCGGCGGGCACGTCGACCTCCAGGGTCCCGCGCCGCGCGGTGACCCTGCCGCCCCGCTCCAGTTCGACGGCCCATTGTCCGAGACCGTGGCGGAAGTCGTCGTGGGCGATGAGGCGACGGTGGCCGGGCGAGGCGCTCGCGGTGACCGCGGGGCCGAGAGCGGCCAGGGCGGCACCGGCGGCGAGGGCTCCGAAGGCTCTGCGGGTGGTCGTCATGTCAGGGGGTTCCTTTCGTGTCGCGCTGCGAGACGGCGAGCGGACCCACGACAGTGGCCGCGGTCGGCAGCGGGCGTCTCATGACGGGATCCGGTCTCCGGCCAGGGCCAGGTTCTGGATCGCCTCGAGGGCCCACCGGGCGGAGGAGTTGGTGGAGATCCAGGGGATCTCCCGCGTGGCCCGCAGCACCGCGGGAGTCCTGATCCCACCGGGTTCCAGTCGCTTGGACGGGAAGCAGGTGTCGTTGCCGGTGAGCAACTCGTTCCACGCGCGCGTGGCGAGCGCCGGGTCGTTCTCGCGCCGAGCCGCGTACGCCGCGATCCGCCAATGGGCGGCCGGGAGTGTCGACTTCCAGGTGGAGCCGGTGAGTTGTCGCTTCTGGGCGTCGGTGTCGTTGCAGTACTGCGCGTAGTCCAGCCAGGCCGTGCGGAACTCCGGTTCCTCGTCGCCCAGCAGCGACACGATCTCGCCGTTGGTCTAGAGGAGTCCTCACCGGCCGCCGCGGTGGCGGTGCGGGACTGGGGGACACGGCGACCTCCGAAGAGCTTCAGAAAGCGCTTACGCGGCAACGGAGTTCACTGTGTCCCCGCCCTCCCCCGGCTGTCGACGGCCCGAGGCCGCTCGCCACAAGATCGCAATACAAGGATCATCCAGGCGCACACACTCAGCGGCCGGCCCGGACGGCGGAACACCGAAGGCGGAATCCGGAGGACGGAACACCGAAGGCGGAACCCGGAGAACGGAACACCGAAGGCCGGACCCGGGGATCAGGGTCCGGCCTTCGGTGGCACAGGAGCGGGGTCAGCCGACGGCGACGCCCTTCGAGCGGAGGTAGGCGACCGGGTCCACGTCCGAGCCGTAGTCCGGCGTGGTGCGGATCTCGAAGTGCAGGTGCGGCCCTGTCACGTTGCCGGTGGCGCCGGAGAGACCGATCTGCTGCCCCTCGGACACGGTCTGACCGGCCGACACGGAGAGCTGCGAGAGGTGGGCGTACTGGGCGTAGTAGCCGTCGTTCAGCTTGATGACGACCTGGTTGCCGTAGGCACCGCCCCAGCCCGCGGAGACGACCGTGCCCGCGGCGACGGCCTTGAGCGGGGTGCCGGTGGGCACGACGAAGTCGACGCCGGTGTGGTAGCCGCTGGACCACATGGCACCCGCCACGCGATACCCGGTGCCGATGGTGGCCCCGGTGACCGGCAGGGTGTAGCCGCTGGAGCTGCCGGTGCTGGAGCTCTTGGCCGCGGCCGCCGGCTTGGCTTCCGCCTTCTCCGGCTTCGGGGAAGAGGGCTTCGGGGCGGACGACTTGGCCGGGGATCCGGTCTTCGCCGCGCCCGCGGCCGCCTTCTTGCCGATCGACAGCTTCAGGCCGGGGTGGATCAGCGAGGGGTCGTCACCGACGGCCTCACGGTTGTCGGAGTAGAGCTTCTCCCAGCCACCGGCGACATTCTGCTCGTCGGCGATCTTCGAGAGGCAGTCGCCGACGCGCACCGAATAGGTGCGCACGGTCGAGGCCTTCGCGGTGTCTTTCTTGGCGGCGGTCTTCTCAGCCGACTTCTGCGTGACCGGAAGCGATTGAACGGCCTTTTCGGGCACCGACTGCGAGGTGTCGGCATGGGCGCCGGTGGCCCCCATCAGCGGGAGCGCGAGCGCGGCGCCTCCGGTGCCGGCGACGGCTATCGAGCGGGTGAAGCGCTGGGACTTCGGGCGGCGGTGCTTACCCTTCGCGGGCATGGCGAATTCCTCTCCGGCGCCTGCGAGGTGAGCTGTCGGGTGCGAGCTGGAGATGCCCGGCCGCGTCGGGACGCGGCTAAACCCCAAGCCTGTTCCGGAGACCGGAACAGGCGGTACTGCCTGTGGGTCCCCCGCTCCTGCCGTCACGGGTGAGTGTGTGCGGAATCCGTTCGGCGGCAGGATTGGGCGTCCGACCGGATCGGTGGCGAACGTAAACGAGCAAGACGCAAAGGGACAAGTGAGCGGTTCCCCGGGAATGCGTTCCCCTTGATCCCTTATGGGAATTACCGGTCACCCTGCGTGAATCGAATGCCCACCACCCACGCAAATCCCCTTGAGGGCCCTGAGAATTACGTGAACATGACGTGCGACACACCGTCACGGATATGACGCTCCTCACGTCAGCAATTCCCAGGACCCCGCACTCCAGAAGGAGTTGGAAGGAATCCAGCAATTCGGACAGAAGCCCTAGATGCGGCGCAGCCGGAAAACTGCCGCATCGAGGTCACCTCGCAGACCGGTGCGAAGTCCGTGATGCAGCAATACGGCCCCTCGGTGAACTTCGCCCGTTTCGAGGCATTCGTACGACGCCGTCGGGTCGAGTCCGCGCAGCCGCAGTGCCGGTACGGGTTCCCCGTAGTGCTGGGCCTGAAGCCAGGCGAGTACGACCGCCTCCTCACCGAGGACGTACTGCACCGCGCTCAGCCCGCCCCGCGGAGGACGCAGCCGGTACAGGTCGCCCCGCTGGACCACGGGCCGGATCTCCTTGTAGAGGTCCACCCAGCGGCGGGCCTCGGCGAGCTCCTCCTCGGTCCACTCCGCGAGGTCGCCCCCGACCCCGAGCACCCCGGCCATGGAGCTGACGAACCGGAACCGCAGCGAGCTCACCCGGTCGTTGAGCTGGGTGTTGGGGCTGTCGGTGACCCAGGCGGCCATCACGCGCGCGGGGTGGATCTGGCTGAAGCCGTGCTGGATGGCGAGACGGTCGAGCGGGTCGGTGTTGTCCGAGGTCCACACCTGGTCGGTCCGGCTGAGCACCCCGAGGTCGATCCGGCCGCCGCCGCCCGAGCAGGACTCGAAGGCGACTCCGGGGTGGGCCGCGCGAAGCCGGTCCAGCAGGGCGTAGAAGCCGTGCACGTGGTCCACCCACAGGCGCTGCGGGTAGGGGTCGCCGGGCCAGCCGGCGTCGGTGAAGCAGCGGTTGAAGTCCCACTTGACGTAGTCGATCGGGGCGCTCGACAGCAGGGCGTCGAGCTGTTCCCAGAGGTACTCCCGGACGTCCTCACGCGCGAGGTTCAGTACGAGCTGATTGCGGAACTCCGTCCGCTTTCGTCCCTCTTGGTACTGCACCCAGTCCGGGTGGGCGCGATACAGCTCGCTGTCCGGGTTGACCATCTCCGGCTCGACCCAGATGCCGAACTGCATGCCGAGCGCGTGCACGTAGTCGCCGAGCGGCTTGAGGCCGGAAGGGAAACGGTCGGGGTTCGGGCTCCAGTCGCCGAGCCCGGCGCGGTCGCTGGTGCGGGTGCCGAACCAGCCGTCGTCGACCACGAACAGCTCCACACCGGCCTCGGCGGCCCGGTGGGCCAGGGTCCGCTGCTGCTCCTCGGAGATGTCGAAGTTGGTGGCCTCCCAGGAGTTGAACAGCACCGGCCGGTCCTGATCGGCGTCCGGGATGACGTAGGCCCGCTGGTAGGCGTGCCAGGCACGGCTCGCGCCGCCGAAACCGCCGTCGCTCCAGAGTCCGGCGAAGACGGGCGTGGTGAAGGACTCGCCCCCGGCCAGGCTGAGCAGGCCGGACTCGTCATAGCCGGCACCGCCGGTGATCTGCACGCGCGCGTCGGGAAGTTGGGCGACGGCGATCCGCCAGGACCCCGACCAGCCGAGAGCGGCCCCGTAGACCTCGCCGCGCTCCTCGGTGGCGTCGGTGTCGAGCGCGACCCAGGGCAGGTGCTGGTGCCCGGTGTGGCCGCGGCGGCTGCCGATGACCTTCTCGCCGTAGGTGAGCGGGGTCTGGGTGAGCAGGGACTCGGCGGCCCAGCGGCCGTGCAGCTGGGAGAGCCGCCAGCCGTCCTCGCGGTCGGGCAGGGTCCAGGTCGCGGAGTCGGCGCGCAGCAGCTCCACGGGGTCCGGGCCCTGGTTGTCCAGGGTCACCCAGCGCTCCAGGACGTCGTGGCGCATCCGGTAGTGCAGGGTGATGGCCAGGCCGCCGTCGCGGAACCGCAGCCGCAGTTCGTCGCCCTCGGTGTCGTAGGACTCGAAGGTCCACTCGGTGCCGCGGCGCTCTTCGGTGCGCACGGACAGGGCGGGGCGGGTGAAGCGGGGGCCGCCCTCGACCGGGTACTCCTCGCGCCCGTCGAGCCGGGACTCGAAGGGCCAGTACTCCGGCAGCGGGCGCACCGCGAGCGCCTCGGCGTCCGCGAGGGCGATCCGGGGCCCCCAGTGCAGATGCAGCAGCTCGTCCTCGGGGGTGAGGTGCAGGGCGTAACTGCTGGCCGGCCCGGACAGAATCCACGTACGGCCGTTCTCGGCGATCTCCAGCATGGTGGTGCCCCTCACAGATTCGAACAGGTGCCAACAGGTGCGCTCAGGCAGCAACATCATCAATGGCCAGGGGCCCCTGCTGCAACGCCTGTGGACGACCGATTGCCAGGCCTGTGGACAACTCATTGCCCCAGGAAGCCATGTCGTATGGTCGAGAGCGTGCCCGTCGACGAGCAGCGCCGACGGTGCCCGGCTGGGAGGAGCCCCCGTGACGCAGCAGATCCCGTCGACCGAACCCGAGCTCGCCGGAGTCCGCAACTTCCGTGATGTGGGCGGACTGCGGACGACGGACGGACGGCGGGTGCGGTACGGGGTGCTGTTCCGCAGTGGCCACCTCGCGCACGCGACCGAGGACGACGCCGCCTTCCTGTCTTCGCTCGGCCTGCACACGATCTTCGACTTCCGCAACGCGGCGGACCAGAAGCTGGAGGGCCCCGACGTCGAGCTGCCGGGCGTCACCAATGTGAACCTGCCGCTGAGCGACCCGGCGGAAGGCACCTGGTTCTGGAAGATGGTCCGGGACGGTGACATCGAGCAGCTGCGGGAGCTGCTGGGCGACGGCAAGGCCGCGGCGCGGATGACCAACTCCTACCGCACGATGATCAAGGAGCGCACCGCCGAGCACTCCCAGGTGGTGCGTTCCCTCGCCGAGGACAGCGTCCCGGCCCTCATGCACTGCGCGGCCGGCAAGGACCGCGCGGGCCTTGCCGTGGCGGTGACTCTGCTCGCCGTGGGCGTGGAGCGCGAGGCGATCGTGGCCGACTACCTGGAGTCGAACGCCAAGCACCGCCGCTACAAGGTCCGCCGCACCAGCACCTCCGCCGACGCGTACTCCCCCGAGGTCATGGAGCTGCTCAGCCCGTTGTTCGACGCGCGCGCCGAGTATCTGGAGGCGGCCTTCGAGACCATCGAGGAGACCTGGGGCGGCGTCGACACCTATCTGGAGGAAGGTCTCGGCCTCACCCCCGAGATCCGCGAGCGGCTGCGGGAGCGCCTGCTCGACTGAGCCGTACGGCCTTCACTGTCCGGCGCCCACCTCGAAGAGCAGGTAGAGGAAGGCCGCGAAGACGTGTCCGGCCGCCAGGTAGATGAGAAGGCGTACCCACAGGGCGCGGGGAAACTTCTCCTCCATGTCGCTCATGGTGTCTCTCCAGGGGTGGGGCCCAGGCACAGGGCGGCCGTGGGACTCTGCAACAGGGTGTGGACGAACAGGAGCTCGACTCCGTCGGGATCCTGGGCGGCGATGCGGTGCGGGGTCAGCGAGTCGAAGTGCGCGCTGTCGCCGGGACCGAGTCCGTGCGTGGTGTCGCCGAGGCGCAGGCGCAGCCGTCCGCGCAGGACGTACAGCCATTCCTCGCCCGGGTGCACCCGCACGATGTCGCCCTGGGAGCCGTGCGGCACGCGCACCCGCAGGGCCTGCATGCCGCGGCCGGGCGCCCCGGCCTGGAAGTAGGTCCAGCCGCCGGCCGCGGTGGGTTCCATGTCGGCGGCGCGCACCACGGAGTCCCGGTCGACGACCGTCTCGCCGAGGAGTTCCGAGACCGTCGTACCGTAGATACGGGCGAGCGCGAGCAGCATCGGCAGCGAGGGCTGGCGCTGCCCGGTCTCCAGCCGGGAGAGGTGGGCGGCCGACAGCCCCGCGGCGGCGGCCGCGGCCTCCAGGGTGAGGGAGGCGCGGCGGCGCAGCGCGCGAAGCTGAGGAGCCACCGAGGGCAGCTCCGTGAAGGCTTCCGGGGAGCTCATGCCTCCATTCAGCCGCAGCTTTGCCTCTGCGGCAAATTTCTTGCCTCAGAGGCAAAGGCACACCGGCCGACGTCAGCGGGCGGCCACGCCGGCGATGGGCCGCAGCCCGCTCCGGCGTCAGCGGTTGGCCACCGCCTGCTTCACCAGCGTCCTGCCGAAGTCCCACATCAGCCCGCTGCCGCTGTGTGCGTCGTCCATGACGTCGGTGAAGGCGTCGACGAACCGGTCCACTTCCTTCTCGCCGACGACGAGCGGCGGGATCAGCTTGATGACCTCCAGGTGGTCGCCGGAGACCTGGGTGAGGATCCGGTGCCGCTGGAGCAGCGGTACGACGACCATCTGCGCGAACAGGCCCTTGCGCGCGGCCTGGAGCATGGTCCAGCGGCCGCGCAGCTTGAGCGACCTGGGCTTGCCGAACTCGATGCCGATCATCAGGCCCCGGCCGCGGACGTCGGCGAGCAGCTCGTACTTGTCGACGAGGGCAGCCAGCCGGGACTTCAGCAGTTCGCCCGTCGCGCGGGCGTTCGCGACGATCTGCTCGTTCTCCATGACCGACAGGACCGCGAGCCCCGCCGCCATGGCCTGTGCGTTGGACCCGAAGCTCGCCGAGTGCACCAGCACCCGGTCCATGGACGAGTAGACCTTCTTGAAGATCCAGTCCTTGCCGAGCGTGGCCCCGACCGGCACATAGCCGCCGGAGAGCGCCTTGGCCACGCAGACCAGGTCGGGCTCGACCCCGTCCTCGTGCTGGTAGGCGTAGAAGTCCCCGGTGCGCCCGAGCCCGGTCTGCACCTCGTCGGCGATGAGCAGCGCCTTGTGCCGGCGCAGCAGTTCCTGCGCGGACCGCAGATAGCCGGGCGGGGCCTCGTGCACCCCCTTGCCCTGGATCGGCTCCACGACCAGGGCGGCCACGTCGCCCTTCTTCAACTCCCGGGCCAGGGCGTCGAGATCACCGAGGGGCACGGCCGTGTCGGGCAGCAGGGGTGCGAAGCCGTCCCGGAAGCCGGACTCGCCGTTGACCGAGAGCGAGCCGGTGGTCAGCCCGTGGAAGGCGTGGTCGCAGTACAGGACCCGCGGTTTGCCGGTGGCGTACCGGGCGAACTTCAGCGCGGTCTCCACCGCCTCCGTTCCGCTGTTGCCGAAGAACACCCGGTCCAGGTGCGGGCTGTGGGCGAGGAGCTTCTCGGCCAGCAGTCCGGGCAGCGGCTGGCAGTCGAAGCGGGTGAGGTCGGCGAGCTGGGCGTCGAGGACGTCGTGCAGTGCCTTGCGGACGACTGGGTGGTGACGCCCCAGGCCCATCACCCCGAACCCGGCGAGCATGTCCAGGTAGTCGTTGCCGTCCGCGTCCCAGAAGTACGCGCCCTCGCCGCGCTCGTAGACCTTGTCGAAGCCGATGGTGTGCAGCATGCGCGGGAGCTGGTGGTTCAGGTACTTCCCGTGCAGCTCGTACCGCTCGGCTCCGCGCTCGGCCAGGAGTCTGCCGAGGTCGAACTCCGTGCTCATTCCTTCTCCTTGACGTCTGCCTGGTCCTTGACGGCGAGACTCGCACTGATCCGCCCCGCCACCTCGACCGGCGTCAGCCCAATGTCGGCGAGCACCTCGCCGCGTTTGGCGTGTGCGAGGAACTGCTCAGGGATCCCGAACCGCCGTACGGGCACGTCGACTTCGGCGTCCCCGAGGGCCAGCGCGACCGCGGCGCCCACCCCGGCGGCCCGGCTGTTGTCCTCGACGACGGCCACCAGCCGGTGCTCGGCGGCGAGGCCCGGCAGCGCGGGGTCGACGGGCTTGACCCACCGGGGGTCCACGACCGTGCAGTCGATGCCGCGCGCCTCCAGCAGCTCGGCCGCCTGGAGGCAGACGGGCGCCATGACACCGACGGCGACGAGAAGCACCTGGGGCCGTTCCCCGCGATGGAGCACGTCCATGCCGCCCACGTGGTCCACGGCCGGGACCGCGGGCCCCATCGACTCCTTCGGGAACCGCACCAGCGTCGGCGCGTCGTCCACGGCGACCGCTTCCCTGAGCTGCGCCCGCAGCTGGTCGGCGTCGCGGGGCGCGGCGATCCTGAGGCCGGGCACGACCTGGAGGATCGACATGTCCCACATGCCGTTGTGCGAGGCCCCGTCGACCCCCGTGACCCCGGCCCGGTCCAGGACGAACGTGACGCCGCAGCGGTGCAGGGCGACATCCATCAGGAGCTGGTCGAAGGCGCGGTTCAGGAAGGTCGCGTAGACGGCGACGACAGGGTGCAGCCCCCCGGTCGCGAGGCCGGCCGCGGAGACCGCCGCGTGCTGCTCGGCGATGCCGACGTCCCACACCCGGTCCGGGAACCGCGCGGCGAACTTCCCAAGCCCCACCGGGTGCAGCATGGCCGCCGTGATCGCCACGACGTCCTCGCGCTCCTCGCCGATCGCGACGATCTCGTCGCCGAACACCGAGGTCCAGGAAGGCCCGTTGGACGGCGCCAGCGGCTCACAGGTGAGCGGGTCCATCACCCCGACGGTGTGGAAGTGGTCCTCCTCGTGCGCGAGGGCAGGCTCGTAGCCCCGGCCCTTCTCGGTCAGACAGTGCACGAGCACCGGCCCGTGGAACCGTTTCGCCCGCCGGAGCGCCGACTCCACGGCCCCGATGTCGTGTCCGTCGATCGGGCCGACGTACTTCAGCCCGAGGTCCTCGAACATGCCCTGCGGGGCGAAGGCGTCCTTGAAGCCCTTCTTCGCCCCGTGCAGGGACTCGTAGATGGTGTTGCCCACCAGCGGGGTCTTCAGGAGTACGTCCTTGCCCCAGGCCAGCACCTTCTCGTAGCCGTCAGTGGTGCGCAGGGTGGCCAGGTGGTTGGCGAGGCCGCCGATGGTCGGCGAGTACGAGCGCTCGTTGTCGTTGACGACGATGATCAGCGGCCGGTCCTTGGCGGCCGCGATGTTGTTGAGCGCCTCCCAGGCCATGCCACCGGTGAGCGCGCCGTCACCGATGACCGCGACCACGTGTCCCTTGTCGCCCTGCACCTGGCGGGCCTTGGCGAGCCCGTCGGCCCAGCCGAGCGCGGTGGAGGCGTGGCTGTTCTCGACGATGTCGTGCTCGGACTCCTCCCGCGAGGGGTAGCCCGACAGGCCGCCCTTGCCGCGCAGCTTGGAGAAGTCCTGACGTCCCGTCAGGATCTTGTGCACATAGCTCTGATGGCCGGTGTCCCAGACGATGCGGTCGACCGGCGACTCGAAGACCCGGTGGAGCGCGATGGTCAGTTCCACCACCCCCAGGTTGGGCCCGAGGTGGCCGCCGGTCCTGGCGACCGCGTGCACCAGGAACTCCCTGATCTCTTCGGACAGTTCACCGAGATCCGATTCGGACAGCGCCTTCAGGTCGCGTGGTCCCCGGATGTTCTCCAGAATGGTCACGCTCGGGCCCCCTTCGGTCCGTGCTGCTCAACTCACGGTGACGGCCGGCTCCCCCGACGCGACGCCGTCCTTCTCCATCTGCTCGGCGATCTTCATCGCCTCCTCGATGAGGGTCTCCACGATCTTCGACTCGGGTACGGTCTTGACGACTTCCCCCTTCACGAAGATCTGCCCCTTGCCGTTGCCGGAGGCGACGCCGAGGTCGGCCTCCCGCGCCTCGCCGGGACCGTTGACCACACACCCCATCACCGCGACCCGCAGGGGCACTTCCATGCCCTCCAGACCCGCTGTGACCTCGTCGGCCAGCTTGTAGACGTCGACCTGCGCCCGCCCGCAGGACGGACACGACACGATCTCCAGGCGCCGCTGCCTGAGCCCCAGCGACTCCAGGATCTGGATGCCGACCTTGACCTCCTCGGCGGGCGGGGCGCTCAGGGACACCCGGATGGTGTCGCCGATGCCCCGGGACAGCAGCGCGCCGAAGGCCACGGCCGACTTGATCGTCCCCTGGAACGCGGGTCCGGCCTCCGTGACCCCCAGGTGGAGCGGGTAGTCGCACTGCTCGGCCAGCTGCTGGTACGCGCTCACCATCACCACGGGGTCGTTGTGCTTCACCGAGATCTTGATGTCCCGGAACCCGTGCTCCTCGAAGAGCGACGCCTCCCACAGCGCGCTCTCCACCAGCGCCTCCGGGGTCGCCTTGCCGTACTTCTGGAGCAGACGGCGGTCCAGGGACCCGGCGTTGACCCCGATCCGGATCGGCGTGCCGTGATCCTTCGCGGCCCGCGCGATCTCCTTCACCTTGTCGTCGAACTGCTTGATGTTGCCCGGATTGACGCGGACGGCCGCACAGCCCGCCTCGATCGCCGCGAACACGTACTTCGGCTGGAAGTGGATGTCCGCGATCACCGGGATCTGCGACTTGCGCGCGATGGTCGCCAGTGCGTCCGCGTCGTCCTGCGTGGGACAGGCGACACGGACGATCTGGCAGCCGGACGCGGTGAGTTCGGCGATCTGCTGAAGGGTGGCGCCGATGTCGGACGTACGGGTCGTCGTCATCGACTGCACCGACACCGGGGCACCGCCCCCGACCGCCACCGGCCCGACCATGATCTGCCGCGACACGCGCCGCTCGGCGATCGGCCGGACCGGTACCTCGGGGACGCCCAAGGGAATGGCGGTCATGGCACTACTCGCGGTTTCCGGAGACCGTCTCGCGCATGGCGCGCAGCGACTCCTTGAGCGAGCCCATGGTGGCGAGGACGGCGGTCGGCTCGTAACCGCAGTGCGCCATGCAGTTGGCGCAGCGCGGGTCCTTGCCGCGGCCGTACTTGTCCCAGTCGGTCTCCTCGATGAGTTCGCGGTACGTCGGCACGTACCCGTCGCTCATCAGGTAGCAGGGGCGCTGCCAGCCGAACAGGGAGTAGTTGGGGATCGCCCAGGCCGTGCACGGGAAGTCGACCTTGCCCTCCAGGAAGTCCAGGAAGAGCGGGGAGTGGTTGAGCCGCCACTTCTTGCGGTTGCCGCCCGCGAAGGCCTTCTTGAACAGCTCGCGGGTCTGCTCCACCCCCAGGAAGTGCTCCTGGTCGGGCGCCTTCTCGTAGGCGTAGGCGGGCGAGATCATCATCTCGTCGACCTTGAGGTCGTCGTTGAGGAAGTTGAGCACCTCGATGATGGTCTGCGGGGTGTCGGTGTTGAAGAAGGTCGAGTTGGTGGTGACCCGGAAGCCGCGCCGCTTGGCCTCCTTGATCGCCTCCACGGCCTCGTCGAACACGCCCTCCTTCGCCACGGACTCGTCGTGCCGCTCACGCAGCCCGTCGATGTGCACCGCGAAGGCGAAATAGGGGGAGGGCGTGAACTTGTCCATCTTCTTGCGCAGCAGCATGGCGTTGGTGCAGAGGAAGACGTACTTCTTCTTCGCCACCAACTGACGCACGATCTCGTCGATCTGAGGGTGCATCAGCGGCTCGCCGCCGGCGATGGACACCATCGGCGCACCGGACTCCAACACCGCCCCGACGGCCTGCGCGACCGGCATGCGCTGCTTGAGCACGCCCGCCGGATGCTGGATCTTGCCGCAGCCCTCACACTTCAGGTTGCATGCGAAGAGAGGTTCCAGCTCCACGATCAGCGGGAACTTGTCCCGCTTGCGGAGCTTCTGTTCGGCCAAGTATGTAGCGACCTTGATGGACTGACGCAGCGGCATGGCCATCTGGCTCACCTCCTGGGGAGCAGCAAGGAACGGTGCCATTCGTAGTAAGCGGGAAGGACGGAACGAAGGACGCGGAAGGCCGATATTCCACCGCGTACCGTGCCGATCCGGACGAGTTCATGTTGTGGAGCGTCCACGACCACCCGGACGGCCGCAACTGGGCGCTCGCCCGCGCGCACGGCGCTCAGGAGCGTGGCCGCGGACTCCATGTCGACCGCGATCGCGCCGGTCGCGAGCAGCTCCGACCTCTCGTGACCACGGACGACGTGATCGGAGCCGGTGAGGGGTCCGGTGTGCACGGTACGTCCCGGTACGGCCCGTACGAGCTCCTTGACGAGTAGGTCGGTCTGCACACAGGGAACGGTTCCGTCCGGATCCCGGGTCTCCTCGGCGACGACCAGGTCGCCGGGGTGCATCCCGGGGGCGAGGCCCGCGCAGAAGCCGGTGGCGAGGACGGCGGCCCCGTCGAGCGCGGGGTCCGCGAGGGCCTCGGTGACGGCCCGGTCGGCCGCCCTCGGCCCCATGCCGGTCCGGAGCACGGTGACCGGCCCGCCGGCCCCGTCGCGGTCGCCGGTGCGCAGGGCGAGGTGCTCGATGCCGAGGGCGCAGGCGATCAGCAGGGGGGCGGTGGCGGGCCCGGCGCTCATCAGAGCGCCTCGGTCCGGGAGAACGGTTCTCCATGGACGTAACGGCCCAGCGCGGTGAGCGGGAAGACCTGCCGGTAGAGGTGGTAGTTGATGGAGAAGTCCCAGGGGAACCCGGTGCCGGTGAAGTAGGGCTCGTCCCAGGAGCCGTCCTCACGCTGGGTGCTCGCGAGCCATTCGATGCCGCGCTCGACGGCCTTCGAGTCCCGCTCCCCCGCCGCGAGCAGCGCCATCAGCGCCCAGGCGGTCTGGGAGGCGGTGGAGGCACCCCGACCGCTCCACTCCTTGACGTACCGGTAGGAACGCAGGTCCTCGCCCCAGCCGCCGTCGTCGTTCTGCACCTTCTCCAGCCAGGCGACGGCCCTGCGGATCGCAGGATGCGCGGCGGGCAGTCCGGCGGCCGTGAGCGCGGGCACCACCGACCCCGTGCCGTAGATGTAGTTGACGCCCCAGCGCCCGAACCACGAGCCGTCCGCCTCCTGTTCGGCGAGCAGCCAGTCGATGCCGCGCCGGGTGCGCGGGTCGTGCGAGAGGCCCTCGACCGCCAGCATCTCCACGACGTGGGCGGTGACGTCGGCGGACGGCGGGTCGATGACCTCGCCGAAGTCGCAGAACGGCAGGCGGTTGGGGAACGGGCTGGTGTTGTCGACGTCGAAGGCGCCCCAGGCACCGTTCTTCGACTGCATCCCCAGGTTCCAGCGGACCCCGCGCCCGATGGCCCGCTCGACCCGCTCGGGGTCGTGATGCCGGACCCGGCGCAGCGCGAGGACCACTTCGGCGGTGTCGTCGATGTCAGGGTAGTTGTCGTTGTGGAACTCGAACGCCCATCCTCCCGGCGGGAGTTGGGGACGCTTGACGGCCCAGTCGCCGGGCCGGACGATCTCCTCGCCGAGCATCCAGTCGGCCGCCCTGACGAGCTGGGGGTGGTCGGCAGGCACTCCCGCGTCGACAAGGGCGATGGTGGCGAGGCAGGTGTCCCACACCGGGGACTGGCAGGCCTCGATCATCCGGGACCCGTCCTCGCGCCAGATGGCGAAGCGGTCCAGGGACTCCAACCCGGCCCGCATGACCGGGTGTTCGAGGTCGTAGCCGAGCAGGTGCAGGGCGATCACCGAGTACACGGCGGGCGGCTGGATACCGCCCCAGCAGCCGTCGTTCTCCTGGCGCTCGATGATCCAGCGGGCCGCGGAGTTCATGGCGGCTCTGCGGAGTCTGCGCGGGGCGACCTTGCGCAGCTGGTGCAGCGCCTTGTCGAGGCGCTGGAAGGCGCCGTCCCAACTCGCGACCGGTGCGAGCGGCTTGGCCGGGTTCGGGTCGGCCGGGTCGGCGTGCAGTTCGTCGAGCGGGAAGGGCGCGGGCCGCACCGGGCGCTTCGCGGAGACGATCGTCAGCGGGACGATGGTCTGGCGGGCCCAGCAGCCGAAGTCGTAGATGTTGAGGGGAACCCACTTGGGGAAGTAGATGAGCTCCGGCGGGAGTTCGGGCAGGTCCTCCCACTTCCACCAGCCGAACAGGGCGAGCCAGATCCGGGTGAACACCCGGGCGGAGGCGATACCGCCCCGCTCGCGGATCCAGGCGGAGGCCTTCGCCATGTGCGGGGCGTCCGGCGCGTCGCCGTCCATGCGGAGGGCGACGTACGCCTCGATGGTGGTGGAGAGTTCGCCGGGACCGCCGTAGAAGCTCGCCCAGGTGCCGTCCTCGCGCTGCTCGCCGCGGATGAACTGGGCGGCGGCGCGGGTGGTCGCCTGGTCGCGGATGCCGAGGAACTGACGGAGCAGCAGGTCCTCGGCGTCCATGGTGACGTTGGTCTCGAGGTCGCCCTTCCACCAGCCCTCGGCGTCCTGCCGGGCGAGCAGGTGGTCGGTGGCGCGCTGGACGGCGCGTACGGCGGCTTCTTGTACCCCGGCCGCCACGGGGGTGTGGAGACGGGTTTCGCTGGCCGCGGCAGCCCGGGGCGGCAGGGCCCCGGTGCTTCCGTCGGTCGTCGCTGTCATGGCTTCCCCTTCGTGCAGTGTGCAATGTGGTGCTCTGCTGTGGGTCCGCCGTCGGCCGGTGCCTTTCCTTTCCTCGCAGCACCGGCCGGCGACTACGCGAGGGTTATTCGGCCGATAATGATCATCTCTTTCGTACGACGACGAAGTCGGCCAGCGCCGTGAACTGCTCCCGCACCCGCTCGGGCATGTCGACGGCGTCGAGGGCTTCGATGGCGATGGTGTGCTGACGGCGGGCTTCCGCCGCCGTCCACTCGCGGCCGCCCGCCTCTTCGATGAGGGCGGCACGGGCCGCGAACTCCTCCTCGGAGAAGTTCTCGAAGTCGCTGCTCTTGGCGTCGGCGGCGAGGATCTCACCGAGCCGCTCGGAGGCGGCACCGCCCGCCGCGAGCGCGGCCACGACCGGCAGGGACTTCTTGCGCTGGCGCAGGTCGCTCCAGGTCTGCTTGCCGGTGGAGACCGGGTCGCCCCAGATGCCGAGGAGGTCGTCGACGGCCTGGAAGGCGAGGCCGAGGTGGTAGCCGTATTTCTCCAGGGCGTCGGCGGTGCGGTCGTCCGCGCCGCCGAGGACCGCACCGATGGAGCAGGCACAGGCGAGCAGGGCGCCGGTCTTGTTGCCCTCCATCTCCAGGCACTCCTCGACGCTGACGCGGTCGCGGTGCTCGTAGGAGATGTCCTGCGCCTGGCCGTCGATGAGGGCGCGGGTGGCGGTGGTGAGGCGGCGGGTGGCGCGGCCGGCCTCGACGGTGCCCAGTTCGAGGAGGATCTCGTTGGCGAGGGCGAACAGGGCGTCGCCGACCAGGATGGCCTGGGCGGGGCCGTGCACCTTCCACACGGTGTCGCGGTGGCGCCGCTGCTCGTCGCCGTCCATCAGGTCGTCGTGCAGCAGCGAGAAGTTGTGGACCAGTTCGACGGCGACCGCGCCGGGAACGCCGGTATCCGGCGCGGCGCCGGTGACCTCGGCCGAGAGCACCGCGAGGGCGGGGCGCACGGCCTTGCCGCCGTCGCCGTCCGCGGGGTTGCCCTGGGCGTCGATCCAGCCGAAGTGGTAGGCGGAAACGGTGTCCATGGGGGGCGCGAGGCGGTCGACGGCCGCCTTCAGCACCGGTGTGGCCAGGGTCCGGCCGCGCTCCAGGAGCGCGGTCACGTCCACCGCGGTCCTCCGAGCAGCCGTCTCGGCGGGGGGCACAGTGGGCACAGTCTCTCCTCTTGTTGCGGTGCCGGAGGTGCTGGGGCCTGTCGCGCCGTGCTGATCGAGCATCACGCGGCCTCCTCGACGTCGAAGAGGTGGGCGGGGCGGGGCCGGCCCAGGGTGCTCAGTACGGCGTCCGCCGCACTCACACCGCTGCGGACCGCACTCTCCATGGTCGCGGGCCACCCTGTGGCGGTCCACGCGCCGGCCAGGTAGAGGCCGGGGGTTCTGGTACGGGCGCCGGGCCTGAGCCGTCCGACGCCGGGGGTCGGGGCGAACGTGGCCGTGCGCTCCCTGGTCACGAAGAAGTCCTTGACCCCGGCGCCGCGCGTGAGCGGGAGCAGTCGCTCCAGCTCGGGCAGGTACCGCTCGCGCAGCTCGGCCACCGGTGAGTCGATCTCGTCCTGCGCGGCCGACTGGGACAGGGCGAGGTACTGGCCCTCGCGCAGCCCGGAGGCGTCGGTGCGGTCGAAGACCCACTGCACGGGGCTGCCGAGGGCGGCGAAGAACGGCTTGTCGAGCACCTTGCGGTCGTAGACGACATGGACGTTCAGGATGGGCGCGGTGCCGATCTCCCGAAGATTTTCCGGGGCGTCGAGCGCACCCTCGGGCAGCAGGTCAGCGGCCTCGCCCTGGGCCACGGCGAGCACGACCGCGTCCGCGCGGAGCGTCTCCCCGGGAACCTGGACGCTCCAGGTGCCGTTGTCCTCAGTGGAGATGGAGGTGACGCGTGTTCGGACCTCGGTACGCACGCCCGCGGAGTCGAGCGCCTTGCGGGCGAGCCGGTCATGCAGGTCGCCCAGCGGGACGCGCGCCCAGCCGATGTCGGCCGCGCCCGGGTCGGACAGCAGACCGGTCTTGAACACCATCGCGGCGAGCCCCAGCGAGGCGTCGCCCGCGACCGCGTTGAGGGTGGCGACCCCGACCAGGTCCCACAGCGCCTCGACGGCACGCGCCGACTGACCGTGCGCGGTCAGCCAGCTGCCGAAGTCCTGTGCGTCCAGACTCGGATCGGCGAGGTCGAGTCCCTTGAGCGCGAGCGCGGCACGCCCCACTCTGGCCCGTTCGGCAAGCGTGAGATGCGGATAGGTCGCGAGGCTGCGCCCCAGATGCAGGGGCACCGGCAGCGCGTCGCGCCGCAGTCTGCCGAGCCGTCGGCCCGCGGGCCGGGCCGCGTCGAGAACGGGCACGTCGAGACGATCCTGCAAGGGTGCCAGCGCCGTGCCCTCGATGCGGTCGAGGAACCAGCGGTAGGCGGTGCAGCACCGCAGGTAGACGTGCTGGCCGTTGTCGACGGTCAGGTCACCGCGCTGGAAGGAGAAGGCGAGTCCGCCGAGGCGGGGCCGTCCTTCGAGCAGGGTGACGCGGACCCCGGCGTCGGCGAGCGCGAGCGCGGCGGTGATCCCGGCGAGCCCGCCGCCGATCACGACGGCGTCCCGCGCCGGTTGCTGCCCGTCGGTCATCGCACCCCCTCCCCTGCGCGGTCGCCGTGCTGCGGGAACGGCGCGCGGCCGACCGTCGCAGTCAGGGACGCCGTGATCGAGCGGAGGGTTGCGTGCCACTTTCCTCCGGCGGCATCACCTTGGACCGGATTGTCCACATCTCCCATCAGGCACGCCTCCTGACGGTCTGTCGCGTCACGTGCCGGGCGTCCAGCCCCGACAGGCCGCGGACCGCGACGAACGCCTTCTCGCGCCCGGGGAGCGAGACCCGGCCGCGCAGCACCGCCTCGGGGTCGCGCTCGATGCGGTCGAGCAGTCGGCGGTAGATGCCGGCCATCGCGGCGACACAGGCGCCGCTGCGCCGGTCGAGCATGGGGAGCAGCCGGTAGCCCTCGGCGAAAAGGGCGCGGGCCCGACGCACTTCGAAGTGCACGAGGCCCGCGAAGTCGGCTCCCTCGGGTGGTTGCGACCCCTTGAAGCCTGCCGAGCAGCCGAACTTCGCGAGGTCGTCGGCCGGGAGATAGGTGCGGCCGCCCTCGGCGTCCTCACGGACGTCCCTGAGGATGTTGGTGAGTTGGAGCGCGAGACCGAGCGTGTCGGCATACTCCGGCGCGCGTTCGGCGGCGCGCGCCCCGGGTTCGGTGCCGAAGACGCCGAGCGAGAGCCGGCCGATGGCGCCCGCCACGCAGCGGCAGTACACCTTCAGGTCGTCCCAGGTCTCGTAGGTCTCGCCGCGTACGTCCATCAGCACGCCGTCGATCAGTTCGTCGAGGCCGCCGAGCGGGATCGGGAAGGTCTCCGCGGCGTGGGCGAGGGCGACGGCCACCGGGTCGGTGTCGTCCTCGTCGACCGAACCCTCGCGCACCCGGGTCAGCATCGCCCGGGTGTCCTCGAGTCTCGCGGCCTTGACGTCGTGCGCCAGCGCGCCGTCGCCGATGTCGTCGACGCGCCGCGAGAACGCGTAGAGCGCCGACATCGCGCGGCGCTTGGACGTCGGCAGCAGCCTGATGCCGTACGCGAAGTTGCGCGCCTGCTGTCCGGTCACTGCCTCGCAGTAGCTGTAGGCGGCGAGTACCGGTGCGGACACGTGCGACGGTGACTCCACGGTCCGGATCACCCCTCTCCTCGCAGAGCGACGCCCACCTCGCGCAGCAGCTGGAGCTTGCCGGGCTTGGGCGGGCCGGGAAGTACGTCGTGTTCTGCGGCGGCGATCGCGCGGAGCGCCGCCCTTCCCCCCGCCACGAACCCTGCGAGCAGCAGCTTCAGTCTGCCGTGGACGCTACCCACCAGGGGGGCGCCTTCATTCAGGAGTTCGCGGGCGCGTTGTGCTTCGTATGCAACCAGAGCGCGCACCGATGCGCCCGCGCTTTTCGGGGCCAGATCCGCCTCCTGGACATGAAAGCGCTTCATGTCCGCGGCGGGCAGATAGATCCGGTCGCGGCCGAGGTCCTCGGCGACGTCCTGGAGATGTTCGACGATCTGGAGGGCGGTGCAGATCGCGTCGGAGAGGCGGACCCGCTCGGGGGTCGAGGTGCCGGTGACGGCGAGCACGAGACGGCCGACGGGGTTGGCGGACAGCTCGCAGTAGGCCAGCAGGTCGTCATAGGTCTCGTAGCGGGTGACGAGCTGGTCCTGGCGGTTGGCGGCGATCAGGCCGAGGAAGGGCTCGGGGCTCAGTGCGCGGCGGCGGACCGTGGGCTGGAGGCGGCGCAGCAGGGGGTGGTGCGGAGTGCCGTCGAAGACCCGGTTCAGATCGGCCTCGAAGGCGTCGAGAAGCAGCAGCCGGTCCTCGGCCTCCTCGGGCGACACGCCCAGCAGCCGGGCGTCGGCGCCGCCGGGGGCGAGATCGCCGTCGCCGATGTCGTCGACGAGGCGCGCGAAGCCGTAGACCGCCATGAGGTCGGCGCGCCAGTCCCTGGGCAGGAAGAAGGGGGCCACGGGGAAGTTCTCCGCCGCGGCCTTGTCGAGCGTTCCGCGCTCCGTCGCTCCGGGGCGCGTCGTGCCGGTCTCCGTCATCGCTGCCTGCCTGGGGCGGGGACGGCACGTGCTGCGCTGAGCTGGGGAGTTTCCGAAGCCATTGCCGTCACATCTCCCGTTCTACACCGCCGACCCAATACACACTATTTCGGACACGCCGCCCAGCCTTCCGCACGGTGTCCCTGTGCGCGGGTGTCGCGCATTATCGCCCCACTTGCCGCGATTGGGCACCGGTACAGCTTACGTTGTACAACGCGCCGAGGATCGTCGGGGTGTCCTGCGCATCACAACAACACACCGATTGGCCCCAAGATTCCTAAGCGGGCCGCAAGTTGACGCTTCCTTTGCAGACGCGGGGCCCCGCCGGAGCAGTTCCGGCGGGGCCCGGTCAAGCAGAGGGGTCGTTTTCGTCCGGGGCGGGGTGGACTACTTGCCCGTGAACTTCTCGTACTCCTTGATGACCTCTTCGGTCGGGCCGTCCATGCGCAGCTCACCGCGCTCCAGCCACAGCACGCGGTCGCAGGTGTCACGGATCGACTTGTTGTTGTGACTGACGAGAAACACCGTGCCGGCCTCTTTGCGCAGTTCCCGGATGCGTTCCTCGGAGCGCTTCTGGAACTTGCGGTCACCGGTGGCCAGGGCCTCGTCGATCATGAGGACGTCGTGGTCCTTGGCGGCGGCGATGGAGAACCGCAGCCGGGCCGCCATGCCCGAGGAGTACGTACGCATCGGAAGGGTGATGAAGTCGCCCTTCTCGTTGATCCCGGAGAAGTCGACGATCTCCTGGTAGCGCTCCTTGATCTGCTCCCGGGACATGCCCATGGCGAGACCGCCCAGGATGACGTTCCGCTCACCCGTGAGGTCGTTCATCAGGGCCGCGTTGACGCCGAGCAGCGAGGGCTGGCCGTGGGTGTAGACGCGGCCCTTCTCGGCGGGCAGCAGACCTGCGATGGCCCGCAGCAGGGTCGACTTGCCGGAGCCGTTGGAACCGATCAGACCGATGGCCTCGCCCTTGTACGCGACGAAGGAGACGCCCCGCACGGCGTGCACCTTGCGCACGCCCCGCTCCTCGCCGCGCTTGAGGATGCGGCTCAGGGCCGCGGTGGCACTGCCCTTGCCCGTCTTGGCGCCGTTGACGCGGTAGACGATGTGCAGTTCGTCGGCGATCACCGTCGGGATCTGCGTCTCCGCTACGGCCATGGGCCTCTGCTCGTCCCGGATGTCGTCAGCCACGGCCGTACCTTTCCTCCGCCTTCCAGAAGTACACGAAGCCGCCGAGCGCGAACAGCGCGGCCCAGCCGCCCGCCGCCGCCCAGACGTGGTCGGGCAGGTTCTCGGCGCCGTAGTCGTCGATCAGCGCGAAGCGCATCAGATCCATGTAGAGAGCCGCGGGGTTCCACTGGAGCACCGTGGCGACCCACTGGGGCTTGTCGGCCAGCATGATGGGGATGGAGAACATCACGCCGGACGCGTACATCCAGGTGCGCATCACGAACGGCATCAGCTGGGCCAGGTCGGGGGTCTTGGCACCGGCGCGGGCCATGATCAGCGCCAGTCCGGTGTTGAACAGGAACTGAAGGGCCAGCACCGGCACGATCAGCGCCCAGGACAGGTCCGGGTAGTGCCCGAAGCCGACCGCCACCGCGAACAGCACGAGCATCGAGAACAGCAGCTGCTGGAGCTGCTGGAGCGCGAAGGAGATCGGCAGCGAGGCCCGCGGGAAGTGCAGCGCGCGGACCAGGCCGAGGTTGCCGGAGATGGCACGCACTCCCGCCATGACCGAGCTCTGCGTGAAGGTGAACACGAAGACACCCGTGACCAGGAACGGGATGTACACGTCCTTCGACATGCCCCGGCTGGCGTCGAGGATCACGCCGAAGATGACGAAGTACACGCCGGCGTTCAGCAGCGGGGTCGCCACCTGCCACAACTGGCCGAGCTTGGCCTGGCTGTACTGGGCGGTCAGCTTCGCCCGCGAGAACGCGAGGATGAAGTGACGCCGGTCCCAGAGCTGGCGTACGTACTCGACGAGCGAGGGTCGAGCGCCGCTCACCGCCAGGTCGTACTTCGCGGCGAGCTGCGCCGCCGTGAGGCCCTGGTCGGGCGACACGGGCGCGCTGGTCGCGACCTTGGCGTCGTGCGTTGTCTCACTCAATGGTGGGTAACTTTCGTCTTCGAGATGCGCGGCCTGGACAGGCAGGGCATGAGCGTGGGGCCGCGGTGCGGCCCGGCTGCTCTCGGATACGAGCTTGTCAGATGACCGGGGGGCGGCCCAGCCGGGTGAGCCGCCACACCGTACGCCACTTCATGGGCCGACGCGGACCGCATGATGTGCTCCAGCCTTCCCGGAAACCGCCGAACCAGGCCTTCAGGGCAGGTCGCGAGGGGCGGCGCAGCAGGGTCAGCAGCAGCCAGACACCGAGGTAGACGGGGACCAGCGGGGCGGGCAGGTTGCGGCGGGCGAGCCAGACGCGGTTGCGGGCGACCATGCGGTGGTAGACCGCGTGCCGGGAGGGCGCGGTCGTGGGGTGGTACAGCACCATGTCGGACCGGTAGTCGATCATCCAGCCCGCGTCGAGGGCCCGCCATGCCAGGTCGGTCTCCTCGTGGGCGTAGAAGAACGCGTCCGGCAGGCCGCCGACCTCGGCGAGGACCTGGGTGCGCACGGCGTTGGCACCGCCGAGGAAGGTGGTGACCCGGGAGGAGCGCATCGGGTCGGAGGCACGCAGCCGGGGGACGTGCCGGCGCTGGGTGACCCCGGTGTCGGGGTCGGCGATGCGGAAGCTGACGATGCCGAGCTTCGGGTCCTCGGTGAACGCCGCGCGGCACAGTTCCGCGGTGTCATGGTTCGGCAGGAGGCCGTCGTCGTCGAGGAACATCAGTATGTCGACATCTCGACCGCTGGGTCCGAAGGCCTCGATGCCGACGTTGCGGCCGCCGGGGATGCCGAGGTTCTCGGGCAGCTCGATCGTGCGGACGCCCTCGGGGACGTCCGGGACGGGCGAGCCGTTGCCGACCACGACCACCTCGACCGGGTCGCCGTCCTGCTTGGCGACCGAGTCGAGCAGGGCGCGCAGTTCCTCGGGCCGGTTGCCCATGGTGATGATCACCGCGCCGACCTTCATGCCGGTGCTCACTTCAGCCTGCTGGAGGCGAGGATCGACACGAGGTGCAGCAGGGTCTGGAGCATCGCGATGCCGGCCAGCACGGCGACGCCGAGCCGGGAGAAGAACAGGTCGTCGCGGACCTGGTCGGCGATAGCGAGGACCAGGATCAGCAGGGACGCCTCGATGCCGAGGATCAGCCGGTGGAACTTCAGCAGGGAGGCGGCCCTGCGGGCCAGCGCCATGCCCGAGGAGCGCATCTCGGAGGCGGCCTCCTGCACGGGCGGCTTTCCGGTCTGGTGCCGGGCGACGGCCACGAGGTCGGTCTCGGACTTGATGAGGATCGCGCCGAGCGCGGCGAGCGTGCCGAGGAAGGCCCACAGCCAGTCGATACGACCGCTGCCGAACAGGTCGGCGGCGCGCAGGCCGAAGCCGACGAGCACGGCCGCGTCGGTCAGGTACGCGCCGACGCGGTCCATGTAGACGCCGTTGAGCGAGTACTGCTTCTTCCAGCGCGCGATCTCGCCGTCGACGCAGTCCAGCAGCAGGTACATCTGGACGCACACCACGCCGAGCACGGCGCCCGGGATCCCCGGCACGAGCAGTGCCGGGGCCGCGAGGACACCGAAGACGGTCATCAGGTACGTGAGCTGGTTGGGCGTGACCCTGGTGTTCACCAGGTAGCGGTCCACCCGCAGGGACACCTCACGCATGTAGAGGCGTCCCATCCAGTGCTCACCGCTGCGCCGGTCCTTGACCCCAGCGGGGTGGACGACCGGACGGAGTTCAGCTACCGATGGCCTTGACATAGTCGGTGTAGATGTCCTTGATCTGGTCGGTCTTGAGGTCGAGGTGTTCGAGGATGGTGTAGCGGCCGGGGCGGGTCTGGGGGGCGAACTCCACGGCGCGCACGAACTCCGCGGACGTGAAGCCGATCTCCTCCGGCAGCACCGGAAGTCCGTGCCGGCGCAGTACTTCGGCCATGTACGCCGATTCCTCGCGGGCTCCGCGCAGGTACATCGCGAAGGCCGCGCCCAAGCCGCACTGCTCGCCGTGGGCGGCGGCGCGCTTGGGGTAGAGCAGGTCGAACGCGTGGTTGATCTCGTGGCACGAGCCGGACGCGGGTCGTGAGTCGCCCGAGATCGACATCGCGACACCGGTGAGGACGAGGGCCTCGGCGAGCACCTGGAGGAAGGCGTTGTCCCCGACGCCACCCGGGTGCCGGAGCACGGCCTCGCCGGCCTGGCGGGCCATGGCGGCCGCGAGTCCGTCGATCTTCTCGCCTTGGACGCGGCTCGCGAGCTCCCAGTCGGCGATCGCGTTGATGTTGGAGATCGCGTCGCCGATGCCCGCGCGCACGAAGCGCACCGGGGCCTCGCGGATGACGTCGAGATCGATGACGGCCGCTATCGGGTTGGGCACACCGTAGGAGCCGCGGCCCGCGTCGTTGTCGAGGGTCGCGACGGGCGAGCACAGGCCGTCGTGCGCGAGATTGGTCGGTACGGCGACCAGGGGCAGGCCGACACGTGCCGCGGCGAACTTGGCGCAGTCGATGATCTTGCCGCCGCCGAGTCCGACGACCGCGTCGTAGTGACCGGCCTTCATCTCGCCGGCCAGCCGGATCGCGTCGTCGAGAGTGCCGCCGCCGACCTCGTACCAGGTGGCGCCGGGCAGGGCGGGGGCAAGCCGGTCCCTCAGCCTGGCGCCGGAGCCGTTGCTGACGGCGACGGCCAGCTTGCCGGAGTGCGAGATGCGCTCGTCGGCGAGCACACCCGCGAGGTCGTCGAGGGCACCCGGGCGGATGTCCACGACGACGGGCGAGGGAATCAGCCTTGTCAGTAGCGGCACGCGATCTCCCGTCCGCGGGCGAGATCGTCGTGGTTGTCGATCTCCACCCACTGGACGTCGCCGATCGGCGCCACGTCGATCCGGAAGCCGCGGTTCACCAGCTCCTGGTAGCCGTGCTCGTAGAACTGCTGCGGGTCGGTCTCCCAGACCGTCTTCAGCGCGTCGGCCAGTTCGGGAGCGGCGTCGCCTTCGATGAGGGTGACGCCGATGTACTCACCGGTGGCCTCGGCCGGGTCCATCAGCTTGGTGATCCTCGTCATGCCCCGCTCGGGGTCGACGACGACCTTCATCTCCTCGTCCGCCAGGGACTTCACCGTGTCCAGGGCCAGGATGATCCGCTTGCCCTCGCCACGTGCGGCGAGCAGCGTCTTCTCCACGGAGACCGGGTGCACGGTGTCGCCGTTGGCGAGGATCACGCCGTCCTTGAGGGCGTCACGGCCGCACCACAGGGAGTAGGCGTTGTTCCACTCCTCGGCCTTGTCGTTGTCGATGAGGGTGAGCTTGAGGCCGTACTTGGCCTCCAGCGCCGCCTTGCGCTCGTACACGGCCTCCTTGCGGTAGCCGACGATGACCGCGACCTCGGTCAGGCCGATCTCCGCGAAGTTGGCGAGGGTCAGGTCGAGAACCGTGGGTTCGCCCTCTATGCCCGCGGGGCCCACCGGCACCAGAGCCTTGGGGAGGCTGTCGGTGTAGGGGCGCAGTCGGCGTCCGGCGCCGGCCGCCAGCACGAGGCCGATCATGCGGGTTCTCCTTCGTCGTGTACGGCGGGTGCCCCTGCGGACACCCAGAAGCGGATGCTCTCCAGGAGCACCACCAGGGCGACAGCCACGGCCAGGACCGTGAGCGCGACCGTGAACTGCGCGGCGGTGAGGGCCGCGGCCAGCACGGTGACGAGGAGCGTCCGCCCTTCCTGACCCCCGACGGCACGCACCAGCCAGGCCGGGGGCGCTCCGGCGTTGCCGCGGATGCGGTACACCGTGTCGTAGTGATGGTAGGCGACGGCCGCCACCAGGCCGAAAGCCGCAGGGAGGGCACCGTTCACGTCCGCCTTGGCCGCGAGGATCAGGACGGTGCCGTACTCGGCGGCGCGGAAGAGGGGGGGGACGAGCCAGTCGAGGGCGCCCTTGAGGGGGCGCTGGAGAGCCTGACCGGCGGCGACGGCGTAGACGAAGGCGCCGGCGACGGGTGCCCAGGTGACGCCCGAGAAGAGGGCCACGGCCAGGATCACCGTGCCGGCCACCGCCGCCACGAGGGGCCCGCCGAGCGGTGCGCGCCCGGCCCTGGCGAGGAGTCCGGCCAGCGGTCCGTTGTCCGCCAAATCCGCCAGCGCCCCCGCCGCCCGGTCCGTGCGCTGCGCCTTCCGCGTCAGCGACCGCAGCACCCGGCCCGCGGTCGTGTAGGTCGCCGCGAACGCGCAGCCGATGAGCAGCACGTAGAAGGTGATCCGGGGGGTGGTGACAGCCGTGAGGACCGCGATCATCGCCCAGCGCTCGCCGATCGGCAGAACGATCATGCGCCGGACCCACACCGTCCAGCCGACGCTGTCGAGCCGGCCCGAAAGGGCGGCCGTGGGGCTGGTGTTGGCGGTGGCGTCGTGGTTCGCCTCATTGAAGGAGAAGTCGACGACGTGCCGGCAGGTCTGGAGGATCATCGCGCCCAGCGCCAGGGCCCAGACGTCGTCGCCGCCCCGGGCGGCACCCAGGGCGAGGCCGGCGTAGTAGGCGTACTCCTTGGCGCGGTCGAAGGTGGCGTCGAGCCAGGCGCCGAGCGTGGAGTACTGGAGGGAGTAGCGGGCGAGCTGGCCGTCGGTGCAGTCCAGGACGAACGAGGCGATCAGCAGCACGCCGGCCGCGACGAACCCGCCGCGCGTACCCGTGGCCGCGCAGGCCGCCGCGATCAGGGCGGTGATCAGGGACGCCGTGGTGACCTGGTTCGGGGTCAGGCCCCGGCGGGCGCACCAGCGCGCGATGTAGCGGGAGTAGGGGCTGATGAAGTACGTGGTGAAGAAGCCGTCGCGGGACTTCACGGCCGACTTCAGGCGTACGGCCTCGTCGTCGACCTCCGCGACGGCCTGCCGTGCCTCGTTGCGGGCCTGGGGGTCGGCGGGGACGGCGGCGACCAGGCTGCCGAGCTCGGGGCGGTGCACGTCGGCGCCGTCCTCGGCCAGCGCGGTGACGATGCGGTCGGGGAGGCTGTCCACGGCGACCGCGGTGCCGCCGCCGGTGGAGTTCTCGCGGGCCAGCGCCCGGGTCAGCGTCACGCGGCCGTCGGGCTGCGCGGTGACGGCACCCGGCACGGCGGCGAGGGAGAAGCGCGGGTCGGTGAGGCCCAGGCGCAGCGCGTGCACGTGGCCGACGAACCGGGCGTCGACGAGGGCAACGCGCCGGTCGCCGGGCGCCTCGGCGACCAGTCGCTCGGCGTCGGCGGCGTCCGCGGCGATCAGCACGTCGAAGCCGAGGGACCGCAGATCAGCCTCGATCGACGAACCGGGGACCGGCTGACCGGTGAGGATGGCGGTCGACAACCGAACTCACTCCCTGGGTGCCGACGCGCGGGCGCCGGTCATGTGCACGATGGGGGCGCCCCTTGGGTGGACCAGGCGGGCGGCATGTCGGCAGAGGCTATCGGATGCCAAGAAGGCTGCGTTCACCGCCCGTTAACGGGTCGATCAACAGCGCCTCCCCCGGCCTTTGCCGCGATCATCATCGGTGATCCGGGCCCCCGCCCACAAACCGCGCCCCGCAGAGCGGACATCCGGGACATCGCAGGTGACGGAGGCCACGGCCACCGAGGGCTCGGCGGGTCCCGAGGGCCTCGGCATAGGGTGGGCGACCATGACGTGGCTGATCACCGGCGGTGCCGGGTACATAGGGGCGCATGTGGCGCGGGCCATGACGGGGGCCGGTGAGCGGGTGCTCGTCCTGGACGACCTCTCGGCGGGGGTGCCCGCGCGGCTGCCCGCCGAGGTGCCGCTGGTCCGGGGTTCGTCGCTGGACGGCGGCCTGCTGAAGCGGGTGCTGGCCGAGCACGCGGTGACGGGTGTGGTGCATCTCGCGGCGCGCAAGCAGGTCGCCGAGTCGGTGGCGCAGCCGACCCGCTACTACCAGGAGAACGTCGGGGGCCTCGCGACGCTGCTGGAGGCGGTCGCGGAGGCCGGGATCGAGCGCTTCCTCTTCTCCTCGTCGGCAGCCGTCTACGGCAACCCGGCTGTGGGACTGATCACGGAGGAGACGCCCTGTGCCCCCGTGAACCCGTACGGCGAGACGAAACTCGCCGGGGAGTGGCTGGTGCGGGCGGCGGGACAGGCGCACGGAATCTCCACGGTCTGTCTGCGCTACTTCAACGTCGCCGGGGCGGCCGCGCCGGAGCTCGCGGACACCGGGGTGTTCAACATCGTCCCGATGGTCTTCGACCGGCTCACCCGCGGTGAGGCCCCGCGCATCTTCGGCGACGACTACCCGACCCCGGACGGCACCTGCATCCGTGACTACATCCATGTGTCCGACCTCGCCGAGGCCCATCTCGCGGCGGCCCGGCGGTTGTCCGAGGGTGACCTGAGCGGTGATCTGACGGTCAACATCGGTCGCGGCGAGGGCGTTTCCGTGCGCGAGATGGTCACGGCGATCGGTGAGGTGACCGGGGACCGCCGGCCCGCCCTCGTGGAGCCGAGGCGCCCCGGGGACGCCCCCGTGTCGGTGGCCTCCGCCGCCCGGGCCGCCGAGGCGCTGGGCTGGAGCGCCCGCCGCGGGGTGCGCGAGATGATCGACTCCGCCTGGCGCGGCTGGCAGCTGCATCACCGGTGAGGCGGCAGGAGGCTGCACCACCAGAGAGGCCGCGCAACCAGTGAGGGTCCCCTGACCTGCGGATCGTTTGCCCAGGTCAGAGCACATGACAACGGTGTTCAGTGCCGCGTTGCCCGATACCCCCCACCCGTAGTTCACTGTGATCCCGGACGGATCGTCCGGGATCGACACAGGAGGCGGCTTCCATGGGCGCAGGGCACGATCACGGCCACGCGCACTCGCATGCCCCGGCCGGCGGTACGGCGACCGCGGCGTACGTCGGCAGGCTGCGGGTGGCGCTGTCGATCACGCTCACCGTCATGGTGGTCGAGATCGTCGGCGGCATCGTCGCGGACTCCCTCGCCCTGGTCGCGGACGCGGCGCACATGGCGACGGACGGGCTGGGCCTCGGCATGGCCCTCCTCGCGATCCACTTCGCGAACCGCCCGCCGACCGGGAACCGCACCTTCGGGTACGCCCGCGCGGAGATCCTCGCCGCCCTCGCGAACTGCCTGCTGCTGCTCGTCGTCGGCGGCTACGTCCTGTACGAGGCGATCCAGCGGTTCGTCACGCCGGCCGCCACCGAGGGCGGGCTGACCATCGTCTTCGGTGCGATCGGTCTGGTCGCGAACATGATCTCGCTGACCCTGCTGATGCGCGGCCAGAAGGAGAGCCTCAACGTGCGCGGGGCGTTCCTGGAGGTCGCGGCGGACGCGCTGGGCTCGCTCGCGGTGATCGTCTCGGCCGTGGTGATCCTGACCACGGGCTGGCAGGCCGCCGACCCGATCGCCTCGCTCGTCATCGGCCTGATGATCGTGCCGCGCACCTTGAAGCTGCTGCGCGAGACCCTCGACGTCCTGCTGGAGTCGGCGCCCAAGGGCGTCGACATGATCGAGGTGCGCACGCACATCCTGGCCCTGGACGGCGTGGAGGACGTCCACGACCTGCACGCCTGGACGATCACCTCGGGAATGCCGGTGCTGTCCGCACACGTGGTGGTGCGTTCCGACGTGCTCAGCGCGATCGGTCACGAGAAGATGCTGCACGAGCTCCAGGGCTGTCTCGGCGACCATTTCGACGTGGAGCACTGCACCTTCCAACTGGAGCCGGTCGGGCACGCGGAGCACGAGGCGCATCTGTGCCACTGACGCACGCGTGTCACCCGTACACGTGCAGCACCAACACACGTGTACGGTGCATGAAACGCCTGTTCTGACGGAACGCAGCGATCCGGTGCACCTTTGCGTCCTCCACCCCACAGCCCCGCCCCGGGCGGTTCCCCGCCCGCCGCGCCGGGCACGATCAACTGCCGGGAGTGCCGGACCGGTGCGGCACACTTGGGGCGCGAAGACCGATGTGAAGGATGGGTATGCCGACCACACCTGCGACCACGACGCACACTCCGTCGAACGGCGCCGCGAACGCGATCCTGCTGGAACTGGTCGACGAGCACGGTGTGACGATCGGCACCGCGGAGAAGCTCGCCGCCCACCAACCGCCGGGACAGCTGCACCGCGCCTTCTCGGTGTTCCTCTTCGACGAGCGCGGCCGGCTGCTGCTCCAGCAGCGGGCGCTCGGCAAGTACCACTCCCCCGGCGTGTGGTCCAACACCTGCTGCGGCCACCCCTACCCCGGCGAGGCGCCCTTCGCGGCGGCGGCCCGGCGGACGTACGAGGAGCTGGGGGTCTCCCCCTCGCTGCTCGCCGAGGCGGGCACGGTCCGCTACAACCACCCGGACCCCGACTCGGGCCTGGTCGAGCAGGAGTACAACCATCTCTTCGTCGGCCTGGTGCAGTCGCCGCTCGACCCGGACGCCGAGGAGGTCGGCGCGACCGCCTTCGTGACTCCGGCCGAGCTGGCGGACCGGCACGCGAAGGACACCTTCTCCTCGTGGTTCATGACGGTCCTCGACGCGGCCCGGCCCGCGGTCCGGGAGCTGACGGGCCCGTCGGCCGGCTGGTGACGGCCGTCGCCCCGGGGCCGTACGCAGGAGCAGCCCTCAGGACACCGGCGCGGTCGTGAGCGGCAGGGCGGCCCAGATCACCTTGCCGCCGCCGGCCGTGTGCTCGACGTCGCAGGCGCCGCCCGCCTCCCGGGTGATCTCGCGCACCAGCAGCAGACCCCGGCCCCCGGTCTCGCTGTGCGCGGCCTCCAGGGCGGTCGGCCGGTAGGGGTGGTTGTCCTCGACGGACACCCGCACCCACTCGGCGCCCACGGCCACCTCCACGGCGAGCATCGGCGAGAGCAGCGCCGCGTGCCGGACGGCGTTCGTGACGAGCTCGGACACGATCAGCAGGAGGCCCTGGACGAGGTCCTGCGAGACGGGTACGCCCTGTCGGTACAGCAGGTCCCGCACGGCGTGCCGCGCCTGCGGGACGGAGGCGTCGACGGCGGGGGCGGTGAACCGCCACACGCCCTCGTAAGGCAGCGGATCCGGCGGAGCCGCTGCGAAGAGGTCCGGTCCGAGAGGTTCCGGTCCGAGTGGGGCTGATCCGAGAGGGGCCGGTCCCGCGCCGTCCGGTCCGTGGGGATCCGGTGCGAGGGGGTCTGCTCCGTGGTCCGCTTCTCTGCCGGCGTCTCCGCTGTCCGCTGGACGAGGGCCGGACCCACGCCCATGGTCGTCCATTCTTCGGTCGCCACCCTTGCGCTCGATTGTCACCACACGTCGAGTGTTGGCAGGGCCTCACTCCGGCCCGCTGCGCTGAACAGAAGTCAGCGCATATCGAGTACCTGCGACCGTTTCCGCACGGAACTACTCGGATTCTGTCGGCTCAGTTGGCGCTTCCTGTCGCTCGGCGACCATTCCGATGATCTTGCGGCCGCCGAAGCCGGTGGCGACGAGACCGAGGCCGTCGAAGAGCAGGGCGAGCGAGAAGAAGCAGCCGATCACGTACTTGCTGCTGCTCGGCCAGGAGGCCAGCACCAGGATGCCGAGCAGCAGGCCGAAGGCGCCCTGCACGAGCGTCCAGCCGAACTGCGGTCCGCGCACCACCAGGCTGCCGGCCAGCCGGAACACCCCTCCGGTCAGGAAGAGCAGCGCGGCGAACATGGTCAGGGCCGCGGCCGCCGCGTCCGGACGGGCGATGACGACGACGCCGGCCGCGATGTTCAGGGCGGCGACGACCACGCCGAGCCAGAAGAAGCCGGAGTCGCGGGCCTGGACCGCGTGCAGCAGCCCGACCACGCCGCCGATCAGCAGGAGCCAGCCGAACAGGAGCATGGAGGTGAGCGTGGCCACCCCGGTGTAGACGAGCCCGACCAGCCCCGCGAGCACCAGGATCACGCCCAGTGCCGCCAGCCATCCGAACTCGCGGCTCAACCGGGCCGGTTCGGTCCTGTCCACCCTTTTCACTGCCATCCGGGGCCTCCTCGCGCTGCGGCCCCCGGCTTGATCGTACGGTCGGGGGGTACGGCTAGCATCCGAGGTATGGAGTACCCGGAGCCGCAGCTGCTGCACACCGTCACCGACGCGGTAGCCACCGTCGTGGTCCACCATCCGGCCAAGCGCAACGCGATGACGGCCGCGATGTGGCGGGCGCTGCCGCCGCTGCTCGACACCCTGGCCGCCGACCCGGGGGTGCGGGCGCTCGTGCTGACCGGGGAGGGCGGGACGTTCTGCGCGGGAGCCGACATCTCCACGCTGCGCGAGGGGCCCGAGGAGGCGCAGGGGCTCGCGGTGCGGGCCGAGGAGGCGCTGGCGGCCTTTCCCAAGCCGACGCTGGCGGCGATCCAGGGGCACTGCGTGGGCGGCGGGGCACAGCTGGCGGCGGCGTGCGATCTGCGCTTCGCGGAGGAGGGCGCGCTGTTCGGGGTGACGCCGGCGAAGCTCGGGATCGTGTACACGGCCTCCTCGACACGGCGGCTGGTCTCGCTGGTCGGTCCGGCGACCGCCAAGTACCTGCTGTACTCGGGCGAGTTGATCGACGCGGAGCGGGCGCTGCGCACCGGTCTCGTGGACGAGGTGCTGCCGGAGGGCGAACTCCACAAGCGCGTCGGGGAGTTCACTCGGATCCTGGCCTCCCGGTCGCAGCTGACGCAGGCGGCGGCGAAGGAGTTCGCGAACGGGCGCACGGACCGGGACGCGCACTGGGCCGAACAGGCGCGGGGCAGCGGCGACACCGCGGAGGGCGTCGCCGCGTTCCTGGAGCGCAGGGCGCCGCGCTTCACCTGGACTACGTCAGGATGAAGCGGCTCTTGGCGCGGAACTCCTCGACGAGGTGCGCGGGAGCCTTCAGCGGTGAGCCCGCGTCGTAGGGCGGCTGCGGATCGTACTCGGTCAACAGCTGTACGGCCTGGGCATGTTCGTCACCCGCGATCCGGCCGAGCAGGGTCAGCCCCATGTCGATCCCGGAGGAGATGCCCGCGGCGGTGACGTACTTGCCGTCGAACACGACCCGCTCCCCGGTGGGCTCGACGCCGAACCGCTCCAGGTACTCCAGGGCCAGCCAGTGGGAGGTCGCCCGGCGGCCTTCGAGCAGCCCGGCGGCGGCCAGCAGGAGCGAACCGGTGCACACCGAGGTCGTCCAGGTGCTGGTGGCGTCCGCGGTGCGCAGCCAGTCGAGCAGCGCCGTGTTCTCCATCTGCGGGGTCTGTCCGGGGCCGCCCGGCACGATCACGATGTCGGGGCTCGGCACCTCGGCGAACGTCCTGTCCGCGGTGATGGCGAGGACCCCGGTGTCGGTGCGCACAGGGCCGGTCCGTTCGGCGACGAAGACCGTCTCCGCGTCGGGGAGGCGGCCGAGGGTCTCGTACGGCCCCACGGCGTCCAGGGCGGTGAAGCGGTCGAAGAGGACGACGGCGATCTGCATGGCGAGGCCTTTCACTGGGCCGGGTGGAAGCGGCGGCGGTACTCGGACGGGGCCGTGCCGAGGGCCCTGACGAAGGCACGGCGCATGCCCTCGGGGGTGCCGTAGCCGCTGGCGCGGGAGATCTCCTCGACGCCGTCGGAGGTGTCCTCCAGCAGACGGCGGGCGTGTTCGAGGCGGACCCGGTCGACGTAGCGGCCGGGGGTCATGCCGGTCTCGGTCTGGAAGGCGCGGGCGAAGTGGCGGGGCGAGAGGCGGGCCCGGACGGCGAGGCTCTCGACGCTCAGGTCACCGTCCGGGTGCTCGGTGATCCACTGCTGGACCTCGCGCAACGGTTCGCGCTGCGCGGTCTGTGCGGCGAGCTGGGCGCTGAACTGGGCCTGGTTGCCAGGTCTGCGCAGGAAGACGACCAGGTGGCGGGCGATGGTGAGGGCTGCGTCTCGGCCGAGGTCCTCCTCGACCAGGGCGAGGGCGAGGTCGATGCCCGAGGTGACGCCGGCGGATGTGGAGACGTGCCCGTCGCGCACGTAGATGGGATCGGGGTCCACCTCGACGGCCGGGTGGTCGCGGGCGAGCTTGTCGCAGTACGCCCAGTGGGTGGTGACGCGGCGGCCGTCCAGCAGGCCCGCCTCGGCCAGCCGGATGGCGCCGGTGCACACCGAGACGAGGCGCTCGGCCCGCGGCCCGTGCTCCCGCAGCCAGTCGGCGAGGCGGGCGTCGGGCCGCCGGGTGCCCTGGCCGCCGGGCACGACGAGGGTCTGCGGGATGTCCGCTCCCGCGAGCGCTTCGTCCGGTACGACGGTCAGGCCGCTGGAGCTGCGCACGGCAGCGCCGTCCAGCGAGGCCGTGCGGATGCGGTAGGTGCCCGGGGTGTGCTGCTCGGCGCCGGCGAAGACCTCCAGGGGGCCGGTGACATCGAGGCTCTGCACCCCGTCGAAGAGGACGAAGAGAACGGTTCGCTGGGCCATGCCTCCGATTCTTGGGGTGGCCGGCGATGGCTGCAATGACGAGTTCCCCACCTTTCCTGCCATGCCCCGCTCCCCCGACAAGTGGATACCAAGCGGTCGGTAACCTGCGGGGCATGACTACTGCCGCCCTGGAACCCCGTGCCGGTCGCCGCTGCCACAACGCGCTCAACTCGCTGCACGCCACGCACTACTTCTCCCCCGATCTGGGAAAGGAGCTGGCCTCGGTGGGCGTCACCCATCCGAGGGCCGTGAACTTCGCGGTGCGGGCCGCCGCGCTGGGACCGGTCGGCGCGGGGGCGGTGACGGCGGCGTTCTACAACTACAAGCACGACCTGGTCGCCGAGCACGTGCCCGCGGTGTGGCGGACCGCCGCGCCGGAGCAGGTCCTGGCCGCACGCGCGCGTGCCGTCGACACGACACTGCGCCGCCTGCTGGGCGAGGAGGTCCTGGCCTGCGACGAGATGGCCGAGGCCGCGCGGCTCGCGCTGCGCGCCGCCGAGGGCTGCTCGCGAGCCGCCCGCCCGCTGTACTCCGCGCACGCCGACCTGCCGGTGCCCGAGGAACCTCATCTGGCGTTCTGGCACGCGGCGACGCTGCTGCGCGAGCACCGGGGCGACGGGCATCTCGCCGCCCTGATGTCCGCGGAACTCGACGGCCTGGAGGCCCTGGTCACCCACACCGCGACGGGCCGGGGCATGACGCCCTCCTGGGTGTTCACCACGCGTGGGTGGAGCCGGGAGGAGTGGGACGCGGCCGTCGGGCGGCTCCAGGAGCGCGGGCTCCTCGACGCCGACGGCGAGCTGACGGAACGGGGTGCCGCGCTGCGCGAGGAGATCGAGTCGGAGACGGACCGGCTGGACCTGGCCCCGTACGAGCATCTCGGGGCCGATGGCGTGCGGCGGCTGACGGAGCTCGCGGGCGGGTTCGCCCGGACCGCGGTGGCCGCGGGCGCGTATCCGGCGGACCTGATCGGCAAGCGCTGAACGCCCGGACTTCGAGGCTGCCGGACTTCCGGACTTCCGGACTTCGAGGCTGCCGGACTTCCGGACTTCGAGGCTGCCGGACTTCCGGACTTCCGGACTTCCGGACTTCCGGACTTCCGGACTTTTCGGGCGACGATGATTGCCGGGGCGTCCCGGAGGTACCCGTTCTTCTCCCGGTCGTGGTGGCCGGGAGAGGAAAGGGGAAGTACATGTTCCGCGCGATCGCAGACGTACTGCGCCAGATCGGTGGCGCCATCGCCACCGTCGTGACGCTGCCCTTCCGGGCGCTGGCCCGGCTCTTCGGCGGCGCGTCCGGCTCGACGAGGAGTCGCAGGGCCTGACGACCGCGGCCGGGACGACCGCGCCCTGATCCCCGACTGTCGGTGCCGCCTGCCACAATTGCCGCGCAACCTCAGTGAGAAGGCGGTACCGGATCGTGACGACACCCGGGTCCAGCGGGTCCACCCACCTCGGATCCATCGAAGGCAGGATCGCCGAGGAACTCGGCGTACGGGAGCGGCAGGTCAAGGCGGCCGTGGAACTGCTCGACGGCGGTTCCACGGTTCCCTTCATCGCCCGCTACCGCAAGGAAGCGACCGAGATGCTCGACGACGCGCAGCTGCGCACGCTCGAGGAGCGGCTGCGCTATCTGCGGGAGCTGGAGGAGCGGCGGACCGCGATCCTCGACTCGGTGCGCGAGCAGGGCAAGCTCACCGGCGAACTGGAGGCGCAGATCCGGGGCGCGGAGACCAAGGCGCGTCTCGAGGACATCTACCTCCCGTTCAAGCCGAAGCGGCGCACCAAGGCGCAGATCGCGCGCGAGGCCGGTCTCGAGCCGCTCGCGGAGGGCCTGCTCGGGGACCCGACGGTCGACCCGCTCGCCGCTGCCGCCGCGTTCGTCGACGCCGACAAGGGCGTCGCCGACCCGCAGGCCGCCCTCGACGGCGCCCGCGCGATCCTCACGGAGCGCTTCTCCGAGGACGCCGACCTGATCGGTGAACTGCGCGAGCGCATGTGGGTGCGCGGGCGCCTGGTCGCGAAGGTGAAGGACGGCAAGGAGGAGGCGGGCGCCAAGTTCGCCGACTACTTCGACTTCTCCGAGCCCTTCAAGGAGCTCCCCTCGCACCGCGTCCTGGCGATGCTGCGCGGCGAGAAGGAGGACGTCCTCGACCTCGTCCTGGAGCCCGAGGAGCCCACGGACGGTCCCTCGTCGTACGAGGGGATCGTCGCCCACCGGTTCGGCATCGCCGACCGTGGCCGCCCCGCCGACAAGTGGCTGAAGGACACGGTCCGTTGGGCCTGGCGGACCCGCATCCTCGTGCACCTCGGCATCGACCTGCGGCTTCGGCTGCGGACGGCCGCCGAGGACGAGGCGGTCGACGTCTTCGCGAAGAACCTCCGCGACCTGCTGCTCGCCGCCCCGGCCGGCACGCGCGCGACGCTCGGCCTGGACCCGGGCTTCCGTACCGGCGTGAAGGTGGCCGTGGTCGACGCGACCGGCAAGGTCGTCGCCACCGACGTCATCCACCCGCACGTCCCGGCCAACCGGTGGGACGAGGCGATCGCCAAGCTGGCCCGGCTGGCGAAGGAGCACGCCGTCGAGCTGATCGCGATCGGCAACGGCACGGCGTCCCGCGAGACCGACAAGCTCGCCGGTGAACTCATCACCAAGCACCCGGAGCTGAAGCTCACCAAGGTGATGGTGTCCGAGGCCGGCGCATCCGTGTACTCGGCCTCCGCGTTCGCCTCGCAGGAGCTGCCCGACATGGACGTGTCGCTGCGCGGCGCGGTCTCCATCGCGCGCCGGCTCCAGGACCCGCTCGCGGAGCTGGTGAAGATCGACCCGAAGTCGATCGGTGTCGGCCAGTACCAGCACGACCTGTCCGAGGTGAAGCTGTCGCGCTCGCTGGACGCGGTGGTGGAGGACTGTGTGAACGGTGTCGGGGTCGACGTCAACACCGCGTCCGCTCCCCTGCTCGCCCGGGTCTCCGGGATCACCTCCGGGCTCGCCGAGAACATCGTGGCGCACCGGGACACCAACGGCCCGTTCACCTCCCGCACCGAGCTGAAGAAGGTGGCACGGCTGGGCCCCAAGGCGTACGAGCAGTGCGCGGGGTTCCTGCGGATCCGCGGTGGCTCCGACCCGCTGGACTCCTCCAGCGTGCACCCCGAGGCGTACCCGGTGGTGCGCAGGATGGTGAAGACCGCGGGGCAGGAGGTCGCGTCCCTCATCGGGAACACCGGCGTGCTGCGGTCGCTCAGGCCGCAGGACTTCGTGGACGAGACGTTCGGCCTGCCGACCGTGACCGACATCCTGAAGGAGCTGGAGAAGCCGGGGCGTGACCCTCGTCCCGCCTTCAAGACGGCGACCTTCAAGGAGGGCGTCGAGAAGATCTCCGACCTGGTGGCCGGGATGGTGCTGGAGGGGGTCGTGACCAACGTGGCGGCCTTCGGGGCGTTCATCGACGTCGGTGTCCACCAGGACGGCCTGGCGCATGTCTCCGCGCTGTCGAAGACGTTCGTGAAGGATCCCCGGGACGTCGTGAAGCCGGGTGACATCGTCAAGGTGAAGGTGCTGGAGGTCGACATCCCGCGGAAGCGGATCTCGTTGACGCTGCGGCTCGACGACGAGGCGGCTGCGAAGCCCTCCGGTGGGGAGCGCCGTCAGCAGCGGGGCGGGCGGCCGCCCCAGCAGCGGCAGCAGCAGCCGCGCCAGCAGCAGCGGTCGACGCCCGCTCCGGCCAACAGCGCGATGGCCGATGCCCTGCGTCGGGCCGGGATCGTCGATCCGAAGAACGGCCGCCGCTGACCCGACCGGGCATGTGCGGGAGGGTCGCACCGCCTCCCGCACACCGAGGGTGAAGGGCGCCAGGGTCAAGGGCGCCTAGGGTGAAGGGCATGGTCACTTCGCGCACCGTCACCTGGGAAGTGTTCGAGAGCCGGGGCTACGAGACCGCCTGGGCGGAGTTCGGCGAGGGCTCGCTGCGGGCGCGGGGCAGAGCGGTCGGGGTCGCTCCCGAGCCGTACTGGATCTCGTACGAGCTCGAGACCGGCGATGACTTCGTGACCCGCCGGCTGGCGGTCACGGCGGAGAGCGGTTCGGGGACCCGCACCCTGGACCTGGCCCACGACGGACACGGCCGGTGGGCCGCCGACGGACAGCCGCTGCCCGAGCTCGACGGGGCGCTCGACTGCGATCTGGGGCTGTGTCCGCTCACCAACGCCATGCCCGTGCTGCGGCACGGGCTCCATCGGGCGCCCGGGGAGCGGGAGTTCGTGATGGCGTGGGTGTCGGTGCCCGAGCTGTCCCTACGGCCGTCGTCGCAGACCTACACCCATCTGGAACGGACGGACACGGGCGGGCGGGTGCGGTTCGCCTCCGGCGACTTCCGCAGCGACCTCCTGTTCGACGAGGACGGACTCGTCGTCGACTATCCCTCGCTCGCCCGCCGCCTCACGGCCGAGGGCCCCGGCTCCGGTTCCGGTTCCGGCTCCGGCTCCGGCTCCGGCTCCGGGCAGGTCTAGCGCTCGGTCACCTTGCCGTCGGCGACCTCCAGGCGGCGGTTCACCCGCACCGCGTCCAGCATGCGGCGGTCGTGGGTGACCAGGAGCAACGTGCCCTCGTAGGCGTCCAGGGCCGATTCCAGCTGCTCGATCGCCGGCAGGTCGAGGTGGTTCGTCGGCTCGTCCAGGACCAGCAGGTTCACACCGCGGGCCTGCAACAGGGCGAGCGCGGAGCGCGTCCGCTCCCCCGGCGACAGGGTCGCCGCCGAACGCATGACGTGGTCGGACTTCAGGCCGAACTTGGCCAGGAGGGTGCGGACCTCCACCGGCTCGGTGTCGGGGACGGCCGCGCAGAAGGCGTCAAGCAGCGACTCCTCGCCGTGGAACAGCTTGCGGGCCTGGTCGACCTCGCCGATCAGAACGCCGGAGCCGAGGGCGGCCTGGCCTGCGGACAGCGCCGCCCGGCCGAGCAGAGCGGCCAGCAGCGTCGACTTGCCGGCGCCGTTCGCGCCGGTCACCGCCACCCGGTCCGCCCAGTCGATCTGGAGGGAGACCGGGCCGAGCACGAAGTCGCCCTGGCGCACCTCGGCGTCCCGCAGCGTGGCGACCACCGCTCCCGAGCGGGGGGCCGCCGCGATCTCCATGCGCAGTTCCCACTCCTTGCGCGGCTCCTCGACGACGTCGAGGCGTTCGATCATGCGCTGGGTCTGGCGGGCTTTCGCGGCCTGCTTCTCGCTGGCCTCGCTGCGGAACTTCCGGCCGATCTTGTCGTTGTCGTTGCTCGCCTTGCGGCGGGCGTTCTTGACGCCCTTGTCCATCCAGGACCGCTGCATCTGCGCCCGGTCCTGGAGCGAGGACCGCTTGTCGGCGTATTCCTCGTAGTCGTCCCGTGCGTGCCGGCGGGCGACCTCGCGCTCCTCCAGGTAGGCCTCGTAGCCGCCGCCGTAGAGGGTGATCTGCTGCTGGGCCAGGTCGAGTTCGAGGACCTTGGTGACCGTGCGGGTGAGGAACTCGCGGTCGTGGCTGACGACCACCGTGCCCGCGCGCAGGCCCTTCACGAACTTCTCCAGGCGCTCCAGGCCGTCCAGGTCGAGGTCGTTGGTCGGCTCGTCCAGGAGGAAGACGTCGTAGCGGGAGAGCAGGAGGGAGGCGAGGCCGGCGCGGGCCGCCTGGCCGCCCGAGAGCGAGGTCATCGGCTGGTCCAGGTCAACCGCGAGGCCGAGGGAGTCGGCGACCTCCTCGGCGCGTTCGTCGAGGTCGGCACCGCCCAGATCGAGCCAGCGCTCCAGGCTGGTGGCGTAGGCGTCGTCCGCGCCCGGGGCTCCGTCGACCAGGGCCTGGGTCGCGTCGTCCATCACCTGCTGGGCCTCGGCGACCCCGGTGCGGCGGGCGAGGAACTCCCGGACGGTCTCGCCCGGGCGGCGCTCCGGCTCCTGCGGGAGGTGACCGACGGTCGCCGTCGGCGGGGAGAGCCTGAGCTCGCCCTCCTCCGGTGCGAGCAGGCCCGCGAGCATCCTGAGCAGCGTGGACTTGCCGGCGCCGTTGGCCCCGACCAGGCCGATGACGTCTCCGGGCGCGACGACGAGGTCGAGCCCGCTGAACAGGGAGCGGTCGCCGTGGCCGGCGGCGAGGTTCTTGGCGACGAGGGTGGCAGTCATCAGACCGCCGATCCTAGTGGCCGTACGGGACGGCCGACGCTCGGGATTTCAGCGGGCCGTCTACCGCGCTCCGCAAGGGTCGTCGCCTGTCCTCCTCACCGGGCCATCGCCTCCACCAGGACGCTTCCCGAGGTCCGTGCCACCACGAAGGACTCTCCCTTCACCGCCTTGGCGTCCAGGGCGATCCGGTGCCGGCCCGCTTCCAGGACGCCGTCGAAGACTTCCTGGGCGTGGGTGCGGTAGAGCCGGTCGAGGCGGTACGCCGTCAGCCGCACCCGGCACGGCGAGGTGACCTCGACGCCCGCCTCGCCGTCGGCGGCGACCAGCCGGGTCAGTCGGCGCTGTGCGACGGGGCTGCGGTCGAGGGCGTGCTCTATCTGGGCCACGAGCAGCGGGACGATCGGGGCCAGGCCGTCGACGTAGGCCACGTCGATGCCCGCGCGGGCGAAGGACTGCCGTACGGCGGCACGTTCCTCCTCGCTGATCGCTCGGCCGAAGGCGACGGCGCCGTAGCCGCGCAGTTCGTCGGCGGGGACCCCGCCCACGCCGTGGGTGATGTCGGCGCCGATGCCGATGGAGCGCAGGGCTGCGGCCAGTTTGGCGAGGACGGCGACGCGGGCGCCGATGAGCAGGACGCGGCGACGGGCCCGCCGGGTCTCCTCCTGGAGGAGGGAGTCCAGTGCCGCGCGGTACTCGGCGCCCTGGAAGCGGAAGGGGCCGATGCCGTGGTAGCCGTTGAGGCGGAGGTCCACGGTCTCCTCGGTCTGCCAGGCGAAGTCGCGCCAGATGAAGTCGTCGCCGTCCCGCTCTATGACGGCGGTGACGGCCCCGCAGGCCAGGTCCTCGCACTCGGGGCAGCCGTAGATGACGTGACGACCGCCCGGCAGCGGGGCGTCCGTCTCGCCCAGGAGGCTGCGGACCTGGGCGGTGAAGATGGCGGGCGGCACGTCGGAGGCGAGGGGGGAGACGGCGTCGAGGTCGGAGAGCTGGAAGAGGAGCGGGCGGCTGTCGACGATGAAGTCCACGAAGTCGCGGTGCAGTTGGAAGTCACCGTTGGCGAGGACTCCACCGGCACGCATCGCCGGTGCCAGGCCGAAGGTCGCGTAGGCGGCAGACATGGTGTGAGTATTCCCGGCTTTGGGCAGGTCTGCGCACGGCATGGGGCATTCCGCTACGGCCGGGCCGCCGGGGTCGCCCGACGAGGAGGAGTTGGGGGCTCGGCCGGGCGCGGGCGGCGTACGCGTGGTCGAAGGGGGACCGGAGGGAGGGGCCCTGACATCGGTGCGCGGACGAGGCCGTCGTGCCCGTCCCCTCCGCGCACCGGCCGTTCTCAGGCGTGGTCGTGGCCCAGCGGGTCGCCCTCCGTCTCGGTGCCGGGGCCGGGGCCGATCTGGATCCCGAAGTCGCCGTCGTACTTGCGGTGGCCCTCGATCACGGCGAGTTCGACGGCCTCGGAGCCCATCTCGCCGCGCACGATGACCGGGTCTCGGCGCAGGTCCCGCATGAGGGCGACACACATGCCGATCATGACGAGGACGAAGGGCGCGGCGGCCAGGATGGTGAGGTTCTGGAGGCCGGTGAGGGCGTCGCCCTGGCCGCTGCCGACGAGCAGCATGATCGCTGCGACCGCTCCGGTGACCACGCCCCAGAACACGACGACGAAACGGCCGGGTTCGAGGGCGCCCTTCTGGGAGAGCGTGCCCATCACGATGGACGCGGCGTCGGCGCCCGACACGAAGAAGATGCCGACCAGGATCATCACGAGCAGGCTGGTGACGGTGGCCATGGGGAACTCCTGGAGCACCGCGAAGAGTTGGCCCTCGGGGGTGTCCTCGCCACCGAGCGCGCCGCCCTCCTTCAGCTTCATGGCCGTGCCGCCGAAGATCGCGAACCAGACCAGGCTGACCGTGCTGGGCACCAGGATGACCCCGCCGATGAACTGGCGGACGGTGCGGCCGCGGCTGATGCGGGCGATGAACATGCCCACGAAGGGCGTCCAGGAGATCCACCAGGCCCAGTAGAAGACGGTCCAGCTGCCGAGCCAGTCCGCGACGCCCTTGCCGCCGCTCGCCTCGGTGCGGCCGGCCAGCTGGGGCAGGTCGCCGAGGTAGGAGAAGATCGAGGTGGGCAGCAGGTCGAGGACGATGATCGTGGGCCCCGCGACGAACACGAACACCGCGAGGACCAGGGCCAGCACCATGTTGGTGTTGGACAGCCACTGGATGCCCCGCTCGATGCCGGAGACCGCCGAGAGCACGAAGGCCAGGGTCAGTACGGCGATGATCGCGACGAGCAGTCCGGTGCTGACGTCGTCCATCCACTTGAGTTCCTGGAAACCGGAGCCGATCTGGAGGGCGCCGAGGCCGAGGGAGGCGGCGGAGCCGAACACGGTGGCGATGATCGCGAGGATGTCGATCACCCGGCCGGCGGCGCCGTTGGCGTGCCGCTCCCCGATGAGGGGGGTGAAGACGGCGCTGATGGTCTGGCGCCTGCGCTTGCGGAAGGTGCTGTAGGCGATGGCGAGGCCGACCACCGCGTAGATCGCCCACGGGTGCAGGGTCCAGTGGAAGAGGGTGGTGGCCATCGCCGTCTCCATGCGTTCACCGGAGTTGGCGGGATCCGTGCCCGGCGGCGGTGTCGTGTAGTGGGAGAGCGGCTCGCTGACGCCGTAGAACATCAGGCCGATGCCCATGCCGGCGCTGAACATCATGGCGACCCAGGAGACGGTCCTGAACTCGGGCTCCTCGCCCTCGGCGCCCAGGTGGATACGGCCGTAACGGCTCATCGCGAGCCACAGGGCGAACACCACGAAGCACGAGGCGGCCAGCATGAAGGCCCAGCCGCCGTTGTGGATCAGCCCGTCGAGCAGCGTGGTGGAGACGTCCTCCAGGGAGTCCGTCGCCGCCCAGCCCCAGATCACGAAGGCGAGGGTGATGACGGCGGTGACGCCGAACACCACCCGGTCGGTCGGGTGGCCGAGAACGCCCATAGGACCTTCCCGGCCACCTCTCTTCTTCAGGTCTTCAGTCATCTGCGGCACCTTCCCCTGGGGCGGTGGATACGCCTGTTTTCACACAGTTCCCCAGGACCTACCACAGATGCCGCAGATCAGCGCCGGTTCACCAGCCGGTGTCCGGCTCCGTCACCGGTTGTTCGCCGGCTCATCCACCCTCCGGGACACGGTGGGCGGTGCGCGGGGCCCGGACACCGTCGAGCGCTCCGGCCTCCTGCGGAACGGCGGTCCGGGCGCCCTTCGTGGCGTGCGCGAAGGCGGCGGCGCCGCCGACCAGCGGGACCCGGGCCGAGGTGCGGGCCAGGTCGATCGTCAGGGTGGGCCGGGTGGACGGCGGGTCGATGAGGTCCTTGTCGGTGCCCGCGACGATCAGGGCGAGGCGGTGGCCCGCCGGCACGACGTGGTCCGTGGCTCCCAGGTCGAGGGTGATGGTGTAGGCCTTGCCCGGGGTGAGCGGGACGCCCTTCCTGGCATCGGCGTAGGTGCCGAGGTCGGCCCAGCCGCGGCTGACCACCGTGTAGTCGACGGCGGTCGTCTTCGCCCGGGTCTCCTTGAAGCAGGCGCTGTCACCGGTGGTGCCGACACCCCAGCAGGTGCGGTTCGTGAGCGTGGTGATGCCTTCCCCGCCGGCGGCGTAGTCACGGATGGTGTCAGGGCCGAGGTCCACGAGCACGGCGGACAGGTGGGCCGTGGAGGTGGTCGGGGTCGCCGTGACCGTGACCTCGGAGGGGCCGGACAGCCGGAGGTCCTTGGTGAGGGTTCCCGTCGTGAAGCCCGCCTTGTCGGGGGTCGAGGTGTCGATCCGGGCGGCCCAGTCGGTCTCGCTCAGCGCGGGGTCGTCGGTGAAGACCTCGGTGCCCTTGGCCTTGGTCAGGCCGAGGGTGCCGACGCCCTGCTGGGAGCCCTTCGCGGGGCGCAGCGTGGTGGCCGAAGTCCCGCGCGGGGGCCAGGACTTGGAGGTGACCCACTGGTCGGGGTGGCGTTCGATGTCGGCCATGGGCTCGCGGTCGATGCCGTTGTCGTAGCCGAGGAGTTCGTGGTCGAACCAGCGGTGCAGGGTGTCGACCCACTGCGCGCGGCGGAAGTCGAAGGGGTCGACGTGGCCGGTCTGGGAGAGCCAGATCTTGCGCTGGACGCCGTTCTTCGCGAGGGCGTCCCACCACGGACCGACGTGCTGGAGACGGACGTTGAGGTCCTGCATGCCGTGCACGAGGAAGACGCTGGCCTTGACCTTGCGCGCGTCCTTGACGTAGTCGCGCTCGGTCCACAGCGGGGTCCAGTCGCCGGTGCGGGGCGCCTGGTCGACGAGCTTCTGCTGGACGGCGGCGCACTTGGCGCGGGCGTCGGGGCTGTCGACGTAGTCCGAGAGCCAGTCGGGCCCGGAGTCGTAGAGCGGGGCGCCCTGGGCGAAGTAGTAGTCGTACCAGGTGGAGATGGCGCTGATCGGGACGATGGTCTTCAGGCCCTTCACGCCGGTGGCGGCGACGCCGTTGGCGATGGTGCCGTCCCAGCTCTTGCCGATCATGCCGGTCTTGCCGTTGGTCCAGTCGGCCTTGGTCTTGTGGGTTCCGGTGCGGGTCGTGTAGGCGGTGGCCCGGCCGTTCAGCCAGTCGACGACGGCCTTCGCGGACTGGATGTCGGAGCGGCCGCCGACGTCAACACAGCCGTCGGAGCGGTTGGTTCCGGCCAGGTCGACGCCGACGAAGGCGTAGCCGCGGGGCACGAAGTAGTTGTCGTAGAACAACGGCATCTGGACGACATGTCCGTTGGCGTCGTACGTCTTCAGTTGGCTCTCGTTGCCGCGTCCGCAGCAGGAGTAGTACGGGCTGGCGTCCATGATGACCGGGACCTTGCGCCCCTTCTGGGCGGGTTCGCGGGGCCGCACGATGTCGACGGCGACGCGGTCGGACTTCCCGTCCCCGTCGCCGTCGAGCCGGGTGTCCACCCAGACGGCCTCGCGGACCGCGTGCTCGTAGGAGTAGACGGGCCGGCTCTCGCGTGGCGCTGTCTGCGCCTGTGCGGTCGCGGGTGCGAGAAAGCTCGCCAGCAGGGCGGCGGTGGCCGCGAGGGCGGTCGCGAGCGGTCTCCAGATCGTGAAGCGCGTGCTTATCGGCATGCGCGGACGTTACTGCGGTCAACTCCCGGGGAAAAGAGGGCCCCTTGAGACCATGTCGGCCGAATGGCGATCGTGTGACAGGGGTGGTCGTGGACACATCCAGCTCACAGGTGGTGAATAGGCTGCGAACCGACTTGGTCCCCCCACGACTTGGAGTTCTCGTGCACCGCAGACTCATCGCACCGGGCGCCCTCGCGGCGGCCTCCCTGATGCTGGCGGTCCCGGCGTCGGCGGCGAGCTTCTCCCCCGGCGCGCCGGGTATCGGCGACCCCTACTACCCGGACTACGGAAACGGCGGCTACGACGTCTCGCACTACGACCTGCGGCTCAAGTACCAGCCGTCGACGGATGAGTTGGAGGGTACGGCGACCCTCCTCGCCCGCACGACGCAGGATCTGTCCCGGTTCGACCTGGACTTCCTGCTCGATGTGAGCGAGGTGCGGGTCAACGGCACGAAGGCGTCCTTCACCACGTCGGGCGAGCATGAACTGGAGATCACGCCCAAGTCGCCACTGGCCAAGGGCACCGCGATCACGGTCGTGGTCCGCTACAGCGGAGTGCCGTCGTCGAAGCAGGCGTACGGCTTCACCAGCTGGCACCGCACGCCGGACGGCGGGGTCGGGGCAAACGAGCCCGAGGCCGCGTGGTGGTGGTTCCCGAGCAACGACCACCCGCTCGACAAGGCCACCTACGACGTATCGGTCCTGGTACCGGACGGCAGCCAGGCCATCTCCAACGGCACGCTCCAGTCGACGAGTTCACGCCTGGGCTGGACGCGCTGGAACTGGCGCTCCGACAAGCCGCAGGCCACGTATCTGGCGACGCTGGCCGTCGGCCGCTTCGACCTGACGACCGGCACGACCGACGGCGGGATCCCGGTCGTCAACGCCTACAGCAAGGATCTGGGTGCCAACTACGGCGCCGCGCGGGCGAGTGTCGAGCGGACCGGGGAGATCGCCGACTGGCTGAGCTCGTACTTCGGGCCCTATCCCTTCGACGCGCTCGGCGGGTACGTGCCGAACACGAACACCGGGTACGCGCTGGAGACGCAGACCCGGCCCTTCTACAGCCCGCGCCAGTTCGCGAACGGCTCCAACACCTCGGTGGTCGTGCACGAGCTGGCCCACCAGTGGTACGGCGACCTGGTGTCGGTGAGCGGCTGGAAGGACATCTGGATCAACGAGGGCTTCGCGCGGTACGCGCAGTGGCTGTGGTCCGAGCACGAGGACGAGGGGACGGCACAGGAACTCGCCGACTACGTGTACGCCTCGCACCCGGCCGACGACGCGTTCTGGACGGTGCGGCCGGGTGATCCGGGGCCGGAGAACCAGTTCGACATCGCGGTCTACGACCGGGGTGCGCTGGCCATCCAGGCGCTGCGGAACGAGATCGGTGACGAGGCGTTCTTCGCGGTGCTGAAGGGGTGGCCGCAACAGCACGCCTACGGCAACGCATCGGTGTCCGACTTCCGGAAGTACGCCGAGGAGGTGTCGGGTCAGCCGCTGGGCGCGCTGTTCGACACGTGGCTGTTCCAGCCGTCGAAGCCGGGGGCGCCGGCGGCGCGGGGTGCGTCCATCGCCGGAGCCGCGGGAGCCACGGTTCAGCCGAAGTCGTGGACGAAGATCGCGGCGACGAACGACGTGCACTCCGACTAGCGCGGATCGGGTGGGCGGCCCCGTCCTTCGACGTGCGTCGAGGCGGGTGCCGCCCCTCCACCGGCCTGGACTCCGACGGCCGGTGGCAAGAGGGGCGCGGACACCGGAGTCGGTCATGTGCCGAGCGCCGTGGCCCCGTCCTGACCGTGGTCGTAGACGGTGACGGCGAGACCGCGCCCGACCAGCCGGGCCATGATCAGCGGCTCGACACGGGACCACTTTCCGCCGGCCAGCCCGCACCCTATCCGGGGCATGTGCACGGAGGCGCCGAGTTCCAGGGCCTTGTCGGCCAGCCGCCCCAGTGCCTCGTCGATCGCCTCGTAGCGGACCGGGACACCCTTGCTGCCCGTGCGTATGCCCCGCTGGCCGATCAGGTTGGCCACCCACACATAGGGCTCCACCTGCACGAACTGGACGGCGCCAAGCCCGAAGTCGTTCGACGCGCGCCCCCGGTGCCAGGCGCGGTAGGCGGCCTCCGGCTCCGGCCACCGGCGCGACACCGCCACCACGAACCCCTTCCCCCAGCCCCCGATGTCGTTGCACACGTGTGCGATCAGCTTGACGCCCTTCACGGACGGGGCCGTGGCGTCTCCTCTGGTGTAGATGATCTCCCCCATGACGCCACGGTAGGGGACGGCACTGACAGTGGCCCCCCGTCAGGCCGTGTGGTCCGTCCGGGCGGGAGGGGGCGGGGAGTGGACCCTGTGGCGGACCGCGAACCAGCCGGCGAGCAGGAGGGCGCCGATCAGGGGGATCAGGAGGAGGGTCTTGCGGCCGACCTCGGGGTCGTTCCACATCATGCCCAGGCAGGCCAGGAGGAAGGCGATCGTGGCGGTCTCGGTGACCGGGCTGAAGGGGAGGCGGAACGCGGGGCGGGTCAGGAGGCCCGCGCGAGCCCGGCGGACGAAGACCAGGTGGCAGACCATGATGATCACCCAGGTGCTGATGACACCGAGCGAGGCGATGTTCAGCACGATCTCGAAGGCCTGGCTCGGCACGAGGTAGTTGAGGCCGACGCCCAGCACGCACACCGCGCAGGTGAGCAGGATCCCGCCGTACGGCACCTGGCTGCGGTTCATCCTCGCCGTGAACCTCGGTGCGGAGCCCGCCATGGCCATGGAGCGCAGGATGCGGCCCGTGGAGTAGAGGCCGGAGTTCAGGGAGGACATCGCCGCCGTGAGGACGACCAGGTTCATCACGTCGCCCGCCGCCGGGACACCGATCTTCGAGAGGACGGTGACGAAGGGGCTCTCGTCGGCCGAGTAGAGCGAACCCGGCAGCAGCAGGGCCAGCAGGACGACCGAGCCCACGTAGAACAGACCCACCCGCCACATGATCGAGTTCACCGCGCGCGGCACGACCTTCTCCGGCTGCGCCGTCTCGCCCGCCGTGACACCCACCAGCTCCAGCGCGGCGTACGCGAAGATCACGCCCTGCATGACGAGGACGACCGGCATCAGGCCGTGCGGGAAGACACCCCCGCCGTCGGTGATCACGCTCGCTCCGGGCGTCCGGCCGCCCACCTCGTGCTGGGTGGCGAGCAGGAAGATGCCGATCAGCATGAAGCCGACGAGCGTGGCCACCTTGATGATCGAGAACCAGAACTCCATCTCGCCGAAGATCTTCACCGAGATCAGGTTCACGGCCAGCACCACCGCGAGGGCGACGAGCGCGAGCGTCCACTGCGGGATGTCGGTGAACAGGCTCCAGTAGTGCGTGTAGAGCGCGATCGCCGTGATGTCCGCGATACCGGTCGTCGACCAGTTGAGGAAGTACATCCAGCCGGCGACGTACGCGCCCTTCTCGCCGAGGAACTCGCGCGCGTACGACACGAAGGAGCCCGACGAGGGGCGGTAGAGGACGAGCTCGCCCAGGGCGCGGACGACGAAGAAGGCGAAGATCCCGCAGACCAGGTAGGCCAGCGCGAGTCCCGGCCCCGCGGTGTGCAGACGCCCGCCGGCGCCCAGGAAGAGGCCGGTGCCGATCGCGCCGCCGATGGCGATCATGTTGACGTGGCGGGCCTTGAGGTCCTTGCTGTAGCCGGCGTCGCCCGCGTCGGCGTGCACCCGCGCCCCGGGGGTGCGGGTGGTTCGGGCGGGGGCCGTGGCCGGTTGCGCGGCGTCCTTGCTCACAGGTGGTTCCACTCTCTGGTGCGCCCCGGCGGGTCTCGCTCGGGTGTCCGGACGTGCGTCGGCCCCTGCCTCCTGACGGGGGGCACGGACCGACCGATCACCTGCCCGGGAACCCCTCGCCCAACCGGTGGCGGATGTCACAGCAGTGGTGAGACAGCGATACTGCTGCACATGACGACCGACACCTCCCCCGACGCCGGGAACGACGCCCGGAACGACGCCGAGCCGGCCCTCACCGTCGACGAGCTGGCCGCGCGGGCGGGGGTCACGGTCCGCACGGTCCGCTTCTACAGCACACGGGGGCTGCTCCCCCCGCCGGTGATCGGCCCCCGCCGGGTCGGTCACTACGGCCGCGAGCACCTGGCCCGACTGGCGCTGATCGAGGAGCTCCAGCACCAGGGCATGACGCTGGCGGCGATCGAGCGGTACATGCAGCAGCTGCCCGCCGGTCTGAGCGCCCACGACCTGGCGATCCACCGGGCCGTGGTGGCCTCCTGGGCCCCCGACCTGGTGGAGCCGGTGACCCGGGAGGAGCTCCAGCGGCGGGCCGGGCGGCCGCTCGACGACGACGACGTGGAACGGCTCGCCGCGATGGGGGTCGTACGGCGGGACGGCGACACGTGCCTGGTCGACCTGGGCCTGCTGCGGCTCGGCGTCGGGCTGCTCGACGTGCCGCTGTCGCAGGAGGCGATCCTGGCCTCGCGGAAGGTGCTCATCGAGCATTCCCGGGCCGCCGCGCACGAGTTGTCCGAGCTGTTCCGCGGCGAGGTGGCGCGGCGCGACCCACGGGACGTGAAGTCGCTGTCTGCGCACATGGAACCCCTGGTCGTCCAGGCCCTGTTGACGACCTTTCAGCGGTCATTGAAGGAGGAACTGCGGGAGTGGACGGCGGAGATGGACCGCGGGACGGGGTGACCGGACGGGATCGCGGCGCGCTCGCCAGGGCCTGCGCATCGCGGCAGCTCTCCTCGGGGAGGCGGGGACGAGGGGGCAAGGGGACCCCGTGTCGCCGACCGGTGCTCTCGGCAGAGGGCCGGGTCACCCACCGAGGGGCGCGGGGAACTGCGCGACCAGCCCCCCACGCGCCCGCACTCGCCCCCACACCTCAGGCGTCCCCGAACCGCTCCCCCTTCTCCGCCTTCTCCACCAGCAGCGCCGGCGGCGTGAAGCGGTCCCCGTACCGGTCGGCCAGTTCACGCGCGCGTGCCACGAAGCCCGGCAGTCCGACACCTGCCCCGGCGCCGCCGTCGTAGCCGTTGATGTACTGGAGGACGCCGCCGGTCCAGCCCGGGAAGCCGATGCCGAAGATCGAGCCGATGTTGGCGTCGGCGACCGAGGTCAGGACGCCCTCCTCCAGGAGCTTGACCGTGTCGAGGGCCTCGGAGAAGAGCATGCGTTCCTGCATGTCCCGGAAGGGGATCTCCGCGTCCGGGCGGGTGAAGTGCTCGCGCAGGCCCGGCCAGAGGGCGACGCGCTTGCCGTCGTCGCCGTAGTCGTAGAAGCCGCCGCCCCCGCTGCGACCCGTGCGGCCGAACTCGTCGACCATGCGGTCGATGACCGCCTCGGCGGGGTGGGGCGTCCAGGTGCCGCCCGCCTCCTCCACCGCCTGCCTGGTCTCCTTGCGGATCTTGCGCGGAAGCGTCAGCGTCAGCTCGTCCATCAGGGAGAGGACCTTCGCCGGGTAGCCCGCCTGCGCCGCGGCCTGCTCGATGGACGCGGGCTCGATGCCCTCGCCGACCATCGCGACACCCTCGTTGATGAAGTGGCCGATCACGCGGGAGGTGAAGAAGCCGCGCGAGTCGTTCACGACGATCGGCGTCTTCCTGATCTGCCGGACCAGGTCGAAGGCCCGGGCCAGCGCCTCCTCGCCCGTCCGCTCGCCCTTGATGATCTCGACCAGGGGCATCTTGTCGACCGGCGAGAAGAAGTGCAGGCCGATGAAGTCGCCCTGGCGCTCCACGCCCTCGGCCAGGGCCGTGATCGGGAGGGTGGAGGTGTTGGAGCACAGCAGCGCGTCCGGCTCGACGATGTGCTGGATCTCCTGGAACACCTTGTGCTTGAGCGCCGTGTCCTCGAAGACGGCCTCGATGACCGCGTCGCAGCCGGCCAGGTCCTGGGGGTCGGCCGTCGGGGTGATGCGGGCCAGGAGCGCCTCGGCCTTCTCCTGGGTCGTACGGCCGCGGGAGACCGCCTTGGCGCAGAGCTTCTCCGAGTAGGCCTTGCCCTTGGCCGCCGCCTCAGGTGTCACGTCCTTCAGGACGACCTGGATGCCCGCGCGGGCGCACGAGTAGGCGATGCCCGCGCCCATCATGCCCGCGCCGAGCACGGCCACCTTGCGGACCTGGCGGGGTTCGATCCCCTGGGGGCGGTTGGCGCCGGAGTTCACCGCCTGGAGGTCGAAGAAGAACGCCTGGATCATGTTCTTGGACGTCTGTCCCGCCGCCAGCTCGACGAAGTAGCGCGCCTCGATGACCTGCGCGGTCTCGAAGTCGACCTGGGCGCCCTCGACCGCGGCCGCGAGGATGTTGCGCGGGGCCGGGTAGGGGGCGCCGTTGGTCTGCTTGCGCAGGCTCGCCGGGAAGGCGGGCAGGTTGGCCGCGAACTTCGGGTTGGCGGGAGTGCCGCCCGGGATGCGGTAGCCGGGCTTGTCCCAGGGCTGCCGGGACTCGGGGTTGGCCTCGATGAAGGCGCGGGCCTTGGCGAGGAGTTCGTCCTGGGTGCTCGCGACGTCGTCGACCAGGCCGTTCTGAAGGGCTCGCTGCGGGGCGTACTGGGTGCCCTGGAGGAGGACCTTCAGCAAGGCGTCGGCGATGCCGAGCAGCCGGACCGTACGGACGACTCCGCCGCCGCCGGGCAGGAGGCCGAGGGTGACCTCGGGGCAGCCGATCTTGGAGCCGGGGGCGTCCAGGGCGATGCGGTGGTGGCAGGCGAGCGCGATCTCGTAACCGCCGCCCAGGGCCGCGCCGTTGATCGCGGCGACCACCGGCTTGCCCAGGGTCTCGATGCGGCGCAGGTTGCGCTTGATCGCCATGCCGCCGTCGAAGAGCTCCTGCGCGGTCTCGGGCGTGACCCGGATCAGGTCGCGCAGGTCGCCGCCGGCGAAGAAGGTCTTCTTGGCGGAGGTGATGATGACACCGCGGATGGTGTCCTTCTCGGCCTCCAGGCGGTCGGTGATCACCGCGAGGGAGTCGCGGAACGCCTGGTTCATGGTGTTGGCGGACTGGTTCGGGTCGTCGATGACGAGGGTGACGACGCCGGTGCGGTCCTGTTCCCAGCGGATGGTCGTGGACTGAGTGCTCATGTGGAAGTGCTCCGTGTGATCCGTCGTATCCGTGGGAGGGGGTCAGATGCGTTCGACGACCGTCGCGATGCCCATGCCGCCGCCGACGCAGAGGGTGGCGAGGCCGTATCGCTTGTCCTGGCGCTCGAGTTCGTCGATGAGGCTGCCCAAAATCATCGCGCCGGTCGCGCCGAGCGGGTGACCGAGGGCGATCGCGCCGCCGTTGACGTTGACCTTGTCCAGCGAGAGGCCCATGTCCTTGACGAAGCGCAGGACGACCGCCGCGAAGGCCTCGTTGATCTCGACCAGGTCGATGTCGTCGATGGTCAGGCCGGCCTTGGCGAGGGCCTTGCGGGTGGCGGGCGCGGGGCCCGTCAGCATGATGGTGGGTTCGGAGCCGGAGACGGCCGCGGAGACGATCCGCGCGCGGGGGGTGAGGCCGTAGCGCTCGCCGACCTCCCGGGAGCCGATCGCGACGAGCGAGGCGCCGTCCACGATGCCTGAGGAGTTGCCCGCGTGGTGGACATGGTCGATCTTCTCCACCCAGTGGTACTTCTGGAGGGCCACGGCGTCGAAGCCGCCCAGGTCGCCGATGTCCGCGAAGGACGGCTTGAGCCCCGCCAGGGAGTCGGCGGTGGTGCCGGGGCGCAGGTGCTCGTCGTGGTCGAGGACGGTCAGACCCGCGCGGTCCTTCACCGGGACGACGGACCGGTCGAAGCGGCCCTCCTTCCAGGCCGTGGCGGCCCGCTCCTGGCTGAGTGCGGCGTACTCGTCGACGTCGCGCCGGGAGAAGCCCTCGATGGTGGCGATGAGGTCGGCGCCGATGCCCTGCGGCACGAAGTTGACGGCGAGGTTGGTCATCGGGTCGTTGAACCAGGCGCCGCCGTCGGAGGCCATCGGCACCCGGGACATGGACTCGACGCCGCCCGCGAGGACCAGGTCCTCCCAGCCCGAACGCACCTTGGCGGCGGCCATGTTGACGGCTTCGAGGCCGGAAGCACAGAAGCGGTTCTCCTGCACGCCGGCGACCGTGTCCGGCAGCCCGGCGGCGATCGCGGCGATCCGGGCGATGTCGGAACCCTGGTCGCCGACCGGGCCGACGACGCCGAGCACGATGTCGTCGACGGCGGCCGGGTCCAGGCCCGGGAAGCGGGTGCGGATCTCGTGGATGAGCCCGACGACCAGGTCGATGGGCTTGGTGCCGTGCAGGGCGCCGTTCGCCTTGCCGCGGCCGCGCGGGGTGCGGATCGCGTCGTACACGTACGCTTCGGTGCTCACGAGGAAGCCTTTCAGGGGTGAGGGTCAGCCGGGCAAAAGGTTCTTATCCCAGCAGGGAACGGCCGATGATCTCCTTCATGATCTCGGTCGTGCCGCCGTAGATGGTCTGGATGCGGCCGTCCGTGAAGGCCTTGGCGACGGCGTGCTCGCTCATGTAGCCGTAGCCGCCGTGCAGTTGCAGGCAGCGGTCGGCGACGCGCTTCTGGAGCTCGGTCGCCCACCACTTGGCCATGGAGGCGTGGACGGCGTCGAGCCGCCCGATCGAGTGATCCTCGACGCAGCGGTCGAGGAACGTGCGGGTGACGGCGCATTCCGTGGCCATCTCGGCCACCTCGAACCGTATGTGCTGCTTGGTGGCGAGCGGCCGCCCGAAGGCCTCGCGCTCCTTGACGTACGCGGTGGTGATCTCCAGGAGGTGTTCGGCGGCGGCGATCGCGGAGACGGCGATGCTCAGGCGCTCCTGGGCGAGGTTGGTCATCAGGTGCACGAAGGCGCCGTCGCGCTCGCCGAGGAGGTTCTCCTTGGGCACGCGCACGTCGTGGAAGAACAGTTCGGCGGTGTCCTGGGCCTTCTGGCCGATCTTGTCGAGGTTGCGGCCGCGCTCGAAGCCCTCGGTGCCGCGCTCGACGACCAGGAGGGACAGTCCCCGGGCCCCGCCCTCGGGGGTGGTCTTCGCGACGACGATCACGAGGTCGGCCAGGATGCCGTTGGAGATGAACGTCTTGGAGCCGTTCAGCAGCCAGTGGTCGCCCCGGTCCTCCGCGCGCGTGCGGATGCCCTGGAGGTCGGAGCCCGCGCCGGGTTCGGTCATCGCGATGGCGGTGATCAGGGAGCCGTCGCAGAAGCCGGGCAGCCAGCGGCGCTTCTGCTCGTCGGTGGCGAGCGAGGTGAGGTAGGGGCCGATGATGTCGTTGTGCAGGCCCAGGGCGAGTCCGGGCGTACCGGCGCGGGTGAACTCCTCGGCGAGGACCGCGCTGTAGCGGAAGTCGGCGGTGCCGCCACCGCCGTACTCCTCGGGCACGGCGAGCCCCAGCAGGCCCTGCTTGCCGGCCGCGCGCCAGGCCTCGCGGGAAACGACGCCGTCCTTCTCCCACTGCTCGTAGTACGGCAGGACCTCCCTGGCCAGGAAGGCGCGCACGGTCGTGCGGAACGCGTCGTGCTCGGGGGCGAAGATCTGCCGCTTCATGCGGGGCCTTTCATCGGGGACGTCCTGGGCTGCTCCTGAAGGGGACCCTTCGCGAGGTCAGGTGCATCCCAGTCGCGGGCCACCGCGGCGGTGTCGGCGCCCGGGCGGGCGGGCCCGGTGCGCACGGCCGTGGGGGTCGCGGAGAAGCGGGGCGCGGGGGCGGGCTGGGTGATGCTGTCATGGTCGGTGAAGGTGCCGCGGGCGGCGAGGTGGGGGTGGTGCGGGGCCTCGCGCAGGGACAGCACGGGCGCCACGCACGCGTCGGTGCCCTCGAAGACGGCCGTCCACTCGTCTCGCGTACGGGACTTGAAGCGGGCGGCGACCGCCCCGCGCAGGTCGCCCCAGCGGGTCCAGTCCTTGCGGGCGTCGGCGAAGTCCGGCAGGCCCAGCAGGTCCAGGAAGCGGTCGTAGAACTGCGGCTCCAGGGCGCCCACCGCCATGTACCTGCCGTCGGCGGTCTCGTAGGTACCGTAGTACGGGCAGCCGCCGTCGAGGAGATTGGCGCCGCGCCGGTCCTGCCAGCCGCCGGCCGCGGTCATGCCGTGCAGCATCGCGGCGAGGTGGGAGGTGCCGTCCACGATGGCGGCGTCGACGACCTGGCCGGTGCCGGTCGCGCGCGCGTGGTGCAGGGCGGCGAGGACGCCGACGACGAGGTAGAGGGCGCCGCCCGCGTAGTCGCCGAGGAGGTTGGCGGGGACGGCCGGAGGACGGCCCGGTTCGCCGATGAGACCGAGGGTGCCGGTGAGGGCGATGTACGCGATGTCGTGCCCGGCGCGCTGGGCGAGCGGGCCGTCCTGGCCCCAGCCGGTCATGCGGCCGTAGACGAGGGCGGGGTTGCGGGCGTGGCAGTCCTCGGGGCCGACGCCGAGCCGCTCGGCGACGCCGGGGCGGTTGCCCTCGACGAGGATGTCGGCCCGGGCGGCGAGGTCGAGCACGCGCGCGGGACCGTCGGGGGCCTTGAGGTCGACGACCACGGACCGCTTGTTGCGGTTGGTGATGTCGTAGGCGGGGTCGATCGAGAGGGAGCTGCCGCCGGGGCGGCAGACCTGGACGACGTCGGCGCCCAGGTCGGCGAGGAGCATGGCGGCGAACGGGCCGGGGCCGATACCGGCCAGCTCGACCACGCGCACACCGGTGAGCGGGCCGTGCCGCCCGGGCGTCGTCGCCGTTGTCATCCAGCCCCCATCGGTATGACACAACTGATGTAACACCAGTGATGCTATGAACAGGCCCCAGCGGGCACAAGACTTGAACGAGCAAGCGCTTAGCCAATTATCGGCCGGTCATCGGCGTCGAGCCGTCATCCGCCGTCGAGCTCGGCTATGAGCCGTTTCGGCGCGATCGCACGGTAGCTCTCCTCGACCCAGTCGCACAGCAGCTCCCCCGCCGGGGCACCCTGCTCCGCGAGCGGGACGCGCACCCAGCCGGCCTTGCCGAGGCCGTACCCGGCGGGTTCGGCACCCGGAGAGGTGAGCGCGTGGGCGTGGGCCTCCGCGTCCTTGAGCTTCACGGTGACGCCCATCGGGTAACTGCCGTCGCTCACCCCCAGGAAGACGAACACCTTCCCGTTGACCTTCGCGACGGTCTCACCCCAGGGGAACTCTTCGGCGGCACCGGGCAGCCCGAGTGCGAACTCGCGGACTTTCTCCCACTTTTTGAGGGCATTCCTGGGCACGGCCACCGTCCCACCTCCGGGCTCGTCTTCGGGCTCCGCACCCCTCACGCTAGCCTCGGCCACCGACAACGGCGCGTGCGGCGGATCCAGGAGTGTCATGAGCAGGCTGAAGAGGTCGGACCGTCCCTACGACATCGTGCTCTTCGGAGCGACGAGCTTCGCGGGCACGCTCACCGCGGAGTACCTCGCCGCGCACGGCCCGAAGGACCTGCGCTGGGCCATCGCCGGCCGCAGCGAGGAGAAGCTGCGGGCGCTGCGCGAGCGGCTGCCCGCGGGCACCGAGGTCGAGATCCTCACCGCCGACGTGTCCGACCCGGGCTCGCTGCGCGCGCTCGCCGGGCACGCGCGCGTGGTGGCCACCACGGTGGGGCCCTATCTGACGTACGGCGAGGAGCTCGTCGCCGCTTGCGCGGACGCCGGTACGGACTATCTCGACCTGTGCGGGGAGCCGGAGTTCGTGGACCTGATGTACGTCCGGCACGACGCACGCGCGCGTGAGACGGGCGCACGGCTGGTGCACGCGGCCGGCTTCGACTCGGTCCCGCACGACCTGGGGGTCTGGTTCACGGTCCGGCAGCTGCCGGAGGGCGTGCCGCTCACCGTCGACGGGTTCGTGACCGCGGACGCCATGTTCTCCGGCGGGACCTTCGCCTCGGCCCTCAACCAGTTCGCGCGCGGCCGGCAGATGATCGCCGCCGCCCGGGACCGGGCCCGGCACGAGCCGCGCCTGGCGGGCCGGAGGGCCACCGCGCCGGCCGGCACCCCGCGCTACGCTCCGGAGGTCGGCGCCTGGGCCCTGCCGCTGCCGACCATCGACGCGCAGATCGTCCAGCGCTCGGCGAAGGTCCTGGAGCGTTACGGCCCGGACTTCCGTTACCGGCACTACGCGGCCGTACGACGGCTGCCGGTCGCGGTGGGCGGGGTCGCGGCCGTCGGCGCGCTGTTCGCGGCCGCCCAGGTGCCGCCCGCGCGGCGCTGGCTGTCGGGCCGGGTCAGGCCGGGTGACGGACCGAGCCCGGAGAAGCGGGCGAAGAGCTGGTTCTCGGTGCGGTTCGTCGGCGAGGGCGGCGGTCGGCGGGTGTACACCGAGGTCAGGGGCGGCGACCCCGGGTACGGGGAGACGGCGAAGATGTTCGCCGAGTCCGCGCTGTCCCTGGCCTTCGACGACCTGCCGGAGACGTCCGGTCAGGTCACCACGGCGGTGGCGATGGGCGACGCGCTGATCGAGCGGCTCCAGGAGACCGGGATCACCTTCCGGGTGGCGTCGGCCAAGTGAGCGGGCCTAAAGCGGTGCGGGCGGCCTCGGGCGGGGTGGCAGGGCCTCAGAAGGACCAGCCCGCCACCGTGTAGATCATCCCGGCGATCCAGCCGAGTCCCGCGAGCACGCCGAGGACCAGTGCGGCGGTCACGGCGCGCTCGACGGGCCGGTTGGGGTCGGCGAGGGGCTTGGGGGAACGCTGGGTCATACGGTGCGTCGTCATGCGGGACAGCCTGCCGACCGCACCGGGGCCCGCACATCCGTACAGATACTCAGACGACGTACTCAGGCGGTACTAGGCACCCTCTCGGGCTCCCTGACGGGTCGTCGCCTCCCGCAGCGCCCGCCGGCACAGCGCGTCCGCCCTGCGGGTGGTCTCCGGGAGCCGGTAGGCCGGGGTGAGTGCGAGCGTGTGAGCGCACGCGTTGTCGAGGCTCACGCGGTGGCCGACCGAGACGAAGACCGGCTTCACCGCCTCGCGGGTGCGCAGGGCCCGCCCCACCTCCTCGTCGCCCGCCAGCAGCGGCGTCCACGCGCCGCGCCGGGGCCCGGGATCGTCGTAGGAGAAGGTGAACGGGTTCTTGGCGACGCCGATCGTGGGCAGGCCGGTGAGGACGCCGAGGTGGCTCGCGAGGCCGAAGCGGCGGGGGTGGGCGAGACCGTAGCCGTCGCAGACGACGAGGCCGGGCGGGCACGGCAGGGCGTCGAGGGCGGCGAGGACGGTGGGGATCTCTCGGAAGGCGAGCAGTCCGGGCACGTACGGGAAGGAGATCCGGCCCACGGCGGTCCGCTCGGCCACGACCTCCAGGGTCGCCGCGTCCAGCACCACGGCGGCTGCCGCGACCACGTCCCGCCCGTCGTCGTAGGCCACGTCGACGCCGGTGACATGTCCGGTGCCGGGCGGTGGGCCCGGTTCGCCGAGGATCGTCCTCGTCCTCAACTCGTCCTGGATCGCGCGGGCCTGTTCCTCGGTCGCGGGCCGGCCCGCGGGGATTTCCGTCGTCTCCATGGTGGGGACGAGCGTACGGCCCGGCGGCGCGGGCTCATGCCGGAGCCGTGGCGGAAGACCCCCGGCCGAGGGGCCGGGGGTTCCGAAAGGTCAGCCCTTGTTGCCGAGTGCGCGCTGGAGCTGGGTCTTGTTCATGTCCGAACGGCCCTTGACGCCCTTGCGCCTGGCCTCCTCGTAGAGCTGGTCGTAGGTCGGGCCCTGGGAGCCCTTGCCGGACCGCCGGCCGCCCCGCTCGCCGGACGACATGTCCTTCGTGGAGGTGCGGCTCGCGGTCTTGGACTCACCGGAGCGGGCGCGTTCCTTGTTGACCGTGCGGGCCGCGATCTCCTTGGCCCGTCCGGTGCTCTCGCCCCGGTCCTCTGCACTCTTCTTGATGTGTTCGTACTGGCGCTCGCGCTTGGAGTTCGAACCAGCCGGCATGGGGGATCACTCCTTTCACCGTCGGCGACCGGGTACCCGCATTCCGCCGCTCAGTGCTCCAGCCGAGCCACCCGTCCCTTCTCGCCCGAGGCCCAGCAGCCCCCGTCGACCGTGCAGTCGACGGTGTCGTAGGAGCCGGTGTCCACGGTCCGCCAGGTCCGGCCGCCGTCCGTGGTGAGGTCGGTGCCGGTGGGGCCGACCGCGAGGGCGGCGGTGCGGCTGTGCGGGAGCCAGGCGACACCGGAGCGGTACGCGGGCGGCGGGGTGGCCGCCTGCTGCCAGGAGCCGCCGGCGTCGGTGGTGCGGGCGCCCGCGCGCGGGGACGGCTGGTCCGCGTTGTAGTCGCCGCCGACCGCGAAGCCGTGCGCGCGGTCCCGGAAGGCGAGGGCGAAGACGCCCTTGGCCGCGGCACCGCCGGGGATCGGGGTGTCGGAGGCCGTCCAGGTCAGGCCACGGTCGCCGGAGTGCAGCACACGCGCGCGTGCGCCTCCGCCGGTGGCCAGCCAGACATCGCGCGGGCCCGAGCTCACCAGGCACTGACCGCTCGCCGCGAAGCCCGCCTCGCCGTCGAGGGCGGCCGGCATGCCCTTGTTCGGCAGCACCTTCCAGGAGCGGCCGCCGTCCGCGGTCGACAGGATGCGGAACTTCCCCTCCACCGGGTCGCTCATCGCCAGTCCGTGGCGGCGGTCGAAGAAGGTGAGGCAGTCGTAGAAGGCCTTGGCGTCGGTGTTGCGGAAGGACTCGGTCCAGGTCGCTCCGCCGTCTTCGGTCCGGTACACCCGGGACGCCTCGCCCTCACCGATGGCCAGCACCACGGCCCGGCGCGCGTCGAAGGCCTCGACGTCCCTGAACTGGAGGTCGGACGCCCCGGCCGGTGAGACGTTTCGCCAGCTCGCCCCGCCGTCGGTGGTGCGCAGCACGGTGCCCTGTGTTCCGGCCACCCAGGCGGTGTCCCGGCTGACGGCCGCGAGGCCCCGGAAGCGCACGCCGGGAGCGCCGCTGTCCTTCAGCTCCCAGTGCGGTGTACGGCCGTCGGGGCCGTGCGCCTGGGCCGGTACGGCGGTCACGGCGGCCAGCGCCGCCGCGCAGGCCGCGCCCGCGGTGATGGTCCGGACGGTCAGTCCCACAGGTCTCTTGCCTCGCGTGTTCCCCATGCGCCTCATGGCGGGCGAAGCTAGTGCACGCTCCGGGCGCCGTCCAGATGCCCTCGGCCGCACGCCGACCGGTGCGCGAGGTGTCACAAGTGTCTCCGGGGGCACGGGAGAAGGGCGGGATCACACGAGCGCGTGGCGACGGTGACAGAGGTCACTCGATTCTCGTGTACACGGATTGGCCGATTCCGACGTCTCTTCCATTGCCCGTCCCACCCTCCTAGAGCCCCATCAGCCGTCACAAGGGAGCAAGGCGTTGTCCACCGTCATCGAGCAGCCCGTAGAGGCCCGTCTCGTCGCCGCGGCACCGCGGATGCCGAGCATTCCCGCCACACTGCACTACGACCGCTGCGACCCGTTCGCCGTCCGTATGACCTTCCCCGCCCCGGCCACTCTTGAGGGCGTCGAGGTCTGCTGGACCTTCAGCCGCGAACTGCTCACCACAGGTCTGGACGAGCCCGAGGGCCACGGCGACGTCCGGGTGCGCCCGTACGGCTACGACCGCACCGTCCTCGAGTTCCACGCCCCCGAGGGCACCGCCGTCGTGCATGTCCGCACCGGTGAGCTGCGCCGGTTCCTGGAGGCGACCAACGACCTCGTGCCGAGCGGTCTCGAGCACCTCCAGCTCGACCTCGACCACGACCTCGCGGAACTGATGCGCGACGCGTACTGACGCCTTCCGACGAGGCGTACTGGCGTCTTCTGGGCCGCGTACCGACCCCTTCCGTGGCCGCGCACCGAACCCTTCCGAGGCCGCGCACTGCCCCCTTCCGAGGCCGACCGCACCCGTCGGCTCCCCCGGCCGGTCCTGGCCGGGCCGCGTGCGGAGACGTGGAGTCACCGTCACCGCACCGCCCGAACCTCCGTCACGCGCGCGTGGCGACCGTCGCCGCCGTCACCGCTCCGCGCACCTCCTGGACGAGCTTGCGCAGCACCGGTGCCACCGGGCCGCTGCGGTCGATCAGTTCCTCGACGTGGACGTCGTGACGGTCCTTGCGCGGCAGCAGGGTGCGCAGATCGGCGGCGGCCGCGAGAGCACCCAGGGCCGCGTCCCGGGCGGACAGTCCGGCGCTCTGCCCGCGCAGGATCTCCCGCGCCTCCTCCTGGAGCGCCTCCACCGCGGCCGGTCGCGCCAGGTCGTGGTCGACCGTGGGGAACAGTCCGAGAGCCCGCTTCTTCCGGGCCCGGAGATATCCGCCCGCGGTGAGCTGCTCCCGCACGGCGTCCAGGGTGAACCGGGAGTGCAATGTCACCCAGCCGCGCCACCGGTGCGGACGCGATTCCCGGACCAGTTCGAGGAGCCCGTCCAGGACGGGGTCCCCGGTCTCGGCGTCCATGTCGACCGGGGTCGCGATGCCGTCGTCGTCGAGGAGCAGACCGCGCTGGGCGAGCTCGGTGAGGGCGCCGGCCCGGACCAGCTGAGGGACCTGCGCGCTGCCGGTGACCTCGGACTTCGAGGTGTCCCAGGCCAGCAGGTAGAGACGGGCCGGCAGGGAGAGCGAGCCGTCGGTCACGGGGCCTCCTTCGGACTTCTGACCGTTGGTTTCGAGTTCTGGCCGTCGGTTCAGGACTTCGGACCGTCGGTCCGGTTAATGCGTTGACAGCTCTGTGGCCGCCTCATACGGTGTAGAACGCTTCTGTTGCCGTCGATCGGAGAAGGACGTTGCTCGTCTGAGGTCCTGAGACACCGTGTCACACACCTGAGGTGTGTGCGCTGCGTGCGACCTCGGCACACGAGCCGTTCCCGACGAGCAGGGCCCCTTTCACGCCCCCCGGTTTCCCTCGTCTCCCGCCGGTCGCAGGTGTCTCGATACGCGATTGCCCCTTCTCGCTTCGAGCAACCGCGGAGACTCGTATGTCTGCTTCCATCACCTGCACCTCGCTCGCTTTCGCCTGGCCCGACGGCACGTCCGTCTTCGAGGGCCTGGACATCGCCTTCGGCCCCGGCCGCACCGGCCTCGTCGGCGTCAACGGGTCGGGTAAATCAACTCTGCTGAAGCTGATCGCCGGCGAACTCGCCCCGGCGGACGGCGCCGTACGCGTCGCGGGCGAGGTCGGCTACCTCCCGCAGAACGTCACGCTGGACACCGGCCTCAAGGTCGACGAGGCGCTCGGCATCGCCGCGCGGCGCGCGGCCCTGCACGCCATCGAGGCCGGCGACGTGGCCGAGGAGCACTTCGAGACGGTCGGCGACGACTGGGACGTCGAGGAGCGCGCCCTGGCCACCCTCGGCGAACTCGGCCTCGGACACATCGGGTTGGACCGTACGATCGGCGAGGTCTCGGGCGGCGAGTCGGTGCTGCTGCGCCTGGCCGCGCTGCTGCTGCGCCGCCCGGACGTCCTGCTCCTCGACGAACCGACCAACAACCTCGACCTCTACGCCCGCAGGCGGCTGTACTCGGCCGTCGCCTCCTGGCCGGGGGTCATGGTCGTGGTCAGTCACGACCGTGAACTCCTCGACCTGGTCGACCAGATCGCCGATCTGCGCGCCGGGGAGGTCACCTGGTACGGCGGAAACTACTCCGCCTACGAGGACGCCCTCGCCGTCGAACAGGACGCGGCGGAGCGGATGGTGCGGGTCGCCGAGTCCGACTTCCGCAAGCAGAAGCGCGAACTGGCCGACGCACAGGTCAAGCTGGCCCGCCGCAAGCGGTACGGCCAGAAGATGTTCGAGCAGAAGCGAGAGCCGAAGATCGTCATGGGGGCGCGCAAGCGGGCGGCGCAGGAGTCCGCCGGCAAGCACCGCATCATGCACGAGGAACGGCTCTCGGAGGCGAAGGAACGGCTCGACGAGGCGGTGGAGGCGGTACGGGACGACGACGAGATCCGCGTCGACCTGCCGTACACGGCCGTGCCGCCGGGCCGTACGGTACTGACCCTGATGGACCTCGAACTCGCTTACGGCGCACGGGTGCAGGGCGGCTTCGACCTGCGGGGGCCCGAGCGGGTGGCGCTGATCGGGCGCAACGGTTCGGGCAAGACGACGCTGCTGCGCACGATCGCCGGGGAGCTGGAGCCGGTGTCGGGCGAGGCGACGGCCCAGGTCCCGCTCCGTTTCCTGCCCCAGCGGCTCGACGTCCTCGACGGTGAGCTGTCGGTCGCGGAGAACGTGGCGCGGTTCGCGCCGGGTGCCACCAACAACCGGGTGCGGGCCCGTCTCGCCCGCTTCCTCTTCCGGGGCGCGCGGGCCGACCAGCAGGCGTCCACACTGTCCGGCGGCGAGCGCTTCCGGGCGGCGCTGGCGGCGCTGATGCTGGCCGAGCCGGCACCCCAGCTGCTCATGCTCGACGAGCCGACGAACAACCTCGACATGGCGAGCGTGCGGCAGCTGACCACGGCCCTGGAGTCGTACGAGGGCGCCCTGGTCGTGGCCAGCCACGACCTGCCGTTCCTGGAGTCCATCGGCATCACACGCTGGCTGCTGCTGGACGGCGAGCTCCGTGAGATCACTCCGGACGACCTGGAGTCCCTCGCGTAGCACCACGACCTGGAGTCCCTGGCGTAGCGCCATCCCCGGCTCGCGACGCGGCGCCGCCGCCGGTCTCCGGCGCGGCGCCCGCCGGGACTCCGGGGGTGGGGTTCGTGGGCCGGGGGTGTCTCAGGAGGGCCACAGCCTGACAAGGGGGGTTTTGTCGACACGGATCGGCGCTGCATGATGGCTGACCGGCGCCCGTCACGGGCGCCGCCCTGTCCCGCCGATACGGAGTTTCCCTAGTGCCCAGCAAGAAGGCCCTCGTCCGCCGCCCCGGTCCGCGTCTCGCCGAAGGCCTGGTGACGCACATCGAGCGGGAGAAGGTCGACGTCGACCTCGCGCTCGAACAGTGGGAGGCGTACGTCGAGGCCCTGCGCACCCACGGCTGGGAGACCGTGGAGGTGGACCCCGCGGAGGACTGCCCGGACTCGGTGTTCGTCGAGGACACGGTGGTCGTGTACAAGAACGTCGCCCTGATCGCCCGCCCGGGCGCCGAGTCCCGGCGCGAGGAGACGGCCGGCGTCGAGGAGGCCGTGGCCCGGCTCGGGTGCTCGGTGAACTGGATCTGGGAGCCGGGCACCCTGGACGGCGGTGACGTCCTCAAGGTCGGCGACACGATCTACGTCGGCCGCGGCGGGCGCACCAACGCGGCCGGCGTCCAGCAGCTGCGGGCCGCCTTCGAGCCGCTCGGGGCCCAGGTGGTCGTCGTACCGGTGAGCAAGGTGCTGCACCTGAAGTCTGCGGTCACGGCGCTGCCCGACGGGACCGTCATCGGGCACATCCCGAAGGTGGACCGGCCCTCGCTCTTCCCGCGGTTCCTGTCCGTACCCGAGGAAGCCGGCTCCCATGTCGTCCTGCTCGGCGGCCCCAAGCTGCTCATGGCCGCGAGCGCGCCGAAGACGGCGGACCTGTTCACCGACCTCGGCTTCGAGCCCGTGGTGGTGGACATCAGCGAGTTCGAGAAGCTCGAAGGATGTGTGACATGCCTCTCGGTCCGGCTGCGGGAGCTGTACGTCTGATCGGGTGAGCGCCGCACCCGGACGGCCCCGGACCTGCGCTTCCCGGAGCACCTTGTCATGACCAGGGAACACCGCTGATCAGGGATCTTTACGACACCCTTAACCTACGGTCTCGTAACCTACGGTTTCGTAGCCTACGATTCCGTAGGTTCCCGGCACCGCTCGCCGGCTCCCAGACGTATTCGCCGTGTCCCCCTGGAGCACCTGTGACGATCACTTCCCCTCATCTCGGCAGCCCGTCCTCCGCCTGGACCGACGCGCGGCTGCTGTACGCGCTGGAGGAAGTGGTCGAGAAGGAACTCAACCGGCATCTGAAGGTCACCAAGGACTGGATGCCGCACGAGTACGTGCCGTGGGGCGACGGCCGCAACTTCCCCGGTTTCTTCGAGGACGGCGAGGCCTGGGACAAGGAGCAGTCCAAGGTCACCGAGATCGGCCGGATCGCCCTGGTGGTGAACCTCCTCACCGAGGACAACCTCCCCAGCTACCACCACGAGATCGCCTCGCTCTTCGGCCGGGACGGCGCATGGGGCACCTGGGTGCACCGCTGGACCGCAGAGGAGGGCCGGCACGGCATCGTGATGCGCGACTACCTGCTGACCTCGCGCGCAGTGGACCCGGACAAGCTGGAGCAGTTCCGGATGGCCCACATGAGCGAGGGCTTCGAGTCGGACAACCGGCACTCGATGCTGCACTCGGTCGCCTACGTGGCCTTCCAGGAGCTCGCGACCCGTGTCTCGCACCGCAACACCGGCCACCAGTCCGGGGACCCGGTCTGCGACCGCATGCTGGCGCGCATCGCGACCGACGAGAACCTGCACATGGTCTTCTACCGGAACCTGCTGAAGGCGGCCTTCGAGCTGGCGCCCGACCTGACGATGATGGCGGTGCGCGACGTCGTCGTGAACTTCCGGATGCCCGGTCACGGCATGCCGGGCTTCGAGCGGGCCGCCGCGCAGATGGCGATCGGCGAGATCTACAACATGCGCATCCACCACGACGACGTGCTCCAGCCCGTGCTGCGCTTCCTGAAGGTCATGGAGATCGACGGCCTCGGCCCGGAGGGGCAGCAGGCGCAGGACGAACTCGGTCTGTTCATGGGCGGGCTTGACGCCGAGGCCCTCAAGTTCGACGAGAAGCTCGCGGCGCGCAAGGCTCGGATGGCGGCCCGCGCGAAGGCCTGACGCCGGCCCGGCCGACCTGTCGACTATCCGGTGTCGGCCCGGCCGACCCGTCGAGCTGCACTGCCGGCCTTGCCGGCCCGTCGTATATCCGGTGCGGGGCGCCCGTCGCCTGCGACATCATGCGGTCATGCGTGACAGCAGCACGGATCAGCGGGCCGTCGGCTTCCTGCTGGACCTGATCGACGCCGACTCCGCCGCACGGATACGGCGGCGGATCGGCGCGCCGCGACCGGGCGGCAACCGGCGCCGGGCCGCACAGGCGGCCCTGAGGCTGACCCCGGTCCCCTCCTCCGTGCTGGTGTGGATCCTGGAGGAGGACGACCCCGAGCTCAACGCGGCGGTGTACGGGCACCGTTCGGCGGACGAGCCGATGCGGCGGGCGGTGCTGCGGGGCATGCCGTTCGGTCCCGGCCGCGCGGGCCCGCTGCGCCTGGACACGGTCCTGCGCAAGCACGCGGTGGAACCTCCCGTGCCGCAACCCGTCGTGGCGCTGGGGCTCGTCGGTGCGCTCCGAGCCGCCACCGCCATGGGGTCGGCCAGGGAGGCCGCGTCCATGGTGCTGGGTCAGGACGACTGGCGGACGGTCACCGCGGCCGACCGTGAACGCCCGCTGCCCGGTTACGCCCGCTGGGCCCTGTCCGTACGCCCGGACTGTCCGCCCGCGCTGCGCGAGCAGTTCGGCAGCCACGCCAAGTTCGACCACCGCGTCCGGCAGGCGGGAGTGCTGGCCGGACCCGGTGTCTACGCGACCGCGCACGGACCGGCCGCGCACGTCCTGACGGTGCTGTCCCTCGGCCCCGCGCTCTTCCCCGCGCGCGTGCGCGACGCCGAGAACGCCCTGCGCCCTGTGGTGCGCGACCACTTGGGCGACCGGGAGGAGGCCTGGGCGGTGTTCGCGCAGCTCCTCGACACGTTCCACGGGACGGCGCCGGAGCTGATCATGACGGCGGGCGCGATCGCCTGAACCTGCCGGGCAAGGGGGGCGGGGCGGCTGGATTCGAACCAGCGTGTTCTGGTTTTGGAGACCGGTGCGCCTGCCTCTGCGCTACGGCCCCGCCCTTGGTCCCCGAGCCTAGTGCGCCGGTCCGACGTGGGTGGGCGTAATGCGCTGGCCCGTTGTCAGTGGGCGCTGCTACCAATGAGGCACGGGGGAATTCGGTACGGGGGGCTCGGCATGGCGTACGGAGAGCGGGGGCGGCGTGTCCCGGTGGTCGACCTGGCCGACCGCCGGGCGCTGGAGCGGTACCGCCCGGCGGACGCGGGGGTGATCGAGGAGGCGCGGCGGCTGAAGGAGGCCGCGCTGCTGGACTTCGGGCTGACCGAGTCGGCGGTGGCGTCCTGGCTGTACGCCAAGTGCCACCACCAGATCCCCACGACCGCGATCGACACCGCGGCCGTGGTGGCCTCGGGCGACGGCTCCTGCCTGCTGCTCTACAACCCGGGCTTCTTCGTCGGCCTCGGCCTGGACGGCGTCAAGTTCGTGCTGTTCCACGAGGCGCGGCACCTCGTGCACCGGCATCTGTTCACCGACCCGGAGCTGCGCGCCGACCCGGTGTTCGAGCTGGCCTGCGAGGTGTCCGTCAACCATGTGGCGCTGGTCCGGCTGGGCCGCACGCGGCTGCCCCTGCTGAACGGCCGCCCCACGGGGGTCGACCCGCGCGAGGTCCACGACGCCTACGTCCGGGACCTGACGGCACACGGCCTGGAGCCGGTGCCGTACGAGGTGTTCACCGAGACGGACATGCGGGTGTACGGCGAGCTGAAGCGCATGCACAGGCCGCCCGTCCCCGCGCGGCGGCTGTGCGTGCACCTGCGCGAAGGAGGCGTCCCGGCCGACCAGGAGACCGTCGACGAGGTGACCTCCTCGGCCCTGCTGAACTCCCTGCTGGCGGCCCGGCGGGGGCACGCGGGCGCGGAGCGGGAGCTCCTCGACCTGATGGACCGCACCGAGGACGGCAACGCCCGGGCCGCGCGGATCTGGGGCAGTCTGGGCGCGGGCACCCTGCGCGGCGAGACCACGCGCACGCGTACGGTCGACTGGTGGCAGCGCTGGCTGATCGACGTGCTCGGCTCCAGACTGCGCGACGGCGAGCGGCTGGTGTACCCGAAGAAGCGGGGAGCGCTGCTCGCCGCCCTCGGCCAGGACCCGATGCTCTCGCGGCGCGGTCCGGTGCGGGAGAAGGTGCTCGTCGTCGCGTACGACACCTCGGGCTCCATGCCGGACCACGTGATCCAGTGGCTCACCCGGCTGGTGGGCCGGATCGACGGGGTCGAGGCGCACTGGCTCTCCTTCGACGCCGTGGTGATGCCGTTCGCACCGGGCGAGCGGGTCTACGGCGGTGGCGGCACCAGCTTCCAGGTGGTCGCGGACTACGTGGAGGGCCGTACGGAGGTCGGCGGGCGGCGTTTCGACGTCACCCCGGACGCCGTCGTGGTGCTCACCGACGGATACGCCCCGCCCGTCACGCCAGCCGAGCCGGACAAATGGATCTGGCTGATCACCGAGGGCGGCAGCGAGTGGCCCGAAACCCACACACCGGCGATGGACTGCCATCGCGTCACCACAGGATCACGGTAAATGACCACGGACACCGAGCAGTTGACGACATCGCGCCTCGAGTCGTTCATCGACGCGATGATCGACATGGGGCAGACGGGCCAGATCTTCGGCGAGCACGGCATCGGCAAGACGGCGACGTTCTTCTCGCACATCGGCCGGGCCCACCCGGACGCCACGCTGGTGTACGTCCCGGCGGCCAACCTGACGCCGGACGACCTGCTGGTCAACGCGCCGGTGCGCGACCCGCACACCGGTGAACTGGTCCTGCGCCAGCTGGTGATGAGTCAGCTGAAGCCGGGACGGCCGTTCGTGCTGCTCATCGACGACTCCCTCCAGGCGGGCGAGACGATCCAGTCGCAGCTGATGCAGATCGCCTGCAACTGGACGCTCGGGGAGCACGACCTGCGGGCGCTGGGCTGCGTCGGCGTCTTCCTCACGGACAACGAGTCGCTGGCCGAGACCTCGGCCCGGCGCAGCGACCTGGCGCTCCTCGACCGCATGGTGACGTTGCGGATCACGGCGAACGACACCGCGTGGCGGCGGCACCTGGCCGCCAAGTACCGCCTGTGGGACCTGACTCCGGTGTTCTCGCTGTGGGCGTCGCTCTCCCCCGCCCTGCGCGAGCTGCTGTCCCCGCGCACCCTGGACCACGTGCTGGCGAACGCCCGGGAGGGCTTTCCGCTGCGCTGGGGGCTGCCGTTGGTCGACGGGGAGCGGCTGCGGCTGGCCGAGCCGGGTCCGGACGGCAGGCCGGGGCAGAACCGCACCGCCGAGATCCTGGACCGCGTCGCCGCGCTCCTCGGCGTGTCCAATCCGCCGAGCGTCCCCGACCCGGTCCGGCAGGTGCTGCGGGCCGCGCTGCGGGGCCGCTGGACGGTGCTGCTCCAGGGCCCGCCGGGCTGCGGGAAGACGGAGCTGGTGCGCGAGACCGTGCGGACGGCCCTGGGCCGGGAGCCGCTGTACTTCTCGCTGCCGGTGACGAACGTCGAGGACCTGTGCGCGCCGATCCCGTCCGCCGACGGCACCCTCGACAACCTGCTGGCGGCGAAGTTCACCGGGCCCGAGCCCAAGGCGATCGTGTGGGACGAGTACAACCGGCCCAAGGACAAGGCCGCGTTCGCGAAGCTCATGGAGATCACCCAGGAGTGGTCGCTGGCGGGGCGGCGGATCGAGAACCTGCGGGCACAGATCGCGGTACAGAACCCGCCGTACCATCTGGGCCGCAAGATGCTCGTGTCCCGGAACAACATCGCGCAGGCGACCCGGTTCACGGCTTCGCTCCAGGTCGAGCCCGAGGACATACCGGCCAACGAGTGGCTGCTGGCCCGGTACGGCTCGGACGCCGAGACCGTCCTGGAGTGGTGGAAGCACGACATCGACGACGAGGGACGGGCCTGGATCACCAAGCGGACGCTGGAGCGGCTGATCAAGCTGCACCGGCGCGGGCTGCCGCTGGAGATGGGCACCGTCTATCTCGGCGACGGCGAGTACGCGCCGGTCCCGCTCACCGCATTGATCGACCGCTTCCGGGGCCGCCCGGTCACCGGTCTGCGCGAGCTGGCGCGGGACCTCGACGCCTGGGAGGCCCGGCTGCGCCGCGCCGCCGGCCACTCCTCGGAGGGCGGTGACGACAGCGACACCGTCCACCAGATCCTCGCCAACGCGGAGTTGTCCCAGCTGCGCAAGCACCGGGCGGCCGTGACGCGCCTGGTCACCCTGCTGCCGGCGAAGCTGCGGGCGACCTATCTGGTGGGCGCGTCGGCGCAGCAACAGCGCTTCTGGACGGAGGTGTTCATGGCGATGGCCCGATGACCGGGCGTCGGACCGGTCGCCGGTAGCGGGTCACCGGGGGCCGGTCGGCGGACGCCGGTCGCCGGTCGCCGGTCGCCGGTCGCCGGTCGCCGGTCGCCGGTCGCCGGTGTCAGTCTGCGGCACTCGCCGGCGGGGTCCGGTGCACGCTGCGTACGGCCGCCACGTCCGCCGGTACCGACGGGGGCGGGAGATGGGCGCTGTGGGCGGCGAGACGGCGTTTGACGCTGGCGGCGATGCCTTCGCCCAGGACGAAGCGGGTGGCCGTGGTGGCGCGGGGGGCGGTGTCCAGGAGGCGGTGGGCCTCGCGGCTGCGCATGCCGGTGTGGGCGAGGACGAGGTGGGTGAGCCGATGTCCGGCGGTGCTCGCGAGGACGTCCGCGATCGTCTCGGCGGCCGTCAGGTCCACGTGGTTGTCCCGAGCGCCGAGCACGGCCGCCGCGCGTACCCGGCCGAGGTCCAGCAGTTCCACGCCGGCCGTCGTCGCCGCGGCGACCAGCCGGGCCGCCGCCGGGGGGCCGATGCCGTTGCTCGCGACCGACAGACGGGCGAGCCGGCCGTGCGGCGCCCGGTCCAGCGCCGCCGCGAGCCGGAGAGCACCGGCATCGCCCAACCCGGCCGCGGACACGTACAGTTCGTCGACCGCGCCCGATGCGATCACCCCGGCGAGCGCTCCCGCCCCCGCCTCCCCCAGCGGGTTGCCGCCGACGAACAGCCGCTCGATCCGTCGGCCGTTCTCCGCCGCGGCCGACAGTGCGTCGGCCAGGACGGCCGCTCCGGCGGCGTCGAGCCCGGTCTGGACGAGGTCCAGGGTCCGCAACGAGCGTGCGGCGTCGATGAGTTCGGCGGCCGCCCGGCCGCCCCCGGCGCCGAGCGGGTTGCGCTTGAGCCAGACGCCCGTGACGACCTGCGGCGAGGCCCGCAACTGGTCGGCGATCCGGCAGGCGCCGCCCTCGGTGACGCCGTTGCAGCCGAGGTACAGGGTCTCGACGCCGGTGCCCGCCCCGGCCACCGCGGCAGCCCCGTCGTCGCCCAGCGCGTCGGTCCCCAGCAGCAGGTGCCGTACCGGGGAAGGCCCCTGGGACAGCGCGTCGGCGACCAGTGCGGCACCCTCGGCGCCCAGGGACTGCTTGCACAGGTCGAGTCGGCCGTCGGGCAGCGCCGTACCCGCCGCGAAGTCGAGCCGCTCACCCGCCGGGCGGCCGGACCGCAACCAGTCGAGCAGCGGGGCGAGTTCGGCGACCGGCCGGGGCGCGACGTGCGGTACCCCCGCGAAGGGGCCCTCGGCGTCCGCGCTCACCACTCCGCCTCCTGGTAGTCCTTCAGGAACACCCCGGACACGGGGTCGCCCGCCTCGCCGCGCACGATCGGGTCGTACACCCGCGCCGCCCCGTCCACGATGTCCAGCGGCGTGCGGAACCCGGCGCGGGCCATCCGCTCCTTCTTCGGCGCCGGGTTCTCGTCGGTGATCCAGCCGGTGTCGACGGCGCACATGTGCACCCCCTGCTCGGCGAGTTCGGCGGCGCTCGTGCGGGTGAGCATGTTGAGGGCGGCCTTGGCCATGTTGGTGTGCGGATGCCCGGGCATCTTGTTGCGGACGGCGAACCGTCCCTCCACCGCTGTCACGTTGACGACGTACCGGCGCGGGTGCGGGGAGGCGAGCAGCAGGGGCAGCAGACGGTCGCAGAGGAGCGCCGGGGCCAGCGCGTTGACGAGCTGGGTCTCCAGGACCTCGGCGGGGTCGAGCGCGCCGAGCCGGGCCGACCAGGAGTTCTCCGGGGACGGGTCGGGCAGCAGCCCGGCCTCATCGGCCTCGCGCAGCGCGACGGGCAGGGCGGCCGCGCCGCTCTCCAGCATGCGCGTCGAGACGAAGCCCGGTGCGCGTCGCGCCCCTTCGGGCAGCGCGTCCCGCTCTCCGGCGGCGAGGAGGGCGTACGACTCGGGCGGTCGGCGTACCGTCTGCGCGGCGTTGTTGACGAGGATGTCCAGGGGGCGGCCCTCCCGGCACAGTTCCTCGCACAGTCCGAGCACCTGGCGCGGGTCGCGCAGGTCGACGGCGATCACGGTCAGCCTGTCCAGCCAGTGCGCGCTGCCCGGCTCGGCCCTGAAACGGCGCACGGTGTCGTGCGGGAAGCGGCTGGTCACGAGGAGTTCGGCGCCGTCCCGGAGCATCATCAGGGCCAGCTGGAAGCCGATCTTCACTCGTCCTCCGGTGAGCAGCGCGCGGCGGCCCGCGAGGTCGGTGCTCAGACGGCGACGGGCGGTGTTGTCGGCGGCGCAGCGGGGGCAGAGGCGGTGATAGAAGACGTCGACCTGTCGATAGGACGTTTTGCAGACATAGCAACTGCGCGGCTTGCGGAAGACGCCCACGTCACCCGCGTCGCCGGACACGGCCAGCGGCGCGTCCTCACGCCGGTCCTGGGCGCCGGTGGCGGTTGCCGCCATGGCGGCCGCGTCGGCCGCGGCCGTCTCGGCACCGCGCGCCTTGCGCCGCCGCAGCCGTCCGTCGCGGGCGAAGGACGCGGCGACCTGCTCGGCACGAAGCCGTACCGGGTCGTCGACGGGCAGCTCGCGCAGTCTGCCGACCGTGCGGTGGAAGGCGGCCAGCTCGTCCTCGTCGATCATGTCCCCCCTGCGCCCCGCCCCGTTCGTCACCTGCCGCGGACCGGGTCGGATTCGAACCGACGTTCCCTTCATGCGATGAAGGTGCGCCTGCCTCTGCGCTACCGACCCCTGTGCCATGGGCCCCGGCCGGATTCGAACCGGCGTATCCGCCTTGAGAGGGCGGCGAGTCTGCCTCTGCTCTACAGGGCCCCACGGACGCAGCCCGGGGGTCGGATTCGAACCGACGTACATCGCCTGAGCAAGGCGGTGCGCCTGCCTCTGCGCTACGCCCGGGTGCGCTCCGGGATCCTAGCCGTACTCCCGGCCGGCCGGCTCATCGGTTTTCCGATCGACTCACCGGCTGTCCAGCCGCCTGATGTCGAGCCGCTCCTTCTCGGAGAGGCCTCCCCACACGCCGAAGCGCTCGTCGTTGGCCAGGGCGTACTCGAGACAGGCCGGGCGCATCTCGCACATGCCGCAGATGCGCTTCGCCTCCCGTACCGAGCTGCCCGGCTCCGGAAAGAAGAAGTCCGCCCCGGTCTGCGCGCACAGCGCCTGCGTCTGCCAGTCGAGGCCGCCCGGGCTGATGGTGTCTGTGTGCATGGCCGAGATCGTGCCGGGCAGCGAAAAACGTTCGATCAACGCCGGATCAACGCCGCCGTTCATGACCGCCGGTCGCCTCGTCGGCCCTCGCCCCAGCCGCCTCGATGGTCCTCGTCCCGGCCCCCGGGCGCACGGCGGCGCGCTGGATCGGTTTCGCCTCGCACCCGGTCCGTCCCGGCATCCCGGCGGCGATTGTCGGTGGGCGGTGCCAGACTCGGCAGTGCAGGCAACGGGACCCCGTCAGAGGAGGGCAATGATGCTCACGACCCGTTATGTCACCGGCGCTCCGAACTGGCTCGACCTCGGCACCCCGGACATCGACGGTGCCACGTCCTTCTACGGCGGACTGTTCGGCTGGGAGTTCCGGCCGGGCCCGCCCGAGGCCGGCGGGTACGGCTTCTTCCAGCTCGACGGCCGGACCGCCGCCGCCGGTATGCAGACCGCCCCGGACCAGGGGCCGCCCTCCTGGACCGTGTACTTCCAGACCCCGGACGCGGACGCCACCGCGAAGGCGGCCGAGGAGGCGCACGGCTCGGTGCTGATGCAGCCCATGGACGTGATGGACCAGGGCCGCATGGCGATCCTCGCCGACAAGGCCGGTGTGCCCTTCGGCATCTGGCAGCCCGGCCGGAACAAGGGCCTGGACGTCACCCAGGTGCCGGGCGCCCTGTGCTGGGTCGAGCTGTACACGGCCGACCTGCCGATGGCCGCCTACTTCTACCGCGCGGCGCTCGGCCTGGAGACCTACGCGGTCGACTTCCCCGGCGGCACGTACACGACGGTCCTGCCGGACGGGCAGAGCGAGGACAGCATGTTCGGCGGCATCGTCCCGCTCGTCGACGACCCGCTGGAGGCCCGGGACGGGGCGTACTGGATGCCGTACTTCGAGGTGACGGACACCGACGCGACGGTTGCCAAGGCACAGGAGCTGGGCGGCAGGGTCCGGCTGCCGGCCACGACCGTGCCGGGCGTCGGCCGGGTCGCCAAGCTGGCCGATCCCTACGGAGCCCGCTTCGCGGTGATCAAGAGCGAGCCGCAGACGTCCTCCTAGGGGTCACACCACACCTCACGCCGAGGCGCGCCGCACCAACGTGGTCGGGAGCACCACACCGGTCGGCGCGGCGCCCGCCGGTCCGGCTGCCGGTGGGGGGTCGAGACCCCGCAGCAGCAGGCGGGCCATCAACCGCCCCATCTCCTCTATGTCCTGGCGGACCGTGGTCAGGGGCGGATCGGTCTGCTCCGCGACCGGCAGCATGTCGTCGAAGCCGATCAGGGCCACGTCCTCGGGCACCCGGCGCCCGCGTTCGCGCAGCACGCGCAGGGCGCCGGAGGCGGTGAGGTCGTTGGCGGCGAACACCGCGTCCAGGCCGGGGCACCGGTCGAGGAGTTCCCGCATCGCCCGCTCCCCGCCGGCCGGGGTGAAGTCGCCCGGCGCGACGAGATCCGGGTCGGCGTCCCCCATGACGTCCCGGTAGCCGTCGAGCCGGTCCACCGCGGAGGTCTGGTCGAGGGCGCCGGTGATGTGGGCGACGCGGGTGCGGCCGAGGCCGAGCAGGTGCCGTACGGCGTCCCGGGAGCCGCCGCGGTTGTCGCTGTCGACGTAGACGACGTCGGTCGTGCCGTCGCTCCAGCCGGGGCGCCCGCCGAACACCGTGGGGACACCGGCCCGTTGGATCAGGCCGGGCAGCGGGTCGTCCAGGTGGAGGGAGAAGACGAGCGCGCCGTCGACGTGTCCGCCGGCGAGGTAGCGCGCGACGCGCGTGTGGTCGTCGCGGCCCTCGGTGAGCAGCAGGACGAGCTGGTTGTCGTGGGCCGTCAGCTCCTTGCTGATCCCCCTGAGTTGCAGGGCGAAGAAGGGGTCGGCGAAGACCCGGCTCTCCGGTTCGGCAACGACGACGGCGACGGCGTGGTGCCGCCGGGTGACGAGGCTTCTGGCGGCCTGGTTGGGCACGTAACCGAGTTCCTCGACGGCCCTGCGCACCCGTTCGACGAGCGGCTCCCTGACCCCGTCGCCGCCGTTCACCACCCGGGACACCGTGGCCCGGGAGACCCCGGCCCGGGCGGCCACGGCCTCCAGAGTGGGACGTGGCGCGGCGTCGTTCACTTCGGACTCCTCGTCGGCGGGGTGCCGATCAGGATAGCTCTGCGGGAGGACTCCATTGAGAGCGCTCTCGCCACGAGCCGCCAAGTCACCGCGTCACCGCGTCACCGCGTCACCAAGCTTCGGCAGCGCATGGCGCCCCGCGCCGCACCCTGACTCGCCCCCAGGCCGGTCCTCTCCGCAACCCGCTTCAGGCCAACAGATCCACCCGTCGCCCCACCCCCTCCCGCGCGGCCCGCTCGTACGCCGTCCAGGCCAGCGCGAGGTCCTGCCAGGGCATGCCGACGGGGGCGTAGACAGTGAGGTCCGTGTCGGTGGTACGGCCGGGATGCTCGCCGCGCACGACCTCACCCAGGGTCGCGTCGGCCTCCCTCGACACGCCTACCCCGGCGGCCAGTTCGCGGTCGTCCACGACCAGCAGGGCCGCGTCCAGCAGATCGGGGGCCAGTTCAGCCTTGCCGGGCTCGTCCACGCCCAGGCTGGTGAAGTGCCGGCCCGGCCGGGAATCGCTCAAATACAGAAGCGGTTCCCGGGACCAGGTCGCCGCAAGGACGATGTCGGCGATCTGAGCCACCTCCGCGGCGGAGGACAGCACCCGGCCGCCGTGCCGGGCGGCGAACCCGGCGGCGCGGTCGGCGGACGTGTCGTGGACGACGAGAACGCCGCGAGGCCGGAGCGCGGCAAGGCCCCGCACCATCAGCTCGGCCTGCGCGCCCGCCCCGATCACCCCGACGGCTTCTCCCCAGCCGGCCAGCAGATGGGTGCCCAGGGCCGCCGCGAGCCCCGTCCGCCACGCCGTGACGGTCGCCGAGTCCAGCAGCGCCAGCAGTTCGCCGTCGGTCCCGCTGTGCAGGCAGATCACCCCGCGCAGGGCGGGCCGGGCACCGGGGAACTTGGCATTGACCTTCACCGTGTAGGCGGGAACGCCGGGCAGCAGGCCCGGGATCAGTGCGGTCGCCGTGCCGGGGAACGGGAGGTCCGTGCGCACCCGTTGCCCCGCGATCGGCGCGCTGTCCGTGGTGCTGAAGCCGTCGCGCAGGGCGTCGAGGCAGGTCGCCGGCTCCAGCACCGTCTCCAGATCGGTGCGTGTGAGAAGAAGGGTCACCCGCCCATGATCGGTCAGTGGTCGTGCTCGGCCGGCTGCCCGGAGTGCTCGTGCGGTTCGTAGCCGGGGATCGTGCCGTCCTTCTTCTTCACCAGGAACAGTCCGACCATGCCCATGTCGGAGTGGCTCTGGACATGGCAGTGGTACATCCACGCGCCCGCCCCGACCCCCTCCCCCGCGATCACCTGGAAGCCGAAGGAGTCCGCCGGTCCCACGATCTTGTTGTCGATGACCTGGCTAGGGTCGTCGGGGCCGGTGAGCATGCCGGTGCGGTTGTCCGCCCAGCGGTGACCGTGCAGGTGGAAGGTGTGGTAGTACTCGCCGTGCGTGATCATCACGAACTCGACCCGATCGCCCACGGTCGCCTCGAAGTCGGGTCCGGAATGGGCGGGCTTGTTGTTGATGAGCATGTCGTTGAAGACGATCGTGTGGGTGGCGTCCGGGAGCACATCGCCCTTGCGGCGGACGATCACCGGGCCGTAGAGGCCCCTGCGGATGCCGCCGGTGCCGTGCTCCGTGCCGACCACGTGGTCGTGGTAGTGCCAGTAGCCCGCGCTGCCCGCCCGCCAGGTGCCGTCGCTGCGGCGGCCCGGCAGATGGGTGCGCCAGGTGTAGGTGCGGGTGCCGCCCGGCTCGACGTCACTGTGGTTCAACGCCGTTCCGTCGCTGGAGACTTCGTAGTCCAGGCCGTGGACGTGCAGGCTCGCCCGGACGTCCATGGTGTTCTCGAAGTCGATGTACAGGGTGTCGCCCTCGTTGAGCTCGATGAGCGGTCCGGGGACGGTCGCCTTGCCCTTCTGGAGGCCGTAGCCCATCTGTCCGTCGGGGAGCCGCTCGGCGTACAGCTTGATCCGCTTGACCTCGCCGCCCGGGGGCGCCAACGCCGGACCTGTGTCATCACTGCGGGCCTCCGGGGCGAGCGACAACGATGTCGCGACCGCCGCGCCGCCGAGCAGCACCCGCCGGTTGAAGCCACGTCTGTCCAGTGCGCCCATGCGGAACTCCCCACCGTGGTAAGGGTTTGACGGAGACGTACCTGTGATGAACCTGTGAGACGGTACCGGCCCGCGAGCCGTTTATCCACACTCAGGACAAAGTTGGTGCGATCCCGGTCATAGGTATTGGCGAGCGGGGCGAAGCGGTCTAGCTTCCATGGCGCTGCTGCCGTGACCGAGGAGGTGCCCATGCACTTACGAGGGTTGAGCGCGAGAAGCGGAGGAACGACGAGAAGACGGACCCGCGTGGCGGTCGTGACCGCCGGGGTCGTCGCCGGGCTGTTGTCCGGCCCCGCCGCGGGGGCGGCTCCGCCGCCGGAGCCCATCGCGACAACGATGTCTGTCAAGTCGCCGCCGGGCGGCGGGGACGTGCGGGTGCTGGTCTTCTACGGCTCCGCGGCCGCCGGCGAGGAGTCGCCGGTCGTCAACGCGGGGATCGCGGCCATCGAACGGATCGGGCTCTCGGGCCCGGCGAACCAGCGGTTCGAGACGGAGGCCACGGACGACGCCCGGGTCTTCACCGACGAGCGGGCGCTGGGGAGTTACAACGCGATCGTCTTCCTGACCGGCGGCGGCGATGTCCTCGACCCCGACCAGGAAGCCGGCCTGGAGGCCTACATGGAGGCGGGCGGCGGCTTCGTCGGCATCCATGACGCGGCCCGGGCGGAACCGTACTCCGACTGGTTCACCGGGCTCGTCGGCGCCCGGCCGGCCTCCACAAGCCCGACGGCCGTCCAGCGGGCCACCGTCGAGGTCGGCGACCGGCAGCACCCGGCGACCAAGGACCTGCCGGTGCAGTGGAAGCGCCCCGACCAGTGGTTCAACTGGGTGAAGAACCCGTCCGGCGAGGTGCACACCGTGGCCCGGGTGCGCGAGTCGACGTACCGGCCCGGCACGGGCGCCAACGGCTGGGACCATCCGGTGAGTTGGTGCCGGGACTACGACGGCGGCCGGTCCTTCTACACCGGCATGGGCGGCACGGTGTCGTCGTACGACGAGACCGACTTCCGCACCCATCTGCGCGGCGCGCTGCTGTGGACCTCACGGCTCGTGCAGGCCGACTGCAAGGCGACCATCAACGCCAACTACAAGGCGGAACGCCTCACCCAGCCCAACCAGCCGGGGCAGAACGACCAGATCGGCGAGCCGCACGGCCTGGTCACCGCCCCCGACGGGCGGGTCCTGTACATCGGGCGTGGCGGCGCCGACTCCTCCCAGCCGGTGATCACCGACTGGAACAACCCCGACATCGGCAAGGGCAAGGGCGAGATCCACGTCTACGACCCGAGGACCAGGAAGGTCACCCTCGCGGGCGCGTTGACCGTCTTCGGGAACAAGGGCGGCGGCGACGAACTGGTGAAGGTCGAGGAGGGCCTGCTCGGGATCGAGCTCGACCCGCGGTTCGAGGAGAACGGCTGGGTGTACCTGCACTACACCCCGCACTCCCGGCTCAACCGCGACACGCAGATGGCCGAGCGGCGGGTCTCCCGCTTCACCCTCGATCTCGCGACGAACCGGCTGGACCTGAACAGCGAGAAGGTACTGCTCAAGTGGCCGGTCCAGGTGCACAGTTGCTGCCATGCGGGCGGCGGGATGTCCTGGGACTCGAAGGGCAACCTCTACATCGCGACCGGCGACAACAACTCCAGCGGCTTCAGCGGGGGTTACTCCGGCAACAACCCGCAGCCGAACTACAAGGGCGTCTCCTTCGCGGACGCGCGCCGCACCGCGGGCAACACCAACAACCTCAACGGCAAGATCCTGCGCATCCATCCGGAGGCCGACGGGACGTACACCCTCCCCGAGGGGAACCTCTTCACCGGCAGGGAGACCGCCGAGGGCGGTGGCAAGACGCGCGGCGAGATCTACGTGATGGGGGTCAGGAACCCGGCCCGGATCTTCGTCGACAAGAAGACCGACATCCTCTACGCGGGGTGGGTCGGTCCGGACGCGGGCGCGCCCTCGACGACCTGGGGTCCGGCCAAGTACGACACCTTCGCCGTCATCACCAGCGCGAGCAACCGGGGCTGGCCGTACTGCATGGGCAACAAGCAGCCCTACCGGGACCGCAACCTGCCCGACCCCGACCAGCCGCTGGGCTGGTACGACTGCGACCACCCGAAGAACGAGTCGCCGAACAACGACGGTCTGGTCAACCTCCCTCCGGTCACCGGCAACAACATCTGGTACTCGCCGCAGGGCGGCGCTCCGGACTACCCGCGGGACGCGAACGGCATCCCCTCGTACAAGCAGGAGGAGGCCACGTACCTGCTGCCCTGGCTCAAGGGCGGCGGCCAGGCCGCGATGAACGGCCCGGTCTACCGGTACGACACCGCCGCGGCGACCAGCACCGTCAAGTGGCCCTCCTACTGGGACGGCAAGTGGTTCGTCGGCGACTTCTACGACGCCGACCAGCCGCGCAACGCGGTGATCACGGACCCGAGGACCCACGGCGAGGGCGGACTCCCGGTGCACTCCGAGTCGTTGAAGAAGATCGTGCCGATCGGCAACGACGGCATCAAGAACCTCATGGACTGGAAGTTCGGTCCGGACGGGGCTCTGTACGTCCTCGACTACGGGCGCGGCTTCTTCACCTCGGACGCCAAGTCGGCGCTGTGGCGGGTCACTTACCAGGGCGGCGGACCCACTCCGGCCGCCGGCGAGTTGGTGCGGGGAGGACAGTGATGCGCCGACAGAGATCTCTGACCGTCCTGCTGGCGGCCCTGCTGATGCTGCTGGGCCTGACATCGACGTCGAAAGCCCAGCCTCAGGGAGTGAACAAGGCCGCCGCGCAGACCCTCACCTGGACCGCCGGCGACGACATCACCAGGTACGCCTCGGCGCCGACGACAGCGGTCGCCGGTACGGCCACGATCGTCTTCGAGAACAGCACGGCCACCGGCAACACCACCGGGATGCCGCACACGCTGACCTTCGTGACCAGCGATCCCGAGTTCAACGACGACGTCCAGCTCAACATCCTCGCCAACCCGAACGACGACACGGGAGGCCGTCACACCGCCGAGGTCACCCTCACCCCCGGCCGCTACTTCTACCACTGCACGATCCCGGGCCACGGCCAGATGCAGGGCATCCTGGTGGTGACCGAGGGCACCGGCCAGGACACCACCGCGCCGACGGCCCGCGCTCAGGTGTCCGGCACGCAGAACGCGCAGGGCCAGTACGTCGGTTCGGCGAGCGTGGCCCTCACGGCGACCGACGAGGCCGGTGGCTCCGGCGTCGACCGGATCGAGTACGCGATCGGGGACACGGGTGCCTGGCAGCCGTACACCGCCCCGGTCGTCGTCGACCAGGCAGGCGACCACAAGGTGCGCTACCGGGCCGTCGACAAGGCGGGCAACGTCTCCGCCGAGCAGAGCGCCGCCTTCACGGTGGTGCCGCCGCCGTCCGACGACACCGTGCCGCCGGACACCTCGGCGACGGTGAGCGGCGAGAAGAACCCCGACGGCACGTACATCGACATGGCCACGGTGACCGTGTCGGCGTCCGACACCGGATCCGGAGTCGACACCATCGAGTACGCGGTGAACAGCGGGACCTGGCAGCCGTACACGATGCCCGTGATGGTGCATCAGGTCGGCTCCCACACCGTGCGGTACCGGGCGACCGACAAGGCGGGCAACGTGGCCGCCGAGAAGAGCGTCGCGTTCACGGTGGTCGCTGCGGCCCCGCAGGACACCGTCCCGCCGGTGACCGGTGTGACCGTGGACGGCACGCGGAACTCCGACGGCGCCTACGTGGGCAACGCCAGGGTGACCGTGAGCGCCACGGACACGGGCGGTTCGGGTGTCGCCGGCATCGCGTACTCGATCGACGCCGGACCCTATCTGGCGTACACGGCTCCCGTGGTCGTCGACCGGGCGGGCACGCACACCCTCGCGTACCGCGCGACGGACAAGGCGGGCAACACCTCGGCCGCGCGCACGGTGACCTTCACGGTGGTGTCCAGTCAGGTTCCGGCGCCCAACTGCCCCGAACTCGACGAGCGGTTGACGGTGATCGTCGGCGCGGTCGACTCGGGGGTGCCGAACCGGATCACCAACAGCCGATGCCGGATCAACGAGTTGATCGAGGACGAGAAGGAGTGGACCTCCCACGCCCTGTTCCTCAAGCACGTGAAGACCGTCCTGGACAGGCTCTTCCGGGAGGGGGTGCTCGACGCGCGCGAGTACGACGCCATCGACGCGGCGGCCCGCGAGTCCGGCATCGGCACGCCGGGTCAGACCGAGGGCTACCGCACGATCCTCGACGGCAGCGCGGCCTCCTTCGCCAAGTGGCAGCAGGTGGGCGGCGGTTCGTTCGCACCGAACGGCGACGGGTCGATCACGTCCGGCACCACCAGGGACGGCCTCGGCATGCTCTGGTTCCCGGAGCGCACGTACGGCGACTTCTCGCTCAAGCTCCAGTGGCGGGACGACGCCCCGGGCACCGACAACGCCAACTCCGGTGTGTTCGTGCGGTTCCCGTGGGTCCACGACCACCCGGAGGAGCCCCGGCCCGAGTGGGCGGCCATCAAGTTCGGGCACGAGATCCAGGTGTTCGACCGCCCCGACGGCGACATGTACAAGACCGGTTCGGTCTACGGCTTCGACCGGGTGGGACTCGCCGGTGCCGGCGTCACCCAGAAGGGGACCTGGAACGACTACGAGATCCGGGTGGTCGACCAGCACTACTCGGTCTTCCGCAACGGCGTGCTGATCAACGAGTTCGACAACTTCGGCGGTCAGGACTTCTACCCGGCGCGCTCGGACGACCCGGGCACGGACGGGCGGCGGTTCGCCTCCGGCTACATCGGACTCCAGGTGCACAGCACGACGGACGTGATCTCGTACCGGGACGTCAGGATCAAGGAGTTGTAGAACCGGGCTTCCTTGCCCGGCTCGGCTGTACCCGCTTGGGCTCCCCCGGCATCTTCGGATACTCGGGCGGGTACGGCAGATCGCCGAGACCGTGGTCGTGCTCGTCCTTGCGGGCGAGCTCCAGCAGAGGCTCGAGCGAGAAGGCGTGATCGTCCATGTCCGCGTGCACGTCGCCGAGTTCGGCGAAGCGCGCGGGCATGGTCGCGAGGTCGAAGTCCTGGGGGTGCGCCACGCCGACCTCCTCCCAGCGCAGGGGTGCGGAGACCGGGGCGTGCGGGCGGGGCCGTACGGAATAGGCGGAGGCGATCGTGCGGTCGCGGGCCGTCTGGTTGTAGTCGAGGAAGATGCGCTCGCCGCGCTCCTCCTTCCACCACTTGATGGTCACGTGGTCCGGCATCCGGCGTTCCATCTCCCGGCCGACCGCGATCGCCGCCCGCCGTACCTGGGTGAAGGTCCAGCGCGGTTCGATGGGCACGAAGACGTGCAGGCCGCGTCCGCCGGAGGTCTTGGGCCAGCCGCGCAGACCGCCGAACTCCTCCAGCACCGACCGCAGTTCGTGGGCGGCGCGCACGGCGTCGTCGTAGTCGGTGCCGGGCTGCGGGTCGAGGTCGATGCGCAGTTCGTCGGGGCTGTCGACGTCGTCGCGGCGGACCGGCCAGGGGTGGAAGGTGAGCGTGCCGAACTGGGCGGCCCACAGCACGGCGGCCTCCTCGGTGGGGCACATCTCGTCGGCGCTGCGGCCGCTCGGGAAGGTGATGTGGGCGGTGGGGATCCAGTCGGGCATGTTCTTGGGCGCCCGCTTCTGGAAGAAGTTCTCGCCGGTCACCCCGTCCGGGTAGCGCTCCAGGGTGGTGGGGCGGTTGCGCAGGGCGCGCAGGATGCCGGGGGCGACCGCCTGGTAGTAGCGGGCCAGGTCCAGCTTGGTGAAGCCGCGCTCCGGGAAGAAGATCTTGTCCGGGCTGGACAGCCGTACCGTCCGGCCGCCCGCCTCGAGTTCCACCGCGTCACCCATGCGGCCACCGTAGGCCCAGCGGGCACAGTGCGCATATCAGGCGAAAAACGGCACCTCCCAGCAGAATCGGACCCATGGATCTGCCGGTGATGCCCCCCGTGAAGCCCATGCTCGCCAAGTCGGTGGCGAAGATCCCGCCGGACATGCACTACGAGGCGAAGTGGGACGGGTTCCGGGCGATCGTGTTCCGGGACGGGGCCGAAGTCGAGCTGGGCAGCCGTACCGGAAAGCCGCTGACCAGGTACTTTCCCGAGCTGGTCGAGGCTCTGCGGGAGCGGCTGCCGGAGCGCTGCGTGATGGACGGGGAGATCGTGATCGCCCGGGAGGGCCGCCTCGACTTCGACGCGCTGACCGAGCGGATCCACCCGGCGGACTCACGGGTGCGGACGCTGGCCGAGCGGACCCCGGCCTCCTTCGTCGCCTTCGACCTGCTGGCGGTCCAGGACGAGTCCCTGCTGGACGTGCCGCTGGCCGAGCGCAGGAAGCTGCTCACGACCGCCCTGTCCGGGGTCACGGCGCCGGTGCACCTCGCTCCCGCGACGACCGACATCGGCGTGGCACAGCAGTGGTTCGAGCAGTACGAGGGCGCGGGCCTGGACGGGGTCATCGCCAAGCCGCTCACCGGGCGCTACCTCCAGGACGAGCGCGCTATGTTCAAGATCAAGCACGAGCGCACCGCGGACGTGGTGGTGGCGGGCTACCGGCTCCACAAGAGCGGCCCGGTCGTCGGCTCCCTGCTGCTCGGCCTCCACGACGACCGGGGCACGCTCCAGCACGTGGGCGTGTCGGCGGCCTTCCCGATGAAGCGGCGCGCCGAGCTGATCGACGAACTGGAGCCGCTGCGGATGGCGGACGCGAGCGGCCATCCGTGGGCGGCCTGGGCCGAGGAGGCCGCCCACGAGAGCGCCCGGCTGCCCGGGGCGCCGAGCCGCTGGTCGGGCAAGAAGGACCTGTCCTGGGTGCCGCTGAGGCCGGAGCGGGTGGCGGAGGTGGCGTACGACCACATGGAGAACGGCGCACGCTTCCGCCACACCGCCCGTTTCCGCCGCTGGCGGCCCGACCGGACCCCCGAGAGCTGCACCTACGCGCAGCTGGAGGAGCCGGTGCGCTACGACCTGGACGACATCCTGCGCTGACCGCGGCCGGTACCGGGATCGGCAGCAGAAGTCAGCAGAGGCCAGCAGCGGTCAGGGCTTCATCAGCACCTTGACCATGCCGTCCTGCTTCTTCTGGAACATCTCGTAGGCGCGCGGGGCGTCGGACAGCGGCACATGGTGAGTCGCGAAGTCGTCGACGCCGAGCGGGTCCTCGTCCGTCAGGTACGGGATGATCTCGTCACTCCAGCGCCGGACGTTGGCCTGGCCCATACGGATCTGGATCTGCTTGTCGAACATGGTGAGCATGGGCAGCGGGTCGGCCATGCCGCCGTAGACGCCGGTCAGGGAGAGGGTGCCGCCGCGGCGCACCAGCTCGATCGCGGTGTGCAGGGCGGCGAGCCGGTCGATGCTGAACCGCTCGGCGAAGGGCCCGCTGATCCTCCTCGGCAGCAGGGCCGAGGCGTTCTGGGCGAGCCGGGCTGCCGCGCTGCCGTGGGCCTCGGTGCCGACCGCGTCGATCACGGCGTCGGGACCGCGTCCGTCGGTCTCGTCGCGGATGGCCTGGACCAGTTCCTTCTCGCTGTCGAAGCTCCGGAGGTCGTACGTCTCCACGCCCCGCGCGCGAGCCCTGCGCAGCCGCTCGGTCACCAGGTCCACGCCGAAGACGCGCCCGGCGCCCCGCACCTGGGCGACCCGGCAGGCCATGTCGCCGATGGGCCCGAGTCCGAGCACCGCCACACTGCCGCCCTCGGGGACGTCCGCGTAGGCGACGGCCTGCCAGGCGGTCGGCAGCACGTCGGAGAGGTAGACGAAGCGGTCGTCCGGCGGGCCCTCGGGCACCTTGATGGGCCCGAACTGCGCCTGCGGGACCCGCAGATACTCGGCTTGGGCGCCCGGCACCGCGCCGTACAGACGGGTGTAGCCGAACAGGGCGGCGCCCATCCCCTCGCTGGTGACCTGGGTGGTCTCGCACTGGGTCGGCAGCCCGGTCATGCACATCCAGCAGTTGCCGCAGGCGATCTGGAAGGGCACGACCACGCGGTCACCCGCCGCGAGGTCGGGCACCGCGGCGCCGACCTCCTCGACGATGCCCATGGGTTCGTGCCCGAGGATGTCGCCCGGGGTCATGAACGGGGTGAGCACCTCGTAGAGATGCAGGTCGGAGCCGCACAGCCCGGTGGAGGTGATGCGGATGACGGCGTCCGTCGGTTCCTTGATCCGGGGATCGGGCACCTCTTCCACCCGTACGTCCCGCTTGCCCTGCCAGGTCACAGCCTTCATCGCCCGGCACTCCCTCCATCACCTCGTACAGCGCGTGTCGGTCCTGGGGTCGCCGGCCCGGGTACCCGTGGCGTCCGCCGCCGAACCGCGATCGAGGGCTGATCGGCCTATCGGGCGTGCCCGATCAAAATCAGACGGGTATGGCCATCAAAGAACTTATAAGCGCACAATCAATGACACGAGGCGGGTGCGTATGGCGGGCCTGGCGCGTGCGGCGGGAGCGATGGGCATGACGGGGACGGCGGAGAACACGGATACGGCGGACACGGCGGGCAGCAGATCCGGGGCGCGTGCGAAACGCGCCCGTACGGCGGCGGCCCTGCTGGCCGCGGCAGGCCTGTTCCTCGCAGGCTGTACGCACCAGGGCAAGCCCCGCGTCCCGGCCGACGACGGGCGGGGACATCTGGACACCGCGGCCCCGAGCGCCTCGGCACCGACCTCGCCGGAACCCGCCCGGCAGGCCCCGTCCCCGCTCGCCGTGAAGATCGACAACGTGCGGGCGGCGCGGCCGCAGACCGGTCTCGACTCAGCGGACGTCGTCTACGCCGAGCAGGTCGAGGGCGGGCTCAGCCGGCTCATGGCGGTGTACGCGACCAGGCTGCCGAAGGCTGTCGGCCCGGTGCGCAGCGCCCGCGAGTCCGACCTGGAGCTGCTGCGGCAGTTCCACGACCCGACGCTCGCCTTCTCGGGCGCGCAGGGCAAGCTGATGCCCCTGATCAACCGGGCACCGCTGGACGCCCGCACCCCCGAGAAGGCGTCCGAGGCCTACTTCCGCGGCGCCGGCCGGGCCATCCCGCACAACCTCTACCTGCGCCCGAAGCGTCTGATGCCCACCACGCCGGGCCCGGACGCACTCACCACCGGGTTCCGCTACGGCCCCGCGCCCGCCGGCGGCACGAAGGACACCTCGGAGACGGTCCGTTTCCCGGCCGCCCGCTTCACCTTCACCTGGTCCCCGAACCGGGGGCGCTGGCTGGTCTCGCTGGACGGCACCCCGGACGTGATGACCGACGGGAAGCGGCTGGCCCCGGCGACGGTCGTGGTGCAGTACGTGAAGGTCCGCAAGTCCGCCTTCCACGACTTCCTCGGCAACAACACGCCGTACACGGTGACGGTCGGCTCGGGGAAGGCGAAGGTGCTGCGCGACGGCCGGGCCTGGGACGTGAACTGGCAGCGGGCCAAGGCGACGGACGGCACGCGGTTCACGACGAAGGACGGCTCACCCATGAACTTCGCCACGGGCCAGGTATGGGTCGTGTTCGCGAAAGCGTCCTGAGTCGGGGCCGCCGTGCGATCAGGGCCGGCCGACCAGCGGTTCCGCCGGGTTGCGGAGCCCCTCGGCCGCGTCCGAGACGCGGCGGATCAGCTCGAAGAACAGGTCCTGCTCGTCGGCGGAGAGCGGGGCCAGGAAGACCTGGTTCATCCGGGCCGTGCGCACGGTCAGCCTGCGGTGCGTGCGCACCCCCTCCTCGGTCAGGCGCAGCAGGAAGCGGCGGCCGTCCTGGGCGTCGCGGACCTTGTCGAGCAGTCCGCGGCGGCCCAGCCGGCTGATCACCTCGGCGATGGTCGACCGGTCGAGGCCCACCCGCTCCCCCACCGTGCGCTGGTCGAGGCCCGGTTCGGCGACGAGCGCGTTCAGGACCGCGAACTGCGGCGAGGTGATCTCCTCGGAGACCATCGTGTTCCACAGCAGGTAGTGCGCCTGCTGGAGCCGCCGGGCGAGGTGCCCGGGGTGGGTGGTGAGGTCCACCGCGGCCATGTGCGCTCCCGAGTCGATTTGGTCTGTGTACTGAAGAATATCGAGCCTTGACGCCAGGCTGCCACAGTGGCAGCTTAAGAGAAACCTCGCCGAAATACTCAGTGCACTGAGCAAATCAAGAGATGGGGCTGCGCGGATGGACAAGGTGGTCGCCACAGCCGGGGAGGCCGTGGCCGACGTGCCCCGCGGTGCGTCGCTGGCGGTGGGCGGTTTCGGTCTGAGCGGTGTGCCGAACGTGCTCATCCAGGCGCTGTACGAGCGTGGTGTGTCCGAGCTGTCGGTGGTCTCCAACAACTGCGGGGCCATGGAGTCGGGCCTGGCGGTCCTGCTCGCGGCCGGGCGGATCGCCCGGGTGACCGGGTCCTACATCGGCGCCAACAAGGAGTTCGCCCGCCAGTACCTGGCCGGTGAGCTGGAGGTCGAGATGATCCCGCAGGGCACGCTCGCCGAGCGGCTGCGGGCGGGCGGCGCCGGCATCCCCGCGTTCTTCACCCCGGCCGGGGTCGGCACCCAGGTCGCCGACGGCGGGCTCCCCTGGCGCTACGACGGCTCCGGCGGGGTCGCGCTGGCCTCGCCGCCGAAGGAGGTGCGGGAGTTCGACGGCACCGAGTACGTCCTGGAGCGCGGCATCCGCACCGACTTCGCCCTCGTGCGGGCGGCGAAGGGGGACCGGCACGGCAACCTGGTCTTCAACAAGTCCACCCGCAACTTCAACCCCCTCGCGGCGATGGCGGGCAAGGTGACCATCGCCGAGGTAGAGGAACTCGTGGAGCCCGGCGAGATCGACCCGGACGCGGTGCACCTGCCCGGGATCTTCGTCCAGCGGGTGGTGGCCCTGACCCCGGAACAGGCGACGGACAAGAAGATCGAGCAGCGGACGGTCTCCGCGGCTCCGGCACGAGGCACGGTGAACGACTGATGGCCTGGACCCGGCAGCAGATGGCCGCACGAGCCGCACGCGAGCTTCAGGACGGCCAGTACGTCAACCTCGGCATCGGCCTGCCGACGCTGATCCCGAACTACCTCCCCGAGGGCGTCGAGGTGATCCTGGAGTCGGAGAACGGCATCCTGGGCACCGGCCCCTACCCCACCGAGGACCAGGTCGACCCCGATCTGATCAACGCGGGCAAGGAGACCGTCACCGTGCTGCCGGGGGCGTCCTTCTTCGACTCGGCGCTGTCCTTCTCGATGATCCGGGGCGGGCACATCGACGTGGCGGTGCTGGGCGCCATGCAGGTGTCCGAGACCGGCGACCTGGCGAACTGGGCCATCCCCGGCAAGCTGATCACCGGGATCGGCGGGGCGATGGACCTGGTGCACGGCGCCCGTACGGTCATCGTGGTGATGACGCACACCGCCAAGGACGACTCTCCCAAGATCCTCACCGAGTGCGCGCTGCCGCTGACCGGCAAGGCGTGCGTGGACCGGATCATCACCGACCTCGGCGTCCTGGACGTGACCGAGGACGGGCTGGTGCTGGTCGAGACGGCGCCCGGGGTCACCGTCGAGGAGATCACCGCCAAGACCGACGCCAAGCTGAGTGTCGCGGAGGACCTGAAGTGAAGAACGTCTACATCGTCGACGCGGTCCGCACCCCCGTCGGCCGCTACAACGGAGGCCTCGCCTCGGTGCGCCCGGACGACCTGGGCGCCCACGCGATCCGTGAACTCCTGGCCCGCACGCCCGACCTGGACCCGTCCCGGATCGAGGACGTCTACTTCGGCAACGCCAACGGGGCGGGCGAGGAGAACCGCAACGTCGGCCGCATGGCCGCCCTGCTCGCCGGACTGCCGACCTCCGTGCCGGGCGTGACCGTCAACCGCCTGTGCGCCTCGGGCCTGGAGGCGGTGATCCAGGCGGCCCGGGCGATCGCCCTCGGGGACGCCTCGATCGCCGTCGCCGGCGGGGTGGAGTCGATGACCCGGGCACCCTACGTGCTGCCCAAGTCCGACAAGCCGTTCCCGGCCGCCCACACCGAGCTGTACTCGACCACGCTGGGCTGGCGCATGGTCAACCCGGCCATGGAGCCGCAGTGGACGATCCCGCTGGGCGAGTCGGCCGAACTGATCGCCGACAAGCACAAGATCAGCCGGGAGCAGCAGGACGAGTTCGCCCTGGCCTCGCACCAGAAGGCGGCCCGGGCACAGGCGGCGGGGCTGTTCGACGCCGAGCTGGCGCCGGTGTCCATCCCGCGACGCAAGGGCGAGCCGGTGGTCTTCGGCGCCGACGAATGCGTACGGCCGGACGCCTCGCTGGAGGCGATGGCGAAGCTCAAGCCGTCGTTCCGCAAAGACGGGGGCACCGTGACCGCGGGCAACGCGTCACCGCTCAACGACGGCGCCGCCGCCCTGCTGCTCGTCGACGACGAGGGCCTGGCCGCCACCGGCCGCGAACCGCTGGCCCGGATCTCCGCGACCGGCGTCAACGCACTGGACCCGCACTACTTCGGCCTCGCCCCCGTCGAGGCGGTCAACCGGGCGCTCGCCAAGGCGGGCAAGGGATTCGACGACCTGTCGGTCCTGGAGCTGAACGAGGCGTTCGCCGCCCAGGTGCTGGGATGCGTCGCCGAATGGCCCGAGTTCGACCCGGCCATCCTCAACCCGCAGGGCGGCGCCATCGCACTCGGGCACCCGCTCGGCGCCTCGGGCGCGCGGCTGGCCGGCACGGTCGCCCACCAACTCGCCCGCAGAGGCGGCGGAGTCGGTGTCGCCACCCTGTGCATCGGTGTCGGCCAGGGTCTCGCTCTCGTCCTCGAACGTTAACGGAACGCAGGAATCCCCATGACTCTCACCCAGCACGACATCGACCAGGAAATCGCCGCCGAGCACGCCGCCTACGAGAAGCGGGTCGCCGACGGGGCACCGGTCGAGCATCACCCGCGGCGCGACTACGCGCCCTACCGTTCCTCGGTGCTGCGCCATCCGAAGCAGCCGCCGGTCACCATCGACGTGACCAAGGACCCGGAGCTGGTGGAGCTGCACTCCCCCGCCTTCGGGGAGCGGGACATCACCGAGATCGACAACGACCTGACCCGGCACCACCGCGGGGAGCCCGTCGGCGAGCGCATCACCGTGTCCGGGCGGCTGCTCGACCGCGACGGACGGCCCGTGCGCGGCCAGCTGATCGAGATCTGGCAGGCGAACTCCGCCGGGCGCTACGCCCACCAACGCGAGCAGCACGACGCCCCGCTGGACCCGAACTTCACCGGCGTCGGCCGCACCCTCACCGACGACTCCGGCTTCTACCGCTTCACCACCATCCAGCCCGGCCCCTACCCGTGGCGCAACCACGTCAACGCCTGGCGCCCCGCCCACATCCACTTCTCCATGTTCGGGACCGCGTTCACCCAGCGCCTGGTGACCCAGATGTACTTCCCGAGCGATCCGCTCTTTCCGTACGACCCGATCATCCAGTCGGTGACGGACGACGCGGCACGGCAGCGGCTGGTCGCCACCTACGACCACAGCCTGTCCGTACCGGAGTTCTCGATGGGCTACCACTGGGACATCGTGCTGGACGGGCCGCACGCCACCTGGGTCGAGGAAGGACGCTGACCTGCCATGACGAAGATCGACACCAGCTCGCCGGAGAGCGTGCTGCCCACCCCCTCGCACACCGTCGGCCCCTTCTACGGGTACGCGCTGCCCTTCCCCGGCGGCGGTGACATCGCGCCCGTCGGCCACCCGGACACCATCACCGTCCAGGGCTACATCACCGACGGCGAGGGCAACCCGCTGCCGGACGCCTTCGTGGAGCTGTGGGGCCCGGACCCGGACGGCAACCTGCCCACGACCGACGGCTCGATCCGGCGCGACCCGGCGACCGGCGGCTACCTGGGGCGCAACGGCGTGGAGTTCACCGGCTGGGGCCGCATCCAGACCGACGCCAACGGGCACTGGTACGCGCGCACCCTGCGCCCCGGCGCCCGCGGACAGAGCGCCCCGCACCTCAGTGTCTGCGTCTTCGCACGCGGACTGCTGGTGCACCTGTTCACCCGGATCTACCTGCCGGGGGACGAGGCGGCCCTGGGTGCCGACCCGCTGCTCTCCCGCCTGGACGCGGACCGCCGCGACACGCTGATCGCCGCCGACACCGGTCACGGGACGTACCGTTTCGACATCCGCCTTCAGGGCGAAGGCGAGACGGTCTTCCTGGAGTTCCAGTGACTTCTCCCGATCCGGACACCGGTCTGCTCGCCCCCGGGTGGGCAGACTCCCCCGCCGCCTCCGCGACCTCCGACGGCGCCTTCCTCCAGGCGCTGCTGGACGCGGAGGCAGCGCTGACCCGGGTGCAGGCCCGGCTGGGTCTCGCTCCGGCCGGGGCGGCCGAGGCGGTGACCGGGGCGGCCCACGCGGACCGCTTCGACGTACGGTCCCTCTCCGGCCGTGCGCGGGCCGGCGGCAACCCCGTCATCCCCCTGGTCGCCGACCTCACGAAGGCGGTGGGCCAGGAGTACGGCCCGTATGTGCACCGGGGCGCGACCAGCCAGGACATCCTGGACACGGCACTGATGCTGGTGGCCGCACGCACGCTCGACCTCGTGCTGGCAGACCTGGACCGCGTGCAGCGTGCCCTGGCCCGGCTCGCCGCCGATCACCGGGACACCGCGATGCCCGGCCGGACGCTGACCCAGCACGCGGTGCCGACGACGTTCGGGCTGAAGGCGGCCGGATGGCGTTCGCTGGTACTGGACGCGCGGGACCGGGTCATCGGGGTACGGGAGGGTCTCCCCGCTCAACTAGGGGGTGCGGCGGGCACGTTGGCTGCCTTCACCGTGTACGGAGCCGGGGACCCGGTGGGCCTCGCGGCGGCCTACGCCCGGGAGCTGGGCCTGGAGGCGCCCCTCCTGCCCTGGCACACCCTGCGCACGCCCGTCGCCGACCTCGCCGGGTGCCTGGCCTGCACGGCCGGAGCCCTGGGCAAGATCGCCACGGACGTGCTGGTGCTGGGCCGCACCGAGATCGCCGAACTCTCGGAGGGCAGCGGCGGTGGCTCCTCGGCCATGCCGCACAAGGCGAACCCCGTCCGCTCCACGCTGATCGCGGCCGCCGCCCGGCGCGCTCCCCAGCTCGCGGCCACGCTGTACGGCTCGATGGCCGCCGAGGACGAGCGGCCGGCCGGTGCCTGGCACGCCGAATGGGAGCCGCTGAGGGATCTGCTGCGCCTGGTCGGCGGCGCCGCCCGGGACGCCGCCGAACTCACCGAGGGACTGCGGGTGAACGCGGACGCCATGCGTCGGCACCTGGACCTCACCCACGGGCTGATCGTCTCCGAGCGGCTCTCCGCCGAGCTGGCGGACGTGCTGGGCCGGGCCCGCGCCAAGGAGCTGCTGACCGAGCTGGCCGGGCGGACGTACGCCGAAGGCAGATCGCTGGGCGAACTTCTCGCGCAGGAGCCCGAGTTGAAGGACGTCGACCTCGGGGAACTCACTGACCCGGCTCGCTACACGGGCTCCGCCGGAGCCCTCACCGACCGCGCACTGGAGCGACGTTGACCGAGAAACTCCTCAACCACCGTGCCGAGGGCTCCGCTTCGGCGCCGCCTCTGCTGCTCGGGCCGTCGCTCGGGACGTCGTACGCCCTCTGGGACAAGGTGGCGCCCGAGCTGTCCATCACCCACCGGGTGGTCCGCTGGGACCTGCCCGGGCACGGCGGTTCGGCGGCCGACCTGATCGGGCCCGGCGCCACGGTGGGCGACCTCGCCGCCCTGGTGCTGGAACTCGCCGACTCCCTCGGCATCGAGCGGTTCGCATACGCCGGGGTGTCGCTGGGCGGTGCCGTCGGTCTGCATCTGGCCGTGCACCACCCGGAGCGGGTCGCCTCACTGGCGGTCATCTGTTCCTCCGCGCACTTCAACGGCGCGGGGCCGTGGCAGGAGCGGGCCGAGCGGGTCCGGCGGGAAGGGCTGGAGTGGCTGCTGGAGAGCGCGAACTCCCGCTGGTTCGCCGGTGACTTCACCGATCCGGTGCTCGTACGGGACCACGCCGAGGCCGATCCGCAGGCATACGCCGCCTGCTGTGACGCGCTGGCCGCCTTCGACCTGCGCGACCTGCTCGCCGGGATCTCCGCGCCGACCCTGCTGATCGCGGGCCGCGAGGACCCGGCGACCCCGCCGCCCCACCTGCGGGAGATCGCCGACGCGGTGCGGGGTGCCACGCTCGTCGAGCTGCCGGGCGCCTCCCACCTGGCCCCGGCGCAGTGCCCGGAGGCCGTGCTCACCGCACTGCGGGCCCACCTCGACGGCGGCGCCCGGCGGGGCATGGAGGTGCGGCGCGAGGTCCTCGGGGACACCCACGTGGACCGGGCGCAGTCCCGTCAGACCCCCTTCACCGCCCGCTTCCAGGACTTCATCTCGCGCTACGCGTGGGGCGAGATCTGGACCGACCCGACGCTCAGCCGCCGCGAGCGCAGCATGATCACGCTGACCGCGCTGGTCGCCCACGGCCACTACGACGAGCTGGCCATGCATGTGCGCGCGGCCCGCCGCAACGGGCTCACGCCGGACGAGATCGGGGCCGTACTGCTCCAGACGGCCGTGTACTGCGGGGTTCCGGCGGCGAACTCGGCGTTCGCGACGGCCCAGCGGGTGCTGGCGGAAGAGGAGAGCCCGGAAGGGTGACACCGGCAGGGGCAGGCACGCGGCGCCCTGGTCTGCCTACCGTGGGGGCATGTCGACCATCCTGATCACCGGCGCCACCTCGGGTCTCGGCCGCTACGTCGCCTTCGAGCTGGTCCGCGCCGGCCATGTCGTCCTCGCCCACGGACGCGACCGGGGCCGTACGGAGAGCCTGGTGGCGGAGCTGCGGCTGGAGGGCGAGGCCGAGGGGTTCGTGGCCGACCTGGCCTCTCTGGCCGAGGTGCGCGACCTGGGCGCGCGGGTCGCCGAGGCCCGTGCCGGACTCGATGTGCTGATCAACAACGCGGGTATGGGCGCCGGTTCACCCGGCACAGGCCGCGAGCTGAGTGCCGACGGCCACGAACTCCGCCTGGCGGTGAACTACTTGGCACCGGTGGCGCTGACCCGGGCCCTGCTGCCGACCCTGACGGCGAACGCTCCGGCCCGGATCGTCAACGTGGGTTCGGTGGGGCAGGAGCCGCTCGACTTCGACGACCCCGAGTTCACCCGGGGCTACGCCGGATTCGCCGCCTACCGCCGCGCGAAGTTCGCCCTGGCGGCCCACACCTTCGCCCTGGCCGAGGAGTTGAAGGGAACGGGGGTCGCGGTGAACGTCCTCCACCCGGCCACGTTCATGGACACGGCGATGGTCAGGGAGGGCGGAATGGCGCCCTGGTCGACGGTGGCGGACGGGGCGCCGGGGGTGTTGGCCCTGGCCACGAAGGACTTGGGTACGGGCGGCTACTTCGACGGGACGAGTCCGGCTCGGGCGCATGAGGAGACGTACGACAGGGAGGTGCAGAAGCGTCTGATGGCGTTGACGGATCAACTCCTCGCGCTGTGACTCCCCAGGGGCGCGGGGAACTGCGCGGCCGGCCCCCACCGGCGCGCAGACGACATCACCGCAACCCCCGCCCCGTTTCCAGCACTTCCCGGGCCTGGGTCACCAACCCGTCCGCCCCGCACGACCGAGCCAACGCCAGCCCACGGTTCAGCTCAGCCACCGACCGAGCCAGAATCCCGTACTCCACCCGCGCCGCCGCATGCTCGTACTGACACGGCGACGCCTCCAGATACGCCACAGCCTGCGCAGCGAGCCGCACCGCCCGCTGCCCCGTCTCCAGCGCGGCCGCACACCTCAGTGCCTCCCCTATGGCCGTGTCCGTACCGAGCCGCTCTGCATGCCGGCGGACTTCCTTGACCAGTTGGGCCGCCCGTACCGGATCCTCCACGGCGAGGGCGCGCGCGAGGTCGACGGCCCAGGGGACCAGCACCGGATTGTGGTGCCCCCGCACCTGCGCCGCCTTCTCCGCGGCCTCCAGTTCGTTGACGGCTTCCTTGGTCCGGCCGACCGCGAGCAGCAGCCGCCCGCGCACGGACCGCGGATCGGGCAGCACGATCGTGGCGGGGTAGGGCGGGGCGAACCCGTACTGCTCGGCGATCGCCCAGGCCTCCTCGACATGTCCGCGCGCGAGCAGCGTGTCGACGAGGTTGCAGGTCGCCGACCAGTACAGGGGCAGTCCGCGTCCGACCCGCTCGGCGAGCCGCAGTGACTCGCGCAGCGAGGTCTCCGCCTCCCGCAGCCGCCCGCGCCTGCGGTGGCCGAGGCCGACGTAGGCGTGGGCGAGCGCGAGGTGTCCGCCGCTCCAGCCGGCCGACTCGTAGGTGCGCAGGGCGTCGGAGTACAGGGCCTCTGCCCGGTCCAGCCGGTCCGTGAAGGCGTACGCGCTGGCCAGCATCAGCGGCAGTTCGAGGCCCCACTCGGTGTCGGTCCAGCCCAGTCCGGGCGCGAGGCGGCCGTTGACCAGGGCGCGGTCGCAGCTCTCGGCGATCTCCTCGGCGCTCTCGCCGTGGGCCATCGCGTCGAAGCCGCGCAGGATGAGCAGGGCGCGCTCGGCGTTGTCCCGGCCGGTGCAGGTGGCGGCGAGGGCGGCGAGGCGCTCGGAGCGGCCCGGGGAGGTGGTCTCGCCCGGGTAGAGGCTCTCCCAGGTGTACTGCACGGCCTGGAGACGGAGCCGGGCCGGGCCCTCCTCGTGCCGGGCGGCCTCCGCCTCGACGGTGCGGACGGCCTCCTCCAGCTGGTTGTTGTGCATGAGGGCCTGGGAGAGCCGGATGACGGCGTCGACCCGGGCGGAGCCCTCCAGGCCGGGCATGGCCAGCGCGGTCTGGAGGTGGCCGATGGTCTTGGCCGGGGCGGTCAGGAGGGTGGCGCAGCCGAGTTCGAAGAGCACGCTCGCGTGGACCTCGGGCGGCGGGGGTTCCAGCAGGGCGCGCTCCAGGCAGCGGCGGGCCGCGTCCGGGGCGCCGACGGCGAGGTGTTCGCGGGCGGCCTCGCGCAGCTGCTCGACGAGTTCCTCGTCGTCGTCCGGGTGGACCTGGAGGAGATGCCGGGAGGCGGCCGCGGCGCCGTGCCCGGAATCGGTGACGAGCTGTGCGGCGATGCCGTGCATGGCGGTGCGCAGGGCGTCGGGGATGGAGTCGTAGACGGCGGTGGCGATCAGCGGGTGGACGAACTCCAGCTCGCCGGCCTCGCCCTGGACCCCGGTGAGTATGCGGGCGTTGCGCAGCAGTTCGGCGCAGAGGGCCGCCTTCTGCGGACTCAGGGTGGCGAGCCGGGCCGCCAGACCGACGGAGATGTCGGTGCCGAGGATCGCGGCGGCCCAGGCGAACCGGGTGGCGTCGATGCCGAGTTCCTCCAGGCGGGCGACGAGTCCGCCGCCGCGGGCCGAGCGGTTCAGCTCGCGCAGTTCGCTCGCCGACTCCTCGCTCGGCTCCATCCCGCTGTCCCGGACCTTGGCGAGGAGTTCGACGGTCTCGTACGGGTTGCCGCCGGTGACGGCCCACACCTCGCGGCAGAACGGGGCGTCGGCGTGGTCGCCCAGGGTGGCGCGGGTGAGGCCCTCGGCGGCCGACGGGGTGAGGGCGCTCAGATTGGTGACGGGGCGGCCCGCGGTGGCGGCGACCGCGTCCAGGAGGCGGGCCCGCTCGCCGGTGGCGTCACCGGGGCGGCGGGCCAGCGCAGGGTCTCCTGGTCGGCCCAGTGGGCGTCGTCGATCGTCAGCACCAGCGGCCAGTCCCGGCGGGCCAGCCGGCGCACCGCGGCGACCAGTCCGTCGCACACGCCCTGCGGGTCGGCCTGCCGCTCCCCCGGGTCCGCGATGCCGAGGGCGGGGCCGGCGATGTCGTACCAGTCGCCGAGGTACTCGCGTGCTTCCTCGGGCATCAGCGACAGCAGGGCGGGCTGGAGCAGTTGGCGTACGACGTTGAAGGGGACGGACCTGAGGGTCTCGCCGCCGCGGGCCGACCAGACGGTGCAGCCGCGGGCCTCGGCGATCCTGCGGGTCTCGGCCAGCAGGGCGGTCTTGCCGAAGCCCGCCTCGCCGCCGATCATCAGCACGCTGCCCGCGGACGCGTGGTCCTCGCGCAGAGCGTCGACCGCGCGTTCGACGGCGGTGATTTCCTCGTCGCGCTCCCACAGCGAGGCCGGGGCGGCCGCAGTGGGCCGTACCTCCGTCATCCCGCTACCTCCCCAAGTCGCCCGGACGACGTTCAGAACTCGAGCGTAGCCGTACGGGTGCGGAAGCGGAGGGCGGTCGGGGTACCTGTTGCCGTGACGGGTGATCTGGGGTACGCGCAGGCGACGCACCCTGCCCGTGACCAGCCGCAGACAAACCTGACTATCGGTCAGTTGTCTTTCTGGCAGCGGGAGGTGAAAGCCTCGGCAGTGGGGGTCGAAAGCCTCGGCAGTCGCGGCTGGAAGCCTCGGCAGTGGCCGGTCCGGTTCTCCGCGGCTCGTCCGCGGCTCCTTCGCGACGATCACCGCGGCGCCCCGCACGCGCGCGTGCCGAAGGGGTCGCCCGGCGTGCGTGGGGATCCCGGCCGGAATGGACCGGGCCCCTCTCATCCCACTTTCACCGAGTGCTCTTACGGTGGGGACATGACGCAGGAGACTCCCCCCGGGTGGTACCCCGACCCCGGGCAGACAAGTGACGGTCCCGCCACCGAGCGCTGGTGGGACGGCAGGGCGTGGACGGAGCAGACCCGTCCCACCGGATCGGCCGCCGCATGGGGTCCCCCGGAGCAGGTCGCGAGCCCCGGGGAGTACGCGGCCCATCCGGCGTACCCGGCGTACCCGGCGTATCCCGCGCAGCCGCCGACCACCAAGCGGCGCGGCCCGGTGGGCATAGCGGTGGCGGTGGCGGCGGCGGTCGTGGTCCTCGCGAGCATAGGCGTCGGCGTGTACGCGCTGACCGACAACGACGGCGGAAGCAAGGACACCGCCAACTCGCAGGGTCCGGGCGGCCAGGGCGGGCCCTTCGGCGGCAACGGGGGCCAGAACGGGCAGGGCGGCCCCTTCGGCGGCAACGGCGGCTCCGGTGGCGACGGCGGCAATGGCGGCAACGGCGGCTCCGGAGGCGAGACGCCCTCCCCGCAGGGCTCCGAGGCGCCGAGGATCGAGAGCGGTTCGGTGACCGACTCGATCGACGGGATCAGCCTGCCCATCCCGGACGGCTGGTACGGCCAGGAGATCCAGGTCGGCGCGTCCGTCACCTCGAAGGACTCCTACGCCTGCCCCGGCGACACCTCCGCGTCGTGCACGAAGGGCGGTGCCTACTCGGCGCCCGCCCTGGCGCTCGGCAGCAAGGGCAGCACGGCCGAGCAGGTCGCCAAGGCCGACATCCAGGCGAACGCCGAGCAGTCCTACGGCGGCAAGACCTACGGCTCGATCACCTCGCACGACGTGCTGGACTCCAGGGCGGTGACCGTGGCCGGGCGGAAGGGCTACCTGGTCCGCTGGAAGGCAGTCACCAGCAAGGGCTCCGACGGCTATGTCCAGTCGCTGGCCTTCCCCGCGCCCGCGAACCCGCAGCAGATCGTGGTGGTGCGCTTCGGTGTGGACGTCGGCGAGGGCCAGGGTGTGATCGACGACATCACCAAGGGGATCAAGGTGTCGACGGGCGGCGGCAGCGGCAGCAACGTGTGACGCCGGGGCTCCGGAGCGGGGTCCGCCGAGCTCCCGAAAGCCGGGACAGCCGGGGCTCCGACGCCGGGGCTCCGGAGCGGGGTCCGCCGAGCTCCCGAAAGCCGGGACAGCCGGGGCTCCGACGCCGGGACGGCCGCGCCCCAAACACCTGCACGGCCGGGGCTCCGAGCCGAAACGCCCGCGCTCCCACGCCAGGACGGCCAGGGCTCCGAGCCGAAACCGTCGCGCCGCCAACGCCGGACGGCCGGGTGGGGCGCCTCTCCGCTCGGGAGGCGCCCCGCCCGGCCCGGGGGTGCGCGCCGCCCCCGTCCCCACGGTGCGGCGCGAGCAGGTCGCCGTCCAGTCATCCCGTGGACGGCGGCCTGGGTCAGGTCAGGCCGAGGGCCGGCAGTACGGCGGCCTCGACGAAGCGGACCAGGTAGTCCTGGTCGGCGTACTCCCCGTCGATGACCGGCCGGGCGCGGATCACGCCGAACATCTGGACCGGGACGTACTCCAGCGCCGGGTGTCCCGCGGCGATCTCACCGCGGTCGACGCCCCGCTGGAGGAGGTGCCTCAGGGCGGCGATCTCCGGTTCGACCAGGGCTTCCCGCAGGGCCCGCGCGAGTTCCTCGTCCTGGGTCGCCGCATGGCCGAGCGCCTGGAGGAGCTTGGTGTCGCGCGTCGACCACCGGCCCGCCGCCCGGGCGGCCTCGCGCAGGTCCTCGGCGAGCGATCCGGTGTCGATGCCGTCGAACTTCGCCTGGCGCCGGGAGCGCAGCGCGGCCACCACGAACTGGGGTTTGGTCTTCCACTGCCGGTAGAGCGTGGACTTGCTGCACCGCGTGCTGGAGGCGACGCCCTCCATGGTCACGGCGTCGTATCCGCATTCACGGATCTGTTCGAGCACGGCGTCGAAGAACTCCTGCTCACGCTCCGGCGTGATCTTGGAGCGGCGCGAGGCGGCGACCGTCTCCGGTCCGTCCGCGGCCTGCGACGTCATCTGCCCTTCTCCTCACTCACGGAGCGACGGGCCTGCTGCGCGGTCCGCGCGTTTCATTCCCGGTTTCCCGTGTGTCGTTCGTCTATCGATACGCCAGTGTACCGGTACCCGACCGTATCGGTACACTGGCGTATCGGTACGATGTCGTATCGATGAGTTTGGGGATCGGAACGGGTCATCACCCTGTCCGGATCCAGTACCCGCACCACCGTCAGCGAAAGGGCCGGGGGATGAATGCCCGCACCGAGCCTTCAGAAGCGGAGCCGGGCGCGACAGCGCGGCCGCCGCTCGTCCGTGAGCTCCTGCTCGTCGTAGGACTCTTCCTCGTCTACAAGTTCGGCCGGCAACTGGTCGCGGGGCACACCCCCGAGGCCTTCCGCAACGCCGGTCGCGTCTGGGACTGGGAGCGGGCCCTGCACCTGCCCTCGGAGCGCTCGGTGCAGTCGCTGCTGCTGCACGGCGACACCCTCGCGCACGTCGCCAACACCTACTACGCGACCGTCCACTTCCCGGCCACGGTCGCCTTCCTGGTCTGGCTCTACCTCAAGCGCCCCGCGCACTACGTCTGGGCCCGCCGCGTCCTCGCCTCGCTGACCGGCGCCGCCCTGGTCCTGCACCTGGTCTTCCCGCTGGCCCCGCCGCGGATGCTCGCGGCTGCCGGACTGGTCGACACCGCGAAGGCCTACGGCCCCTCCGTGTACGGCCCACCGCAGACCGACACCCTCTCCAACCAGTTCGCGGCGATGCCCTCGCTGCACTTCGGGTGGGCGCTGATGGTGGCGATCGGTCTGATCGTGGCGACCCGCTCCCGTTGGCGCTGGCTCTGGCTGCTGCACCCCCTGGTGACGCTGACGGTGATCGTCGGCACGGCGAACCACTACTGGCTGGACGCGATCGTCGCGGCCGCGCTGCTCGGCATCGCCCTCGCGGTCCTCCACGCACCGCAGCGCACGGCGAGCACGGCGGGACGGGCCCGGCAGAAGCTCGCCCCGGCCCCATCCGAGAAGAAGAACGTCCTGGTCGGAGCGGGCCGATGAACGCCACCCTGATCGCCGTGGCCCTGAGCCTGCTCTCCTCCGTCGCCTACGCGGCCGCCGCGGTCGCGCAGGAGCGCCTGGCCTCGCGCAACCCCGGCTCGGGTGTGCTGCGGATGCTGGGCTCGGGTGCCTGGTGGGGATCCGTCGCCCTCAACGCGTCGGCCGCGCTGCTGCACGTGGTGGCCCTCAAGTACGGCCCGCTGACCGTGGTCCAGCCGCTCGGCGCGCTCACGCTCGTCGCCGCGGTGCCGCTGGGCGCGCGGATCGCGGGACGCCGGGTCACGGCGACGGAGTGGCGGGGCACGGCGTACACGCTGGCGGGGCTCGCGGCCATCCTGGTGGTGGCGTCGGGTTCCGCACCCGGGAGGGTACTGAGCACCTCCGAGGCGGTCGCGGTGGCGGGGGCGACGGCGGCGCTCATCGGGCTGCTGGCCCGCCCGGGCACCCGGCCCGGGGTACGGCACGCCTCGGCGTCCGGGGTCGCCTCGGGTGTCGCCTCCGCGCTCACCCAGACCGTGACGGTGGCCGCGACGGACCGCTCCGGATCCCTGCTCAGCGTCCAGGTGATCGGCGTGGCGCTGCTCGTCGCGGCTTTCGCGGCGGGCGGGCTCCTGCTCTCCCAGACGGCCTACCGGGACGGTCTGGGCGCCCCGCTCGCGGTGGTCACCCTGGCCAACCCGCTGGCCGCGGCGATCATCGGGCTCTCGCTGCTGGGCGAGGGCCTGCGCGGCGGAGCGGCGGGTGTGCTGCTGGCGCTGGCGGGCGCGGGCCTGGCCTCGTGGGGCGTGGTGCTGCTGAGCCGGGTCGCTCCCGCCGAGGTGCAGGACGACCACCCGGTGGCGGACGTCCTGGCACACGACGACCACCCAGTGGCAGCGGTCCTGGCACTGGAACCGTCACTGCGGGACGTGAAGGTGCCCCGGCCTTCCGAACCGGGGCACCTCACACCGCTCTGACCGATCCAGGCCCGGTCAGCCGAACCCCCGGGCGTCCTGCTTCAGCGCCGTGTCCACGGTCAGCGCCGTGGCGACCACCAGGCTCAACAGCGGCTCGGGCAACTGGTAGTGGATCTGGAGGACATAGTTGTCCGCGGTCGTGAACATCGTCTTGGCCAGCCCCTCCCACGTCTTCGTGATCCGGGCCACCTCGTTCCCCGCGTGGTCGACGATCGCGAAGTTCCACGCCCGCCAGTTCTCCGCCTTGATCGCGCCGACCTGCTGACCGTCCACCATCAGCGCAAAGTTGATCTTCCCGATCATGTTCTGCTGGACGATCTCACCGACCGGCGAACCGTCCGGACGCTCCACGATCACACGGGACTTGAAGATCTTTCCCGGCCGGGTCAGCAGCAGGACCGGCTGCCCGTGGGCGTCCCGGATCTCCAGCCTGATCTTCATGAACTGGTCGATGCTCCACAGGAAGCGCACGATCTTCCGCAGCGCGCTCTGCCCGACCTGGGTGACCGAGCCGATCTGCTGACCGTGCTGGTCCATGACCTTGTACTCGTTGGTCAGCTCGATCAGCTTGGCCTTCTGGTTCACCACCAGCACCGGCTCGGTGAAGAGCGTGCCGCCGCCCGCACCGCCCGCAGTGACCCCGGCCTGCTGCTGCACCTGACGCTGCACGCGCGCGTCGGGGCCGGCCGCCTGCTGCGGTATCTGGGGCGCCTGCTGGGCCGGCGGGGCCTGGACGGCCTGGGCCTGGCCCGCCGCCTGCTGCTGGCCGTTGGTGTGCTGGGTCCACTGCGCCCCGTCCCAGTAACGGAGCGTCTGGGGCGCTCCGTGCGGATCGGGGTACCAACCGGCAGGTGTGTTCGAATGCGTGGTCACCGGGGCACATTACCCCGGGACCATCGCGATCCGGCCACCTGTTCGGCGGCTTGCGCAGCGGCTTTACCCGGTGATGACGGCCGGGTCGCTCACTCCGGGGCGCCCGTTCTCGACATGTCCGGCGAATCGCCTGAGGAACGCCGGGTCCCCGTCGGCCGTCACGGTGAGGTCGTACCAGCGGCGGCTCCTGGCGAGGCCGAAGGTGTGCCGCACGGTGGTGCCGGGCCGCACGGTGAAGGTCCGCACCCGGTCGCCGTAGCCGCTCTCGACCTTCAGACGGACCAGGCCGGAGCCGCTGTTGGTGAAGGTCAGCTCGATGTCGTCACCACTGTGACGGGCGGTGACCTCGGGCCCGGCGGTCTTGTTCGACCCCTTGAAGGAGCGCAGGAAGCCGTTGGGGCCGTGCACGGTCAGGTCGTACGACCCCTTCGAGTACGCCGAGTTCCAGGTGTCCGAGACGGACTTGCCGGCCTCGGTGGTGTAACTCCAGGGCCCGTCCGTGCGGTTGCCGGAGGTCACCAGGAAGGCGGCGCCGGCCTTGGCCCCTGAGGCGAAGGCGAGCGTGAACCTGCCGCCCTTCGCGTCGACCGAACCGTCCACGTGCGGGGCGTACTTGAGCGGGCGGGCCGGACGCAGTCCGCGTTCCTGCTTCGGCAGGGCTCCGACGGCGGGCGGGACCGGCACGTAGTCGGGGTGTCGCACGCGGTCCGGCGGCTCGAAGCCGTCCGTGTCCGGCAGGGCAACCGGCTTGGTGTCCTTGCGGGAGAAGTCGAAGGCCGCCGTGAGGTCGCCGCACACGGCCCGCCGCCAGGGCGAGATGTTGGGCTCGTGGACGCCGAAGCGGCGCTCCAGGAAGCGGATGATCGATGTGTGGTCGAGCGTCTCTGAACAGACGTAACCGCCCTTGCTCCAGGGCGAGACGACGAGCATGGGCACGCGCTGACCGAGGCCGTAGGGGCCGGCCGGGTGGCTGGCGCTGCCCTGGAACAGGTCGAGGGCCGGGTCGACCGTGGACTTGCCCTGTGCGGCGGAACCCGCCGGGTAGGCCGGGACGACGTGGTCGAAGAAGCCGTCGTTCTCGTCGTAGGTGATGAACACGGCTGTCCTCGCCCAGACCTTCGGGTCGGAGGTGAGCGCGTCCAGGACCTGGGCGACGTACCAGGCGCCGTAGTTCGCGGGCCAGTTGGGGTGCTCGGTGAAGGCCTCCGGGGCGACGATCCAGGAGACCTGGGGCAGTTTCCCGGCCTTGACGTCGGCCTTGAGCTGGTCGAAGTAGCCCTCACCCTTGGTGTAGTCGGTGCCGGTGCGGGCCTTGTCGTACAGCGGGTCGCCGGGCTTGGCGTTGCGGTACTGGTTGAAGTACAGCAGCGAGTTGTCGCCGTAGTTGCCCCGGTAGGCGTCCGGGATCCAGCCCCAGGAGCCGTTCGCGTCGAGCCCGTCGCCGACGTCCTGGTAGATCTTCCAGGAAACCCCTGCCTTCTCCAGGCGCTCGGGGTAGGTAGTCCAGCCGTAGCCCGCCTCGTCGTTGCCGAGGACCGGGCCGCCGCCCTGGCCGTCGTTGCCCGTGTAACCCGTCCACATGTAGTAGCGGTTCGGGTCGGTCGAGCCGATGAACGAGCAGTGGTAGGCGTCGCAGATGGTGAAGGAGTCGGCGAGGGCGTAGTGGAAGGGGATGTCCTCGCGGGTCAGGTACGCCATCGTCGTGGACCCCTTGTTGGGGACCCATTTGTCGTACTTGCCCCCGTTGAAGGCGGCGTGTCCGTCGTTCCAGCCGTGCGGCAGGTCCTGGATGAACTGCATGCCCAGGTCGTTCGCCTCGGGCCGGAAGGGCAGGATCTCCTTGCCGTTCCGGTCGGTCTGGTGCCAGACGGACTTGCCGCTGTCCAGCGTGACCGGGCGCGGGTCGCCGAAGCCGCGCACGCCCCTGAGCGAGCCGAAGTAGTGGTCGAAGGAGCGGTTCTCCTGCATCAGGACGACGACGTGCTCGACGTCCTCGATGGTCCCGGTGCGGTGGTGGGCCGGGAGGGCGGCGGCGCGCTGGATGCTGTTCGACAACGCGCTGAAGGCCGTGGTGGCACCCGCGAGTTGGAGGAATCTGCGCCGGTTGACGTCAGTCATGAGTGAGGGGACCTCTCATCCTGCGCATCGGTGGCCGGAACGTGACGGAAGGTGCGCGCAGCGAGTTTTCCAAGTCCACCAAACGACAGGGAAGGGTCTGGTGTCGCTGATGTGAAAGTCGCGGGTACGGGAGGTGTGATGCGGCGCGAGCGGGGGATGGTCGCGATCATGACAGAGACGACACGTCCGGTGGCGCCGCCCGCGAAACGGCCTGTACGCCAGCTGTTGGCTGCCTCCGTGGGCAACGCCGTGGAGTGGTACGACTGGTACGCCTACACGTTTCTGGCCACCTACATCGCTGCCGCCGTCTTCCCCAAGGGCGCGGACAACTCGCTCGTGCCGCTGCTCTCGACGTTCGCCGTGTTCGCGGTCGGGTTCTTCATGCGGCCGGTCGGCGGGCTGCTGATGGGGGCGATCGCGGACCGGCACGGGCGGCGGGCCGCGCTGACGGTCACCATCCTGCTGATGGGCGGCAGCAGCCTGCTGGTCGGACTGACGCCGACGTACGCGGCGGTGGGCGTGCTGTCCCCGGTCGTCCTGGTGCTCGCCCGACTGCTCCAAGGGCTGTCCGTGGGAGGGGAGTTCGCGGCCTCGACGACCTTCCTGGTGGAGTCGGCGGGCCCGGGCCGGCGCGGGCTGTTCTCCAGCTTCCAGTACGTGTCGACGACCGCCGGGCAGCTCCTCGCGTCCGGGATCGCCACCGTGCTGGTGGACACACTGAGCGAGGGACGGATGGACGCCTGGGGCTGGCGGGTGCCGTTCGTGCTCGGGGCCGCGCTGTCCCTGGTCGGCTTCTGGATCCGGCAGGGCGCGCAGGAGACCCGCAGCGCGGAGCAGCGGTCGGCGCCGCGGCCCGCCCTGCTGGAGGCGCTGCGACGCCATCCCCGCGAGTCGCTGCTGATCTGCGGGATCACCATGGGCGGCACGATCGCGTACTACACCTGGACGTCGTACCTGCCCACGTACGCCGAACTCAACGCCGGGGTGGACAAGTCCGACGCCTTGCTCGCGGGCACGATCTCGCTGGCCTTCTTCGGTCTGCTCCAGCCGCTGGGCGGCCTGCTGTCGGACCGGTTCGGACGGCGGCCGCTGCTGCTGTTCTTCGGGGTCGGGTTCGCGCTGCTGAGCGTGCCGCTGCTGCACGCGCTGCGGGACTCGTTCGCGGTCCTGCTGCTCGTGCAGTGCGCGGGGATGGTGCTGCTGACCGGGTTCACCTCGATCAGCGCGGCGGTGAACGCGGAGGTGTTCCCGCCCCGGGTGCGGGCGGCCGGGATCGGGTTCCCGTACTCCCTGACGGTCGCGCTGTTCGGCGGGACGGCGCCGTACATCGGCACGCTGTTCAAGGAGTTGGGACACGCCGGGTTGTTCCCCTGGTACGTGGCCCTCCTGTGCCTCGGCTCGTCACTGGTCTACCTGCGGCTCCCGGAGACCGCTCACGGCGAACTGCGCCGCTAGCACCCGCTTCGCGACGGCTGTGCCGGCCCGCAGCGCGACCACCGGATCGGCGGCCTCGTCCAGTTCGATCAGGACCGTGTCCGCGCCGGGCGTGCGGGACATCGCGTCCGCCCAGCCGTCCCAGTCGACGATCCCCCTGCCCAGCTCCGCCATGTACGGCTGCTGCCGGGAGTACACCGTGTCGTCGACGGTGAGATGGACGTCGATCGGAGCGACCGCGTCCTTCCAGTGGGCCAGCGTGATGCGCGGAGTGTGGCGCCGGGCCACCGCGACGGGGTCGCCGCCGCCCAGCGCGATGTGGCAGGAGTCCGGGCACAGCCAGACGTAGCGCGGGTCGGTCAGAGCCATGAACAGGTCGATGTCCCGCTCGTACCAGAGGGTGCTGTGGGACTCGGTGTGGAACGCCAGCCGCACCCCGGACCGGGACACCGCCTCGCCCACCGCGTGCGCGATGTCGGCCATCCGGTTCATGTAGGCGGCGTCGACGAAGAAGGGCGGGCGGGTGCCGTACGTCGTCCTCATCGGCAGTCCGGCGACGAGGACCTCGGCGCCCACCTCGGCCAGGAAGGCGGCGCGGCGCTCCGCGTCCGCGACGATCGCGGACAGGTTGCCGCCGTGCCGCCAGTCGGGGGCGTCGCTGTCGGCGACGAAGGCGCTGACGACCGCCAGACCGCGGCCGGCCAGTTCCCGGCGGAACGCCTCCGCGCTGCCGAAGGCGCGCAGGGCCGAGTCGATGTTGCCGGGCGCGAACGTCAGCTCGATGCCGGTGACCTCGGTCTCGGCCAGCGTGTCCAGCACCCGTCCCCAGAAGCGGTCCGGACGGTCCGCGGCCCAGGCGCGGACCGCGTCGGCGGAGTCGCGGTCCCAGAAGCCGGGGTGGTGGAAGGTGACGACGTCCGTCGCGAAGCGGGGGCTCATTCCGCTCCCCCGCGCGCGTTGTAGACGACGACGTCGTCGGACTCGTCGACGGCCTTGCGGTAGTTCCGGAACACCGCGAGCGCCTCGTCCCTGAGGACGTCTCCCACGACCTCGATGCCTCGGTTCTCGAACTGCTCGGCCCAGTCGGAGCCGACCGGGCCCTCGTCGAAGGTCGTGATCTCCTCCAGTTCCGGACCCTCACCCGCGACCACCAGTCCGCGCACTCCGGACCACATCGTGGCGCCGTAACACTGCACGCAGGGGCGCCAGTTGACGACCAGTTCGTGGGACGGCAGGCCGTCGCCGCCGAGGTCCCAGCTGCCGGTGGCGACCTGGGCGAGGCCGAGGGCGACGACCTCGGCGTGCGCGCTGGAGACTCCGGTGGACAGCACGACGTTCACGCCGACGGAGACGATCCGGCCGGAGGCGCGCTCGGCGACGAGCGCGGCGAACGGACCGCCGTTGCCCTCGCGCCAGTTGCGGTCGGCGAGGCGGTGCACGAGACGCATCCGGTCCTCGTGGGTGGGCAGGGTGGCGGGCGTGTCGGCGAGTTCGTCGTCGATCCAGGCGGGCAGGGCGATGCGGTATTCCCTGGCGATGTCGGTCACTTTCGGTTCCTCTCGATGGTTCAGGTGCCAGTCGTTCACATGCGCGCGGTGACGGCACGGGCGGCCCGTACCGCGGTGACGGCGCCGGTCAGGGTGACGTTGGCGGCCATCGCCGTGGGAACGACTCCGTTCCCCGCCAGATACAGGTTGTCGAAGCCCCACACCCTTCCGTCCGGGTCGCACACGCTGGTGCCGTCGTCGCTGACGCCTGCCCGGACCGTGCCGGTGAGATGCAGCGAGGAACCGGGCGGCAGCACGGTGGACTCGGTCGCGGGATCGAAGGGGCCGAACTCCTCGGCGACGGAACGGACTTCGTCCAGCGCCCGGCGGATCAGCGCACGGTCGGCCTCGGAGTAGCCGAACTCGACGCGGATGCGGGGCAGCCCGGCGAGATCGGTCCCGCTCGCCGAGAACACGAGCCGGTTCTGCGGTCGCGACTCGACGGGGACGTACAGCGACAGACCGACGGAGTGCGCGAGGGGCCGGCCGGTCCCGTCGACGTAGGTGCGGTTCATGATCTGGCCGTGGAAGGGCTGGGCGGGCCCGTTGCAGGGCAGCCACAGCGAGTCCGTGCTGAACTCGCCGGGACGCGGCAGGGGCAGGGCGTCGGCGTCCAGGCCGAACCGGTCGAGGTCGAGCAGGACGCGGGCGGTGACGAAGGCGTGCTCGTTGAGCCGGCGGCCCAGGGCCTCGGGTCGGATGCCGGAGGCGTACAGGAGTTGCGGGGTGCGCAGGGCGTCGGCGCACACCACCACGGTGCCGGCACGGAGTTCGGACTCGGTGCCGTCGGCGACGCGGCGCAGACGGGCCCTCGTGACCCGGCCGCCTTCCGTGCCGAGGGCGGTCACGAGGGTGCCGGTGAGGAGGGTGAAGGCCGGATCGCCGCCCTGCGCGAGGGCGGGGAAGATCGTCCCGGGGGCCGTGCGGGGCATGGGGCCCGAGGGTGTGGGGGTGACGGCCATGGGCATGGGCTGCGGGGCCCGGTCGGCGGGTCCTGCGCCTCCGTAGCGTCGGCGCAGGACATCGAGGACGAGTTCGCCGACCTTGGTCGGGCCGATCGCGGCGGGGGTGACGGCGAGCAGCCTGCGTGCGGTGTCGAGGTCGGCCGCCCAGGCGTCGGGGTCGCCGAAGTCGAAGACCTCGTCCGGGGCGGGCCAGGGGGTGGCGGCGGTCCAGTGGACGCCCATGCCGCCCGCGTTCCAGGCGAGCGCGGCCTGCGGCATCGCCTCGGCGTCCTGGCCGAAGGCGAGGGCGTGGAACATGCCGGGAGTGAGGCCGGGAAGGCTGTCCGCCACCTCCCGGACCACCTCCGCTCCCGTGTACATGCCCTGGATGCCGGTGGCGACCTTCTCGTTGTAGCGGGCCCACAGCTCGGGATCGTCGAGGTCGTGCAGGTGCCGCCCGGGCGCACCGCCGATCGGGCTGCCGCCGTCGGCCATGGTGATGTGCAGCGCCGGATCGCTCCTGCGCAGGAGGCGGGCCACGAGGGAGCCCATGATGCCGCTGCCCACGATGAGGACATCCGTGCGGGGGGTGTGGGTCAAGTGGAGCTCCGGGTGCGTGTGGTGTGGGGGTCAGTCGACCGGGACGAGCGGTCCGAACAGTTCGGTGTCCATGCGGTCCAGGGCGAGCTTCACCGCGCCGACGAGCGGGGCGTCGTGGCCGAGCGCGGTGGCGCGCAGTTCGACCGCGGGGGCCCGGGCGTCCCGCAACACGGCGCGCACCCGCGGCAGCAGGACGTCGGCGGCGTCCTCGAGGCCGCCGCCGAGGACGATGAGCGAGGGGGCGACCGTCCAGGACAGGGTGATGAGGATCGAGGCGATGTTCTCCACGAACTCGTCGACCTCGGCGAGCGCGGCGGTGTCACCGGCGCGGGCCGCCTCGAACCGGGCCAGGGCGAGGGCGCGTTGGGCGGCCAGCGGAGAGGTCAGGGCGGCGACCGGCCGGTCCTCGACCGAGCCGGCCGGCATCGAGCGTGCCTCGACGATCTCACCCGCGGCACCGTCGAGCCCACGGTGCACGGCCCCCCTGATGAGGATGCCGAGCCCGGTCCGGTTTCCGAGCATCGCCCAGACGACGTTGTCGTGATCCGCGGCGATTCCCCGCCAACGCTCCGCCAGCGCACCGAGGTTGGTGTCGTTGTCGGCGAACCAGGGCACCGGGACGCGCCGGCCGAGCTCCTCGGGCAGGTGCACGCCCTCCCAGCGGGTGGTGTGCACCAGACGCCGTACGACTCCCTCGTCGTCGATGGCACCGCCGCCCGCGATGGCCCCGGCGCGCAGCCGGTCCACCGAGCCGCCGGCGTCGTCGAGGGCCCGGCGGACCAGACCGGCGGCGTCGTCGAGGGTGGTGTCCGGATTTTCGTAGGCGCGCAGCGGACCATGGGCCCGGCCGAGGATGTGGCCGCGCACATCGGCGACGACGGCGGAGGCGTCGACGGTCGTGACCCGTACGGCGGCCAACAGGGCGTGTTCGGCCCGCAGTTCGTAACGGCGGGCCGGGCGTCCGGCGCAGCCGCTGATGGGCACCCGGTCGAGTTCGGCGACCCAGCCCGCCTCGACGAGCGAGTCCAGGACCAGCTCGATCGTGCGACGGGACAGAGCGGTCTGCGCGGCGAGTTCGGTGAGTTTCCGCGGGCCGGCCGACACCGCCAACGCCCTCAGGATCACGGAGGTGTTGACCCGTCGTACGGCACTCTGGTTCATGCCGGCGATCAGCACGCGTCTCCTCCCGTCACCGGGTCGTAGCCGCTCCTGATGCCGATCGCGAACTCGGAGGCCACCCGGGTCCGGACGGTGACCCGCGTGCTCATCGCAGCCCCGTTCCGGCGATGCCCTGCACGAAGTAGCGCTGGAGGAAGAGGAAGAGCACGAGCACCGGCAGCATCACGACGATCGCCCCCGCGAGCAGCAGGCCGTAGTCGGTGACATGGGCCGCGGCCTGACTGGTGGCGGCGAGGCCGACCGGGAGGGTGTAGGTGGACATGCTCTGGGCGACGACCAGCGGCCAGATGAAGTTGTTCCACGAGTTGAGGAACGACATGATCGTGATCGTGGCGACGGCGGGTCCGGCCAGCGGCAGGAAGATCCTGAAGAAGATCCGGAACTCGCCGGCGCCGTCGATGCGGGCCGCTTCGAGGAGTTCGTCGGGGATCGACAGGGCGTACTGGCGCACGATGAAGACCGACAGCGGGAGCGCGGCGCCGGGCAGGGCGATCCCGGTGAGGGTGTCCGCGAGGCCCAGGTCCACGGTGATCACGAACTGGGTGACGAACACCGCGGTGAACGGCACCATCATCGCCGCCATGACCGCGCCGAACGCGAGCCGCCGGCCCGCGAAGTCGAGCTTGGCGAGGGCGTACCCGGCGGCCGAGGCGGCCAGGATGTTCCCGGCGACCACGATCAGCGCGACGACGACACTGTTGACCAGGAACCGGCCGAAGCCCTGGGTCTCGAACAGCCGCGTGAAGTTGCCGAAGGTGAGCTGGTGCGGGAACAGGGCCCCGGGGTCGGAGCGGATCTCGTCCAGGCTGCGCAGCGAGCCGCTCACCCCCCACGCGAAGGGCAGCAGGGTGAGCAGAGCGCACAGCACCAGGGCTGCGTACAGCAGGGGTCGGGCGGCACGGTTCATGTGCGGGACCTCAGCAGCCGGAACTGGACGACGCTGACCACGGTCACCAGGGCGAGCGTCACGAAGGACGCCGCCGAGGACATCCCGAACTCGCCCGCGCCGAACTGGCGGTAGGTGTACAGCGCGACCGACTCGGTGGAGCCGAGCGGGCCGCCGCCGGTGAGGAGGTAGGGCTCGTCGAAGACCTGGAGGTAGAAGACGGTCAGCAGGACGGAGACCATGAGGGTGGTGGGCAGCAGCAACGGCAGCGTGATGTGCCGGAGTTGGCGCCACCGGCCGGCCCCGTCCAGGGCGGCGGCCTCGTACACGTCCCGCGGGACCGCCTGGAGACCGGCGAGGAACAGCACCATGGCGGTGCCGAAGTTGCGCCAGACGCCGAGCAGGATGACGACCGGCATGGCCAGGTCGGGGTCGTCCAGCCAGTTCGGTCCGGCGAACCCGACCGCGCCGAGCAGCTTGTTCACCGTGCCGTCGACGTGGAAGGCGTACTGCCAGATCAGCGCGACGGCCACGACGTTGGTGACGACGGGAGCGAAGAAGACCGTCCGGAAGGCACCGCGCAGCCTGCTGACGCCGGAGTTCAGCACGAGGGCCAGAGCGAAACCGGCGCCCATCGTCAGGGGCACGCCCACGGCCACGAAGAGGGCGGTGTTGAGGATGTCCCGTACGAAGGTGTCGTCCTGGAACAGCCGGAGGTAGTTGTCGATGCCGGTGAAGTCCACGGCGAACGGGGTGCGCAGGTCGGCGCCGCGGATGTCGGTGAGGCTCAGGGCGAGCGCGGCGACCGTGGGGATCGCCGTGTAGACCACGAAGACGACGCCGAAGGGGGCGAGGAAGAGCCACGCGACCGCGGTGCGGCGGGCCCGGGACGCCCTGGGTGCAGCCGTCTTCGGTACGGCCCGGGCCCTCTTGGTGGCCGGTACGGCGGTCGTGGTCATCACTTCCTGCCCGTGCCGACGCTCTCGGCGTACGCCTGGATGGCCGCGGCCGCCTTCGCCGCGGTCTGCCTGCCCTTGGCGACGGCCTCCATCTCCTTGCCCAGCCGGGTCGCGACCTGCTGCCAGGTGCTGATCTGAGGGAACGCCCGGGTGTTCTTGAGCTGGGTGAGAAAGGCCGCCATGAGCGGCTGGCCCTTGATCACCGGGTCGTCCCAGGCGGAGACGACGGCCGGCAGCGATCCGTAGGCCTTGTACTGCGCGACCTGGGTGGTGGGCTTGGCCAGGTACCGGACGAGCTTCCAGGCGGCGTCCGGGTTCCCGCTGTCGGCGAGCACGCCCCAGGTACCGCCCGCGGAGAAGGAGACGCTGCTCGACGCTCCGGCGGGCAGCGGGGCGGTGGCGACATGGGAGGCCGTCCAGCCGCTCTTCTTGGCGGCGGTGTCGAGCTGGCCGATGACCCAGGGGCCGGTGATCATGCTCGCTGTTCTGCCCGAGACGAAGTACGGCTGTGCGTCGAGGAAGGTCGGCCCACTGGTGTCGGCGGTCCCGGCGGTGAAGAAGGACGCGTTGTAGTCGAGGGCGTCGATCATCTGGGGCGTGTCGAGGTTCCACCTGCCGTCGGAGGTGACGAGTGAGCCGCCGGCCTGCCAGGCGTACATGGCGACGTCCTGGCCGTTGAAGATGTCCCACCCGATGTCGGCCCCCAGGGCGTGGGCGGCACCGGCGCTCTGGAGACCCTTGAGGAAGGGTTCCATCCCGGCCCAGGTGGTCGGCGCCTCGACGCCCGCCTTCCTGGCCAGATCCGATCGGTAGACCAGTGCGTACGTGTACGCGTACCAGGGCACCGTGTAGGCCACGTCGTTCACGACGCCGGCGTCCCAGAGGCTCTTGAAGAAGCTGCCCGGATCCACCAGGCCGTCCGGCACGGGCCGCAGGGTCGAGGAGTCGAGGAACTGCGCCTGCGACTCGGGGAAGAACTGGGCCACGTCCGGTCCCTTGCGCGCCGCGACGGCCGCCTGGAGCTTGGTGTAGTACTCCGCGTTCGGGATCAGCGTGGTCTTCACGACCAGGTCGGGGTTGGCGGCCTTGAACGGCTTGACGACCGAGCCGAGCACGTCGGCGTCGCCCTGGGCGGCCCAGACGTTCACGGTGCCGGTGGCCGGGGACGCGTCGACCTTTTTGGCGCCGGAGGCAGCGGCCGCGTCGTCTTGGCGCCCGCAGCCGGCCAGGGGGAGCGCGGCGCCGAGGGCCGTTCCGGCGGTCAGCCGCAGGGCGGTGCGGCGGGAGAGGTGGGGCACGGGGACTCCTGTGACACGGGATTCCTCACGAGTACTGAGGTCAGTGGCGTGGTGTGTCCCGACGCTAGGAACCGCGTGTTTCGGCCACGTGGCCGTCCTCGCCCCGAATAATTTCGGAACTTGTAGCGAAATCGGCTGGGGCGTGGGCCCGGCGCGTTTCTCCGCACCGGGCCCACGCCCCAGCTCTGCGGTGGACCGCTAGCTGTGGCCTGGGCTCGTGAACCGCTCGAAGGTGTGGCTGAAGGCCCAGGTGTCCTGGGCGATGCCGGAGCAGGAGTCGGAGCCCCCGGTGCCCGGGCAGCCGCCGTTGTCGCGCTGGAGGGCCCAGAAGGAGAGGGTGTTGATCCTTCTGGCCTCGGCCCACTTCTCGACGGCGGCGGCGTTCTCGACCGTGAAGGTCTCCTCGGGGCCGTAGTCGTCGATGCCGGGCATCTCGATGACGCCGATCATGCGCCACAGCCGGGCGGAGCTCTTCTTCGGGTACAGGGCGGCCAGTTGGGCGTGCAGCCCCTCGGCGGCCGTCACGGTGTCGGCCGCCATGTCGTGCGTGGCGCCGTCGTAGTAGTCGAAGGTCATGAGGTTGACGACGTCCACGCGGGCGCCGTTGTCGACGGCGTTGCGGAGCACGGCGAGGCCGTTGGCCTCCAGGCCCTTGGTGGAGGTCGGCAGGGTGTAGGAGAACTGAACGGTGCGGCCGGTGCGTTCGGCCCAGCGCTGCACCTTGGCGATGGCCTTGTTGCGGCGGTCGATGCCGGCGGCGTTGTCGATCGAGTCGCCTTCGACGTCGAGGTCGATGCGGGTGATGCCGTACGTGGTGACCAGGCTCCGGAAGACCCCGGCGATCGCGTCGACGCTGGTGCAGCTGTCCGCCAGTTCGGTGCCGGTGGTGTCCGCGGACCAGCCGCCGAAGGAGGGGATGGCGTTTCCGCCGCGCGCCTGGAGGGTGGCGATGTCCCGGCCGAGGGCCGCCTTCGAGATCGGCAGGGTGGTGTCGCCGTTCCAGTAGGCGGTGCAGGAACCGGGCGCGGCCGTCTGGAGGAAGGCCAGGGTGAGGTACCTGTTGCCGGAGGCGGCGGCGAGGTCGGCGGGGCTCCCGCCGGTCCAGGACTCGACGTAGGGGGCGGCCACCTGGGCCGGCAGGGGCTTGCCGAAGCCGGAGGACGAGGGCGAGAGGGGCGCCGCGAGTGCGCCCCCTCCCCCGAGGCCGACGAGCCCGGCGGACAGAGCGCTGACGCTCAGACAGGACAGCAGTGTGCGAAGTCGTCTCACTGACGCTCCCAGGGGAAAGGGCAGGCGGGGACAGCGGAAGGACAGAAACGCGGGGTGGATCGGTGCCCATGATTGGACTAGACCACATAACTGTCAAGGTTCTTTACAGTTAGCTTGCCGACCGGTGCCCGACCGCTGTCCGACCGGTGCCGGGACAGGGGTCCGCCCCTCTCCTTCCGTGAGACGGAAGCGGTATTGCCGGGCCCCGGCCGCCGCCAAGACGATGCCACCACCACGACAGACGGGAGCCGCAACGATGCCGCACATGACCGCCTTCGCCAGGAACCAGTGGTACGTCGCCGCCTACAGCCACGAGGTCGGCCGCGAGGAACTGCTCGGACGCACCGTCCTCGGCGAGCCGCTCGTCTTCTACCGGACCGAGGAGGACGGCACACCCGTCGCGCTCGCCGACCGCTGTGTGCACCGCCGGTTCCCGCTGCACGAGAAGCCCAGCCGGCTCGACGGCGACAAACTGGTCTGCGGCTACCACGGGTTCACCTACGACACGACGGGCACCTGTGTGTACGTGCCGGGCCAGAAGCGCGTGCCGCGTACCGCCCGGGTCGCCTCCTACCCCGTGGTCGAGCAGGACTCGCTGGTCTGGGTGTGGATAGGCGACCCGGCGCTCGCCGACGCCGACACCATCCCCCGCGCCCGGCACCTCGACTCCCCCGGCTGGGTCACCGTGCGCGGCATGGAGCCCATCGACGCCGACTACGGTCTGCTGGTCGACAACCTCCTCGACCTGTCCCACGAGACGTATCTGCACGGCGGTTACATCGGCACCCCCGAGGTCGCCGAGACGCCGATCACCACGGAGGTCGACGAGGGCGCCGGCATCGTCCGGGTGAGCCGGCACATGGACGACGCCGCCTGTCCGCCCTTCTACGCGAAGTCCACCGGCATCGAGGGCCGGATCACCCGCTGGCAGGACATCGAGTACCACGCTCCCTGCCTGTACCTGCTGCACAGCCGCATCGCCCCGGTCGGCGTGCTGCCGGAGGCGGACGGCAGCGACCCGAACGGCTTCCACACCGAGATCACCTACGCCATCACACCGTCCGCCGACGGGCACGTGTACGACTTCTGGATGGTCTCGCGCGACTGGGCGACCGAGGACACCGAGGTCACCGAGTTCCTGCGGGGCAACAACCACACGGTGGTCATGCAGGACGTGGACGCCCTCAACCTGCTCCAGCGGACGCTCGGCACCGAGCGCGCCGGTTACCAGGAGCTCAGCATCAACATCGACACCGGCGGTCTCGCCGCCCGCCGCATCCTCGCCCGTCTCGTCGAGGAAGGCGACAAGCCCGTGGAGAAGGTCCTGTGAGTGCCGGACCCACCGGGGAGATCTACCGCATCGACTGGCTGCCGGGCACCGACACCCTGCACGGCACCTGCCACTGCGGCCGCGAGCACACCGCGCAGGACCCGATCGAGATGTGGGAGTGGATGCTCGCCCACCCGCAGGGACACGAGCCGTCCGCACCCGAGCCGCAAGGACACGAGCCGCGCGGAAGTGAGCCGCGAGGACCCGAGCCGCGAGGACACCGTTCATGAGTGACGCGTACGAAGCCGAACTCGTCGTCGAGCACCGCGAGTCGGCGGCCGACGGCGTACTGGCCCTCACCCTGCGCCACCCGCTGGGCGAACAGCTCCCGGCCTGGGAGCCCGGTGCCCACATCGACGTGCTGCTCGGGCCGGGCCTGGAGCGCCAGTACTCCCTGTGCGGCGACCCCGCCGACCGCGCCCGGTGGCGGATCGCCGTGCTGCGCGAGCCGGTCGGGCGCGGTGGATCGGCCCATGTGCACGAGCACCTGAACCAGGGCGACAAGGTGCGGGTGCGCGGTCCGCGCAACCACTTCGCCCTGCGGCCCGCACCGCGTTACCTCTTCATCGCGGGCGGCATCGGGATCACCCCGATCCTCCCGATGCTCGCGGCCGCGGAGAGCGAGGGCGCTCAGTGGACCCTGCTGTACGGCGGCCGGACGCGCAACTCCATGGCTTTCACCGAGGAGTTGAGCCGCTACGGCGACCGCGTCACCGTCGCACCGCAGGACGAGACCGGCTTGCTGGACCTGCCGTCGGTGCTCGACGGCGTCCCCGAGGGCACCCTCGTCTACTGCTGCGGGCCCGGCCCGCTCCTGGACGCGGTGGAGCAGCGCTGCCCGGCCGGACTGCTGCACGTGGAGCGGTTCGCGCCGAAGGAGCAGGAGGAGGGCGAGAACACCGAGTTCGAGGTGGAGCTGGCGCAGACCGGCACGACGGTCACCGTCGCCCCGGACGTGTCGGTACTCGACGCCGTGCGTGCCTGTGGGGTGGAGGTGCTGTTCTCCTGCACCGAGGGCACCTGCGGCACCTGTGAGACCGACGTCCTCGAAGGCACTCCGGACCACCGGGACTCGGTACTTACGGACGAGGAGCGGCAGGCCGGGGAGACGATGATGATCTGCGTGTCCCGGTGCCGGGGGAAGAGGCTCGTGCTGGACCTGTAAATCCCTTGTGTTCTCAACCAGTTGCTCCGGATGCGGGTCGGCGATCTGGGCCTGCGCGACGCTGACGTTGTACCGTGCGGTCTGCGCACAGCCTGTCGGAACGACGAAGTCTGCACAGGAGGAGCCATGCGTCGTCTGCTCGTCGTCCTCGCGGCCGGAGCGTTACTTGCCACCGCGTCGGCCTGTGGTTCGTCCGGTGACTCGGGGGCCTCGGACCCGGGATCGTCGTCAGGCGGCACCACCACCGTCAAACTCGGCCTCATTCCGATCGTCGACGTCGCGCCGGTCTATCTGGGCCAGAAGAAGGGCTTCTACGGCAGGCACGGGCTGAAGCTCCAGATCTCCAAGGCGTCCGGCGGCGCGGCGATCGTCCCGGGCGTGGCCGGCGGGCAGTTCCACTTCGGGTTCTCCAACGTCACCTCCCTGCTGATCGCCCGCACCAACGGTGTCCCGGTCAAGGCGGTCTCCAACGGCATCGCCTCAACTGGCGTGGCGGGCAAGGACTTCGCCGGCATCGCGGTGAAGACGGGCAGCCCGATCAGGTCCGCGAAGGACCTGGAGGGCAAGAAGGTCGCCATCAACACCCTCAAGAACATCAACGAGTCGGCGGTGCGCGAGTCGGTCCGCAAGGACGGCGGCGACCCGGACAAGGTGACGTTCGTGGAGCTCCCCTTCGACCAGATGCCGGCCGCGCTCGACGCGGGCCAGGTCGACGCGGCCTGCGCGGTCGAGCCCGCGCTGGCCACCATCAAGGGCCAGGGCGGCCAGGTGATCGCCTCCCCGCTGGTGGACGTGGCCGCGAACACCACGGTCGCCCTGTACTTCACCTCCGCGCGGTACCAGCAGCAGAACGCCGACGTGGTGAAGCGGTTCCAGCAGGCCACCGCCGAGTCCCTCGCCTACGCCGACGCGCACCCGGACGAGGCCCGGCAGATCATCACGACGTACACGAAGATCCCGGCGTCGGTGCTGGAGCAGGTGATCCTGCCGAAGTGGCCGGCCGAGCCGGACCGGGCCTCGATCGGAGCGCTGGCGAAGCTCGGTGAGAAGGACGGGTTCTTCAAGAAGACCCCCGACGTGGACGCGCTCCTTCCGTGAGACTCCAGAACGCCCTGCTGGGCACCGCCGGACTCGCGGCCTTCCTCCTCCTGGGCGAGGCGGTGCCGCGGCTCGGCCTGGTCAAGGAGGAGTACTTCCCGCCGACCAGCCGCATCGCCCGCGCCTTCGCCGACGAACTCTCCGACGGCACCTTCTGGACGGCCCTCGGCGACACCCTCACCGGCTGGGCGCTGGGCCTGGCCATCGCCACCTGCGCGGGCATCGTCACCGGCGTCCTCCTGTCGGTCGTGCCGTACCTGCGCGAGGCGACGGCGTCGACCATCGAGTTCCTGCGCCCGATCCCCTCCGTCGCCCTGATCCCGCTGGCCGTGCTGCTGTACGGCAGCGAACTGCGCTCGGTGCTGATCCTCGTCGTCTACGCCGGCTTCTGGCAGGTCCTCATCCAGACGCTCTACGGCGTCCGGGACGTCGACCCCGTCGCCGACGAGACCGCGCGGTCGTACGGCCTCGGCACCTGGGCGCGGATCCGTCACGTGCTGTGGCCGAGCGCGCTGCCGTACGTCTTCACCGGTGTCCGGCTGGCCGCGGCCGTCGCGCTGATCCTCGCCATTACCGGTGAACTCGTCATCGGGGCCCCGGGGTTGGGCGCGCGGATCGGGGTCGCACAGAACTCGCAGGCGGTGCCGGAGATGTACGCGCTGATCGTGGTGACCGGTCTGCTGGGGCTGCTCGTCAACGTGGGCGCGCGTGCCGTGGAGCGACGCGCCCTGGCCTGGCACCAGTCGGTGCGCGGGGAGGTGGCGGTGTGAAACGGATCGCTCTCCAAGTGGTCTTTGCGCTCGCCCTGCCGGTACTGCTGTTCGCGGGCTGGTGGCTGGCGTCGGCGGACAGCACCGACGTCTTCTGGCCGCCGCTGCGCACGATCCTGAAGACCTTCCCGGACGTGTGGACCGCCGAGCGGCTGCGTCACGACGTCCTGCCCAGCCTCTGGCGGCTCACGGCCGGTTACGCGCTGGCCGCCGTGGCCGGGGTGGCGCTCGGCACCGTGATCGGCTCCTACCAGCGGGTGCGGGCGGTGTGCGAACCGGTCCTGGAGTTCCTGCGGGCGATCCCGCCGCCGGTGCTGATCCCGGTCATCATGCTCTTCGCGGGCATCGGCGACACCATGAAGGTCACGGTGATCGCGAGCGGATGCGTCTGGCCGGTACTGCTCAACACGGTCGAGGGTGTCCGCGCGGTCGACCCGGTGATGCTGGAGACCGCCCGCACCTACGGCATCTCCGGCCCGTCGCGCCTGCGTCACCTGGTGCTGCCCTCGGCGAGTCCGCAGATCTTCGCGGGTCTGCGGCAGGCGCTGTCGATCGGCATCATCCTGATGGTCATCAGCGAGATGTTCGCGGCCAGCAACGGCATCGGCTTCACCGTCGTCCAGTTCCAACGCAGCTTCGCGGTACCGGACATGTGGACCGGGATCATCGTGCTCGGTCTGCTCGGCTGTCTGCTCTCCGTGGTGTTCCAGCTGGTCGAGCGGCGGGTCCTCGCCTGGTACCACGGCCTGCGCGCCTCGGCCCGGCGGTCCCCGTGAGTTCCCCGAACGTGAAAGGGCGGTCCATGCAGGGACTTCTTGGCGTATCCGGCCTGAACAAGGTCTACGAGGGCTCGGGGCGCCGGGTGGAGGCGGTCCGCGACCTCACCTTCACCGTCGAGGCGGGCGAACTGGTCTGTCTGGTGGGCCCGTCGGGCTGCGGCAAGACGACCCTGCTGAAGTGCATGGGCGGTCTGCTCACCCCGACGGCGGGCGAGGTCCGGCTGGCCGGCCGGAAGGTGACCGGCCCCCCGCCCGGCATGGCTTTCGTCTTCCAGGAGTACGGCCGCAGCCTGTTCCCGTGGATGCGGGTCGCCGACAATGTCGAACTCCCGCTGAAGCACAAGGACTTGACCAAGGCCCGACGCCGTGAGCTGGTCACCGACGCACTGGAGTCGGTCGGTCTCCCGGACGCGGCCGGCGCCTACCCGTGGCAGCTCTCCGGCGGAATGCAGCAGCGGGTCGCCATCGCCCGCGCGCTGGCGTACGAGCCCGAGGTCCTGCTGATGGACGAGCCGTTCGCGGCGGTGGACGCACAGACCCGCGCCGACCTGGAGGATCTCGTACGACAGCTGTGGCGCGAGCGGGGCATCACGATCCTGTTCGTCACCCACGACATCGACGAGGCGGTCTACCTGGGCGAGCGGGTCATCGTGCTCTCGGCCTCGCCCACGGTCGTGCGGGAGCAGCTGAAGGTCGATCTGCCCGAGGAGCGGGACCAGGTGCACACCCGGGTGGCCACGCGCTTCGCCGAACTGCGTACCCATGTGTACGAGCAGATCCAGGCGGCGAAACGCGGGACCGTGCAGGACGCCGTGGTCACGGAGTCGAGAACGCCTCCACTTCGCTGAACTGCCCCGCGGGCCAGCCGGTGTTGGCGCTGACGGAGAGGCGGAGGTACCTCGGATTGGTACCAGCGGGCAGGGAGACGGTGGCCGTGTTGCCGGTCGCGGGGTCGAAGCGGTAGCCCTGCGCGCCGACGACCGTGGAGTAGCCGGTGCCGTCGGTGCTGCCGAGGACGGTGACGGTCTGGGTGCGCGCACCCCACGCCGAGGACGGGGGCAGCTTCAGCACGAGACGTCGTACGGTCTGGCTCTCGCCGAGGTCCACGGTCCAGGACTGCGGGAAGGCGTTGTTGGCCGACTCCCAGTAGGTGTTCGGGTCACCGTCCACGGCCTTGCCGGGTGTGTAGACGTCCTGGGAACCGGTCGCGGTGGCGGGACGGCCCTTGGCGAGGTTGCGGTTCGGGTCCGGTTCGGGGTTGCCCTGGCCGGGCTGCGGCCAGGTCGAGCAGTCCGACCAGGTGGTGTTCCAGCCGGAGTTGCCGCCGCCGTCGGTGAGCGCGAAGGAGCCGGAGTTCGCCGGGTAGGGGCAGTTGTAGACGCCCGCCGAGCCCACCGAGCCGGCCGTGACGTTGCGGAAGGTCGCGGCGCCCTGGGCCTCCGCCTGCACGACGACCGTCCCGGTGTTGCGGACGGTGGCGCCGTCCACGGTGACGTTCCGGACCGGATAGCCCTGCCCTCCGCCCGAGACGAACTCGAAGGCGCTGTAGGGGCTGTCGGTGATCGTCGTGTTGGTGATCTTCACGGTGGCATTGACGGCGCTGTCGTACGAGTCGACCCGGAGCGCCCCCATGGGGTGGTTCCAGTTGGGGTTCATCGCCCCGGTGCGCACGAGGGTGTTGCCGTCGACGGTGACGGTTCCGGCGAGGGGGAAGAAGGGGTCGAGGAACTTCTGGTTGGAGATCGCGATGCCGCTGCCGAGGGCGTTGGTGTCGGAGACCAGGTTGTTCCTGACCGCGATGTCGGTGCCGCCGTAGATCGCGATGCCGTTGGCCAGGTTGGGCTGGGTGATGGTGTTGTTCTCGAAGCTGCTGTCGGTGTCGGGGGCGTACAGGGACCACATGGCGAGGGCGTCGTCGCCCTGGTTGCGCAGGAAGTTGTTGCGCACGCGGACTCCGCGGGCGTTGCCGTTGAGGTTGAGGCCGTCGGCGGTCATGTCGAGGAAGCGGTTGTTCTCGACGACGAGGTTGTCGTTGTTGCCCGTCAGCCAGAGTCCGACCTTGAGGTGCTGGAGCCACATTCCCGAGACCGAACTGCCGGGTCCGAGGGAGCCGTTGACGAAGTTGTCCGGGCTGGAGTCGACACGTTCGGTGACCTCGCCGACGACCGCGAAGTCCTTGATGTGGACGCCGCCGGAGGATGCGGACTGGTCGATGAAGCGGGAGGTGTGCACGATCGAGTGCCAGCTTCCGGCGCCCTGGAGGGTGACGTTCTGGACGCCGCCGAGCGAGGACGTCAGCCGGTACTCGCCCGGCGGGATCCACACCACTCCCCCTTGCGCGGCGGAGATCGCGTCCCGGAAGGCCTGGGTGGAGTCGCCGTTGCCGCTGGGGTCGGCTCCCTTCGAGGTCACCGACACGGACCCGGCGGGCTGGCCCGCGGCTCCCGCCACCTGCTCGAAGTCGGCCACGTCGACGGTGACCTGGGTGCCGGTCGACTCGAAGGCGACCTTGTCGCCCGCCTGGAGGTTCTGGCCGAGCAGGAGGCGGGCGTTGTCGTAGAAGTGGTGCGTCCTGGCGCCGGGGATCCAACCGGTGTCGATGTACGAGTACTTGGAGGTGACGGGAACGGTCCTGGCGAGCCGGGTCCCGTTGATGTAGACGTTCAGGGTGCCGGACTGGCCGTCGGGGACGCTGTAGGCGAGGTTCACGGCGTTGGCGGCGCGCGGCACGGTGAACTCGACGCGCTGACCCGCGCCGAGCCGTACCGCCTGCCGGCCGGACGCCTCCGAGGCGAGCGTGCCCTGGGTGAAGTCGGGGCCGATCCTCGTACCGGTGGTGGTGGCGGACTCGGCCTCGACGGAGGTGAAGGGGAGGGTGGCGCCGGCGGCCGCGTGAGCGGTGGGGGCGAGGGCGGTGAGCAGGCCGGTGGTGAGCACCACGCCGATCGCTGCTGACATGCCCCTGACAGATCCGTGCATGTGCTGATCCCTTCTCGGTGGGGGTGGGGTTCAGGCTCGGAGCCAGATCGCGGTGTCCCTCGGCAGGCGCCCCCGCGGGTCCAGAGGGCCGCTCGCCAGCAGGACACGGGAGGGCGCGGGCACCTCGGCGGGGGTGTCGGCGAGGTTCACCAGGCACCGGACGCCGTTGTCCCGGGTGAAGGCGAGCACGCCCTCGGGTGCGGGAAGCCAGGTGAGCGGCCCCTCGCCGAAGGCCGGGCGGAGCCTGATCGCCTCGCGGTAGAGGGCGAGCATCGACGCGGGGTCGGCGGCCTGGCGGTCGGCGGCGTACGCGGCCCAGCCGTCGGGCTGCGGCAGCCAGGGCTCGCCCCCGAACCCGGCGTGCGGGGCGTCGGCCGTCCACGGCAGGGGCACCCGGCACCCGTCCCGCCCCGGGTCGGTACCGCCCGAGCGGAAGTGCATCGGGTCCTCGATCCGCTCGCGGGGGATCTCCGCCTCGGGCAGACCGAGTTCCTCGCCCTGGTACACGTAGACGGCCCCGGGCAGGGCGAGCGAGAGCAGCGCCGCCGCGCGGGCGCGCCGGGTGCCGAGGGCGAGGTCGCTCGGGGTGCCGAACGCCTTGGCCGCGAAGTCGAAGCCGGTGTCGGTGCGGCCGTAACGGGTCACCGTGCGGGTGATGTCGTGGTTGCACAGGACCCAGGTCGCGGGGGCGCCGATCGGGGCGTGCTCGGCGAGGGTGGTCCCGATCGAGGCGCGCAGCCGCTCCGCGTCCCAGGGGCAGGCCAGGAAGGAGAAGTTGAAGGCGGTGTGCAGCTCGTCGGGGCGCAGGTAGCGGGCGAAGCGCTCGGTGTCGGGGAGCCAGACCTCGCCGACGAAGACACCGCCGTACTCGTCGGCGACGGCCCGCCAGGACCGGTAGATGTCGTGGAGTTCGTCGCGGTCGACGAAGGGGTGCGGGTGGGGGCCGGTGGCGAGGTCGGGCAGGTCCGGGTCCTTGGCGAGCAGGGCGGCCGAGTCGATGCGGACGCCGGCCACTCCGCGCTCGAACCAGAACCGCAGAATGTCCTCGTGCTCCTGGCGGACCGCCGGGTGGGCCCAGTTGAGGTCGGGCTGCTCCGGCGTGAACAGGTGCAGGTACCAGTCGCCGTCGGGCAGCCGCGTCCACACGGGCTCGGTGGAGCAGACGAACTGGGACGGCCAGTCGTTGGGCGGCAGTTCACCGTGCGCGCCGCGACCGCGCCGGAAGTGGAACAGCTCGCGTTCGGGGCTGCCGGGACCGGCGGCGAGCGCGGCCCGGAACCAGGGGTGCTGGTCGGAGACGTGGTTGGGCACGATGTCGACGATCGTCCGGATGCCCAGCTCCCGCGCCTCCGCGATGAGTTTCTCGGCCTCGGCGAGGGTGCCGAAGGCCGGGTCGATCGCGCGGTAGTCGGCGACGTCGTAACCGCCGTCCTTCATCGGGGAGAGGTACCAGGGGTTGAACCACAGGGCGTCAACACCGAGTTCGGCGAGATACGGCAGCCTGGCGCGGACCCCGGCGAGGTCCCCGGTGCCGTCTCCGTCACCGTCGGCGAAGCTGCGGACGTACACCTGGTAGATGACGGCGGAGCGCCACCAGTCCTGCTGTGCCACGGAGCCTGCCTTTCTGCGGAGGGAGGGGTCAGCCCTTCGTGCCGCCCGCGCTGATCCCGGCGACGATGTGCCGCTGGAAAACGAGGAAGAGCGCGACCATCGGGATGCTGGCGATCACCATCGCCGCGATCAGCACGGTGAGCTGGATGTTCTGCGACAGCTGGACCAGTGCCACGCCGATGGGCTGCTTGTCGGTGTCGGAGAAGACCATCAGCGGCCAGAGGAAGTCCTGCCACACGGCGACCAGCGCGAAGATCGACACCACCCCGAGGACGGGCCGCGACAGGGGCAGCACGATCGACCACAGGACCCGTAGTTTCCCGGCCCCGTCGATCTCGGCGGCCTCCAGCACGTCGCGCGGGAGCTGGTCGAAGAACCGCTTGAGCAGATACAGGTTGAAGGCGTTGGCGACGGCCGGCAGCCAGATCGCGAGCGGGTCGTTCAGCAGTCCCAGGTCCGCCACCGTCAGGTACTTCGGTACGACCAGGGCCTGGGCCGGGACCATCAGCGTGGCGAGGATGCCGCCCAGGATCACCTTGCCGAAGGCGGGGTTCAGCCGGGACAGGGCGTAGGCGGCCGCCGTGCACAGGACCAGCTGGAACGCCCAGGCGCCGGCGGCCTGGACCACGGTGTTCCACAGATGCTGCGGGAGCTGCATCAGCTCCCAGGCGTCGGTGTAGCCGCCGAGGTGCCACCGCTCGGGGACGAGGGTGGGCGGGGTGCGGGCCACCTCGTCCGGTGACTTCATCGCGCCGGTGACCATCCAGTACACCGGGAAGAGGAAGGCGAGCGCGAAGAGGACGACGACCGAGGAGAGGACGGTCCAGTAGACGGCCCTGCCGCGGGGGCGGGCGAGCGCCGCCGGGGAGATCAGGGTGCGGGTGCTCATCCGAGGTCCCCCTCCGCGGACCGGGTCAGGCGCAGGTACCCGGCGGAGAAGGCGCCCAGGAGCAGCAGGAGCATGACGCTCAGTGCGCAGGCACCGCCGAAGTCGTTGTAGAGGAAGGCGTACTTGTAGATCAGGTAGAGCACGGTGACCGTGGCGTTCTCGGGGCCGCCGCCGGTGATCACGAACGGTTCGGTGAAGACCTGCATGGTCGCGATGATCTGAAGGAGCATCAGCATGAGGATGGCGAACCGGGTCTGAGGGATCGTCACATGACGGATGCGCTGGAGGAGGTTCGCGCCGTCCAGTTCGGCGGCCTCGTACAGCTCGCCCGGGATGGACTGGAGGGCGGCCAGGTAGATCAGGACGGTGCCGCCCATGGTCGCCCAGGTCGCCACGATCACCAGGGAGACGAGCGCGGTGTCCGTGCCGTTGGACCAGTTCGAGGTGGGCAGGTGGACCAGGCGCAGCGCCTCGTTGGCGAGGCCGGCGCCCGGGTCGTAGAACCACTTCCACAGCAGGGCGCTGACCACCGGCGGGATCATCACCGGGAGGTAGACCACGACCCTGAAGAACGCCTTGGCGTGCCGGAGTTCGTTGAGGACCAGGGCCATGACGAACGGGATCGCGAAGCCGATGAGCAGGGCCAGCAGGGTGAAGGTGAAGGTGTTGCGCCAGGCGGCGCTGAACTCCGGGTCGTGCCAGACGCGGGTGAAGTTGGCGGTGCCGACCCACTCGGGGTCGGAGCCGGGCGTGTACTTCTGGAAGGCGATCACGACGGCACGGATCGCCGGGTACCAGGAGAAGAGGGCGAAGCAGAGCAGTCCGCCGAGGAGGAAGCCGTGGGCACGGGCCTGGTCGGCGAGGCGGCGCCGCCTCCGGTCCCCTGCGGGAGGCGGCGCCTGGATCGGGGGGACGGCGACTTCGTGGAGCCGCTCGGCCGTCTTCGTCATGGCGGTCAGCCCCGGGCCAGGATGCCGTCGATCTTGGTCGAGGCGTCTTCCAGGAGCCGGTCGATGTCGGCGTCCTTCTTGGTGAGGACGGCGGAGACAGCACTGTCGAGGACGGAGTAGATCTGCTGGGCGTGCGGGGGCTCGATCTTCATGTCCAGGCTCTGGTTGCCGTCGAGGAAGGCCTGGTAGTTCTCCACCGGCACATTGGCGTTGGCCTTCTTGACCTGCTGGTCCTTGGCGTCGGCGGCACCGGTGAACAGACGCGGTTCGGGCAGGCCGACCGGGGCGTCGGCCTTCCTGGCACGGGCGTAGTCGCCGAGGAAGCCCGCTCCGGGGGTGAGGAACATGTGGTCGAGCCACTTCAGGGCGGCCCTGATCTGGTCGGGGCTCGCCTTCTTGTTGACCATGTAGCCGTCGCCGCCGATGAGCGTGCCCTTGCCTCCGGGCATCGGGGCGAGCGCGAGGTCCTTGTAGTCGCCGCCCTTCTCCTTGACCAGGATCGGGATGTTGTCCGGGGCGGAGAGGTACATGCCGAGCTTGCCCGAACCCATCAGCTGCTGGACGTCGTTGATCACGAGGAGCTGCTTGCTGCCCATGGAGTCGTCGGTCCAGCGCATGTCATGGAGGTTCTGGAGGACGGCACGGCCCTCGGGGGTGTCGACGGTGGCCTTCCTGCCGTCGGCGCTGACGACGTCGCCGCCCTGGGAGTACAGCTCGGCGGTGAAGTGCCAGCCGCCCTGGTTCTGGGCGCTGTAGTCGGCGTACCCGACGGTGCCGTCGCCCAGTGCCGCGATCCTCTTGGCGTCGGCGCGCAACTCCGCCCAGGTGGCCGGGGGTTGCTCAGGGTCGAGACCGGCCTTCTCGAAGAGTTTCTTGTTGTAGATCAGGCCCATCGAGTAGCCGGTGCGGGGGATGCCGTAGATCTTGCCGTCGACGGTGTAGATGTCGCGGAGCTGCTGCTGGAGGGTGCCGTAGCTCTTCAACTCCTTGACGTACGGGGTGAGATCGGCGGCCTGGTGGATGTCCACGACATGCCGGGCGTCGGTGAAGTACGTGTAGAAGACGTCCTCCATCTGTCCGCCGGCGAGCTTGGCGTCGAAGGTCTTGGGGTCCTGGCAGGGGAACGCGTCGTGGGCGACGACGTCGATGTCCGGGTTCTGCTTCTCGAAGGACGCGATGTCCTGCTCGAAGAACCGGCGGTCGACCTCGGCGCTCTTGGGCGGCATGCAGTTGACCGTGATGCGGGTCTTGCCACTGGCGGAGTCGTCACCGCCGGACCCGCAGGAGGTCAGGGCGAGGGCGAGCGAGCAGACGCTGAGCGCGACGAACGTACGGCGGAACCCGGTGCTTCTCATCGGTGGACCCCTCTGGGCAGGAGCGGTGGGCGGGGCACACTCAAGCACCGGCGACATCTGTCCGCAAGATGTCGCGCGCAATCTGAAATTATTTGACAGGTAGGTGGATCTCAGGAACGGGGCGGCGGTGCCGTCGAGCCCCGCACCACCAGCTCGGGCTCGAACAGCAGCTCCTCGCGCGCCACGAAACCGCCGCTGATCTGCGTGTTCAGCAACTCCACGGCCGCCCTGCCCATGGCCTCGATGGGCTGCCGGACCGTGGTGAGCGGAGGCTCGGTGCAGTTCATGAACGCCGAGTCGTCGTAACCGACGACCGAGACCCGGGAGGGCACGTCCAGGCCCTTGCGGCGGGCGGCCCTGACGGCGCCGAGCGCCAGCGGGTCGCTGGCGCAGATGATGCCGGTGACACCCCGGTCGATGAGCCGGGAGGCCGCGGCGTGCCCGCCCTCGATCGAGAACATCGCCCGGGCGACATGCTCGTCGGGCAGGTCCCCCACGGCCCGTGCGGCGGCCAGCTTGCGCGCCGAGGGCACATGGTCCTCCGGCCCCAGCAACAGCCCGATCCGCTCGTGCCCCAGCGAGGCCAGGTGCCGCCAGGCCTGCTCGACCGCCACCGCGTCGTCGCAGGAGACCCCGGGGAAGCCGAGGTCCTCGATGGACGCGTTGACCAGCACCACCGGGATCCTGCGCTCGGCGAGCAGCCGGTAGTGGTCGTGCGGGGCGTCGGCCTGCGCGTACAGCCCACCGGCGAAGACGACCCCGGACACCTGCTGTTGCAGCAGCAGTTCCACGTAGTCCGCCTCGGACACCCCGCCCTTGGTCTGGGTGCAGAGCACCGGCGTCAGCCCGAGCTGGGCCAGCGCTCCGCCGATGACCTCGGCGAAGGCGGGGAAGATCGGGTTCTGGAGCTCCGGCAGCACCAGTCCCACCAGCCGGGCCCGCTCGCCGCGCAGCTGCGTGGGCCGCTCGTAGCCGAGCACGTCCAGCGCGGACAGCACGGCCTGCCGGGTGCCCTCGGAAACCCCGGGCTTGCCGTTGAGCACCCGGCTGACCGTGGCCTCACTGACCCCGACCTTCTTCGCCACCTCGGCAAGTCGTCGCGTCATGCGCGCAAGAATAGCGCAAGAAATGCAAGCGGCTTGCGTAGGGCCGACAGCGGTCAGCGAATCCAGGGGGTCCACCCGAATCCAGGGGTCGGCCCGCATTCAGCGGTCGGCCCGCATTCAGGGGTCGGCCCGCGAATCCACCGGGCCGGCCGTGGACCGGGGGCAGGGACCCCGTGGCACGCCGTGATTCCCCGGGGACCGGCGATCACTGACGAGGCGCCGTCGACGACCTGAACGCCGACGGTGCCCGTCAGGCCTCGGGGGCGGGCACCACCGTGAGGTGGCCGGCGGCGCGGCGCGGGCGGCGCCGGGCGCCGGCCGGGCGGAGCACCAGGGTCAGTCTGGTGCAGCCGAGTTCGCGCAGCGTGGGCGGGGTCTCGTCGACGACCCGGCAGTCGGTGGCACCCCACCGCGGATCCGGGTGCACCAGGGGCCGAACGGAGCCGTCGTGCTCCACGGCCTGTACGCCGACCGCGCGGATCCAGTGCGGCAGCCCGTGCCGGTAGGCGGCCTCCATGATCGGGTCCTGGGCGATGTCCCGCCGGATCGCCTGGAGCCCGTGGTCATGGCCGTGCCGCTCGACCGCGGCGGCGAACTGCGCGAGCACCGGCAGACACCAGCGCGATTCGTGCTCCCCGAGGACGGAGCTCGCATCCGGATGGAACAGGACGAAGCGGAGGAAGTTGTCACCCGGCATGGCCGTCGGATGCGGGCCAACGGCGCGGAAAAGTGACGCGAAAGCAGTGTTGGCGAGAACGACGTCCCAGCGGTGGTCGAGGACGACGGACGGGAAGGGGACGGCTTCCAGGAGCGTGGCGTAGTCCTGAAGGTACGCCTGGGCTTCGAGCCCCTCGGGGCCGGGCCGCGGTTCCGACGGCTGCCCACCTGCCTGATGTGCCATCGGGAGGTCACCCCTCTTGCCTATGCGGCCTTCACGCGGCGCCTTGATCCTGCTTCCCCGTCAGGAGGCGTGTCAACTATCGTGGCATTCCATGACGGTTGACGGCTGAAATTGGCCACAGTTGTGGCGAGACCTGGATGTGAGTTCGAACAACGGGCTACTCTCCGGGAAGTTCACGGCGAGGGCCTGTGAGAAGTCGGGTGAGAGACGTAGGAGATCTGTCGGTGTCGGATGGCTTCGGGAGCCCGGACGACGCGGCAACGGTCGTGCTGACGGCCGTCGTCGCCCGCGTCACCGCACTCGCCGACCGGCTCGGCGTCCCGCACGCGCAGGTCTTCGACACCGGGCGGCTGTCCGTGGCCTCCGGCGTCCCCGAGCCCGTCGTCAAGGCGCTGCTGAGCGGACGCACGGCCGGCGAACCGGACGTCCAGGCACGGTTCCTGCAACGGCTCGACCTGCTGCGCCGCACCCGGCTCAAGCCGGGCGGCCGCAAGTACACCCAGCAGGAGATCGCCGACGGGGCCGGCATGTCCCGGCAGCAGGCGGGCGCCCTCATCAACGGCGACCGCCGCCCCACCATGGAGCACTGCGACGCCATCCAGCGGTTTTTCCGGGTGCACGCCGGGTTCCTCACCGCCGAGGATCCCGAGGCGCTCGCGGGCGCGCTCCAGCGCACCGAGCAGGAACTGCTGCACAAGCTCGCCGACCGGGAGCGGGAGGCCGCCGCGGCCGCCCACGACCCGCTGGAGCGACTGCTCCAGGACCACGGTGTCCGGGGGATCGCCTGGCGGGCCGCCCAGCTGCCCACCGACCAGCACCGTGACAAGGTCGCCGAGTGGCTGGACATGCTCCTGGAGAGCGTCAAGCGGCCCGAGTCCTGATCCGGGAGACAACTGTGGGCATCGGTAAGCACATGCGCCGCCTCAGCGGCGAGTTGGTCGCGGAACTGGAGCTGACCGCGCCGGCCCGGCCCGAGCACCTGTACGGCGCCCTGTGCGAGGCGATGAGCAGACGCCGGGGCCGCCCGGTCCACTTCCGTACGGCGCCCTTCCCGCCCGGCACCGCGAGCGGACTGTGGCTCGACATGGCCGACCAGGACCTCGTCGTGATCGAGGAACGCACCGCGCCGGACCACCAGTTGGTGATTCTCGGCCACGAGCTGTGGCACATGAACGCCGGTCACTGCTCCCACCATGTCGAGGGCGCCGCGGTCGCGGCCCGTCTCCTCCACGACGACGCCGACCTCCAGGCCACGGTCCGCAAGGTCGCCGCGCGCAGCCGTTTCGAGCTCGCCGACGAGCGGGACGCGGAGAGCTTCGGTCTGCTCCTGGCCAGCAAGTGCCGGACGCTGCTCCCGGGTTCGCCGCTGCGGGGGCCGGCGCAGCGGGACCGCCTGGCGGGGCGGATCGAGGCGTCCCTCGGCTATCGCGGGCCCCAGGGCTGAGATCCGCTCCCTCACGTGGCGCTGCGTTCGCTCGCCTCCCTCAGGTCCCGCTCCACGGCACGCGCGCGCGGACCGTCCGGCCGTCCCTCGCGCAGCAGTTCCCGCCAGTGCTCCCGGCTCCAGTGCGCCGGGCCCGTCGTGGCCGTGAACTCCTCGACCAGCGAGACGAACCGGGCGGGATCGGTGTGGAACGGGAAGTGGCCCGCGCCCTCGAAGATCTCCAGGCGGCTGCCGGGCATCGCCTCGTGGGCCCGGTGGGCGTGCCGCACGGGCACCACGCTGTCGCGGTCGCCCCACAGCAGCATGGTCGGCATGCCCTCGGTGAGGTAACAGCGATCCAGCATGGTGACGACCTGCCCGCGCCAGTCGACGACCGCGCGCAGGGTGCGGATGAAGGCGTTGCGGGAGGTCTCGTCGGGGAGCGCGTCGACGAGGTTCAGGATGTCCGGGGCGTCCTGGCCGAGATCGGTGTCCAGGAGCTTCATCAGGCGCACGGCGAGCCCCACTTGCAGCCGCATCCCGGGCAGCCGCAGGGCCGACAGCATCAGATGCGCACCCGGCAGCGAGACCAGCCGCAGCACGGGGTTGACCTCGCGGCCCACCCCGCCCGCGCCGACCAGGACGAGCCGCTCGGTGCGCTCCGGGAACTGGTAGGCGAACTGCATGGCCACGCCCCCGCCGAGCGAGTGCCCGACCAGCGTGGCCGACTCGATGCCCAGGGTGGTGAGCAGATCCCGCACGCCGTTGGCGTACGCGGCCACCGAGTAGTCGGCGCGCGGCTTGTCGGAGTCGCCGTGGCCGAGCAGGTCGGGGGCGATCACGGTGTGGGTGCGGGCGAGCGGGGGGATCAGGTCCGCCCAGGTCGCCGAGGAGTCCCCGATGCCGTGCACGAGCACCAGTGCCGGGCCGTCACCGGCCATGCGGTAGGCACGGCGGTAACCGTGCACCACGCGGTACCGCAGCTCTGGTGCGGCGTCGCCCACCGGGCGCAGCCGGACGGCGCGCACCGGGCGTCCGCGCGGGTCGTCGACCACGCGCCCACCTCCCTCCGTCTCACCGGCCGCCGCGAGCCGGCCGAAAGCCCTTCCTCCCAGCGTAGGACCCCTTTCCCCAGGGTGATTTCGGGGAGGTTTCGCCTCCGCTAAGCGGGCGAACGAAGGGGCACGGAGACCGGATTGTCAGTGGTGGACGGCAAGCTGGAGACACACAGCCGTATGTCCGACCACGACTTGGGGAGAGCCGCCGATGCCCACCGCCGTACTGACCGACCGTGAGCGCACCGCCGTCCAGGCGTATCTGCGGCTGCTGCACACGGTGCGGGCCGCTTTCGACACCGCGTCGGGTCCGCCCGACACCACCCGGCCACCGGTGGTCCCGCCGACGGTCCTCGCCGAGGCCGAACAGGCGCTGGCGGACGCGGGCCTTGCGGGCAACGAGGAGGAGTTCTTCAGGCTGCTGCGGGGCTGGTGCCCGCCGGAGCCATAAGGGCGTCCGCCCCGGAACCGTAGGAGCGTCCGGGGCCGTGCCGCGCCCTCGGCCGTGCCGCCCGCTCAGGCGTGCGGCACGGTCACGGAGGTCGCCACGAGACCGCCCTGGACCGTCCAGCGGCCCTCGAAGGCCCCGCGGCGCACACCGCCCACCAGCGGGCCGGGCACGAGGAGTTCGGCGCGCAGGGTGCCACCGGGAGGCCCCTCGGGGTCGACGTGGATCGCGATGTCGGCCTCGGAGAAGTCCAGCCACTTGCCGGTGAGGGGGAACCACGCCTTGTAGACGGACTCCTTGGCGCTGAACAGCAGCCTGTCCCAGTGGACGGCGGGGTGCTGCCCGGCGAGCTCCCGAAGCCTGATCCGCTCCCCCGGCAGGGAGACGCTCTCCAGCACACCCTCCGGGAGCGGACCGTGGGGTTCGGCGTCGATGCCGAGGGACGCCAGGTCCGCGGCCCGGACCACGGCCGCGGCGCAGTAGCCGTCGCAGTGGGTCATGCTGCCGGTGAGACCGGCGGGCCAGCGTGGGGCACCCCGTTCACCGGGCAGGAGCGGCTGCGGCGGCACACCGAGCTTCTCCATCGCCCGCCGGGCGCAGGCGCGCACCAGGGTGAACTCCCGGCGGCGCTTGGGAACGGCGTGCGCGACGAGCGCGGCCTCCTCCGGGTACAGCCCGGCGTGCCCGGCCTCGACGGAGTACAGACCGGCGTCGTCCCGCTCGTCGGCGCCGTACGCCTCCACGGCGACCACCGGGTCCGGCAGGAGTTCCTCGATCATCGTGCGCCCACCTCCCCGGGCACGATCAGGCGCGGCCTGCCCGGCGGCTCCGGCCGCTTGCGCCACTCCCGCGGGTAGCCCACCGACACCTCCTCGAAGCGGACCCCCTCGTGCCAGGTGGTCCGGGGGATGTGCAGATGGCCGTAGACCATCGTCTCGACGCGGAAGCGGCGGTGCCAGTCGGCGGTCAGCGTGGTGCCGCACCACATGGCGAACTCGGGGTACCACAGGACGTCCGTGGGGTGCCGGTCCAGCGGGTAGTGGTTGACGAGCACCATGGGCAGGTCATCGGGGAGCGCTTCGAGCCGGCGCTCGGTCTCGGCGACCCGGGCCCGGCACCATGCCTCGCGGGTCGGGTACGGGTCGGGGTGCAGCAGGTACTCGTCGTTGCACACGATGCCGGTGCCGTGGGCGTACTCCAGGCCCTGTTCCTTGGTGGTGCAGCCGGCCGGCAGGAACGAGTAGTCGTAGAGCAGGAAGAGCGGGGCGACGGCGACCGGGCCGCCGGGGCCCTCCCAGACCGGGTAGGGGTCCTCGGGGGTGAGGACGCCCAGGTCCCGGCACATCGCGACCAGGTGCTCGTAGCGGGCGACCCCGCGCAGGGTGACGGTGTCCTTGGGGTGGGTCCACAGTTCGTGGTTGCCGGGCGCCCAGACGACCCGGCGGAAGCGGCCGGCCAGGGTTTCGAGGGCCCAGCGGACGTCGGCGACGGTCTCCGCGACGTCACCGGCCACCAGGAGCCAGTCGTCGTCGGTCCCGGGACGCAGCTCCTCGACGAGGGCGCGGTTCTCGGGGTAGCCGATGTGCAGATCGCTGATGGCCAGGAGCTGTGCCGCGGCACCGGCCGTAGACGTCACCTCTCGCCCCCTCCGAGCACCGAGTGGAACCACGAGAACACATTTGGTTTCCTGGTACAAGAGTGAACCGCCCAGGGGGCGTTCATGATCGGGTAATCCGTAACACGGGCGTTGCACGCGGGACCCCGGGAAAGCCGTATGATCGCCCCAACACCACCGCATGGAACTTCCCTTTCCAGGGGCGGTTTGGTGTCCCTCCAATCACCCTGCCCGGGCACGGGCCCGCTTCGCCGTGCCCGAAAATGCCCGAAAGGCGGCCTGCATGCTCTCTCGCGTACGCGTCTGGCTCAACCGCACGTACGCGGAGAACGTGTTCTTCATGGATCAGTTGCGGCGAAATCCCAGCGATCGCGCCGTCGAGATCCACGCCACGCACGGCGACCCCGACTCGCCGGTGCTGGCCGCGGCGGACACCGCCGAACTGGAGCCGGAGGGCCTGTCCCCCGCCGCCTACGTCGAGTTCGCGCTCGACCAGTGCCAGCGGCGCGGCATCGACGTGTTCGTGCCCCGGCTGCACCAGGCGGCGATCGTGGCCCACCGGGCCGACTTCGCGGCCGTCGGTACGGCGCTGCTGGCGCCGCCGCCGGAGGGCGTGGCCGTCTTCCACGACAAGGTCGTCGCCTACGAGGCGGTCCAGTCGGTCGGTGTCCCGGTGCCGCCGTGGTGGCGGGTGCGGACCGCGGCCGAGCTGGTGACGGCCGTTGAGGCGCTGGAGGCGGACGGGCACAAGGCGTGCTTCAAGCCGGCCTCCGGCGCCGGCGGGGTGGGCTTCCGCGTGATCACGCGCACCCCCTTCTCGCTGGCGCAGCTCAACGGCTTCCCGAGCCCGTACGTCTCGCTGGACATGGTCGTCGAGGCGCTCGAGCAGGCCGGCGAGCAGGTGGACTGGCTGGTCATGCCGCGGCTGGAGCAGCCGGAGGTGTCGGTGGACACGCTCACCGGGACCGACAACCGGGTGCGGCTGGCGATCGGCCGCACGAAGAACGGCCGTCGGCGCGGGTTCACGCAGGACGAGCAGTGGCTGGAGCCGGCGCGGCTGATCGCCGAGGGGTTCGGACTGCACTACCTGTCCAACATCCAGTTCCGGATGTTCGGCGACCGCCCGGTGCTGATGGATGTCAACACGCGGCCTGCGGGCGGGCTGCACCAGCTGTCCCTCTGCGGGGTCAACGTGCCTTGGGCGGCAGTGCAGTTGGCGCTCGGTGAGGAGACCGGGGTGATCGAGCCGCCGTTCCTGGGGCAGGACTACACGGTGGTGTCGGGGCCGCGGCAGCTTCGGCCGGTGTCGGTGCCGGTGCCGCGTCAGCGGGTGGAGGAGGTGGAGCAGCCCCTGCTGCCCTCCGTTCCCGCGCCGGCGCCTGCGATGGAGGCTGCGGCGGAGGTACTGCCGCTTTAGGTTGTCTGCCGGGTGCGGGTGAACTGTGGCTGGTCGCGCAGTTCCCCGCGCCCCTGAGTAAGTTCCAGTTCCCGTCCGCTGTCTTGACAGGGACATTGGTCCATACCAACTTGGTTGCGCACCCCCGCTCTTCTCTGCACTCCCGAACACCCCCATTTCTTCAGGGAGATCGCGTGCGCAACCCACTCAGACGTTCCAGAGTTCTCGCTCTCCTCGGCTCCGCCGCCCTCGCGCTGGCCGGAGCCATCGCTCTTCCCCAGACCGCCCAGGCGGCCAACATCGTGACCAATCCCGGCTTCGAGTCGGGCGGTCTCTCCCCCTGGACCTGCACCGGCAACCTCGGGTCCGTCGTCTCCTCTCCCGCGCACGGTGGCTCCAAGGCCCTTCAGGGTGCCGTGAGTTCGAGCGACAACGCGCAGTGCAGCCAGACCGTCGCCGTGCAGCCCGGCACCACGTACCAGCTCAGCGGCTGGGTGCGCGGCTCGTACGTGTACCTCGGCGTGACCGGCGGACCCTCCACCTGGACGACCTCCCCGTCGGCGTACAGCCAGCTCACCACGAGCTTCACCACCGGGTCCACGCAGACCAGCGCGCAGATCTACGTCCACGGCTGGTACGCCCAGGGCACCTACTACGCCGACGACATCAGCCTCGACGGCCCCGGCGGTGGCGGTGGTTCGGACACGCAGGCACCGACCGCGCCCACCGGACTGACCTCCACCGGCAAGACCTCGTCGAGCGTGTCGCTGAAGTGGAACGCGTCGACGGACAACGTGGGGGTGACGGCGTACGACATCTACAGGGGCTCCAGCAACGTCCTGACCGTGTCCGGAACGACCGCCACGGTCAGCGGGCTCTCGCCGAGCACGGCGTACACCTTCACCGTCAAGGCGCGGGACGCGGCCGGAAACACCTCCGGCGCCTCCAACTCCGTGAGCGTGACGACGGACGCGGGCACCGGTGGCGGCACCGGCTTCAAGCAGGCCGCGCCCTATCTGTACGAGGGCTGGGGCGATCCGCCGAACCCGGCGACCGTGATGAGCGCGACCGGCGTCAAGTGGTTCACGATGGCGTTCATGCTGGACTCCGGTGGCTGCACCCCCGCCTGGGACAGCACCCGGCCGCTGACCGGCGGCGTCGACCAGACCGCCATCAACCAGATCCGGGCCGCCGGCGGTGACGTCGTGCCGTCGTTCGGCGGCTGGCAGGGCAGCAAGCTCGGGGCCAACTGCTCCTCGGCGAGCGCGCTCGCGGCGGCCCTCCAGAAGGTGATCGACGCCTACTCGCTCAAGGCGATCGACATGGACATCGAGAACACCGACGAGTTCGAGAACGAGGCCGTGCAGGCGAGGATCCTGACCGCGCTGAAGACGGTCAAGGCCAACAACCCGGGCCTGAAGACCATCGTCACCTTCGGCACCTCGACCACCGGGCCGACCTATTACGGCAACCGCCTCATCGAGCAGGCCCAGTCGCTGGGCGCGAACATCGACGTGTTCACCATCATGCCGTTCGACTTCGGCGGCGGCTCCGACATGTACGGCAACACCGTGAACGCCACGGAGGGGCTGAAGGCCAAGCTGAAGTCGACCTTCGGGTGGGACGACGCGACCGCCTACGCCCACATCGGCATCTCGGGCATGAACGGGCTCTCCGACCAGCAGGAGAACACGACCCCGGCGATATGGACCCAGATCAAGGACTGGGCCAACAGCCACCACATCGCGCGGCTCGCCTTCTGGTCGGTCAACCGCGACCGGCCGTGTCCGGGCGGTGGCGTGGTGAGCAACTGCTCCGGGATCAGCCAGAGCAACTGGCAGTTCACCTCGATCACGGCCGGCTTCACCGGCTGAGCACCGTCCCTCGAACAACGGATTCTCAACCAGCGGTGCCTGCCGGTCCCTCAACCGGCAGGCACCGCAGCTGTGTCAGAACCGGCCGGAACCCCGGTACAGCTCCAATTCCCCGTCCAGTTCGACCTTGAGGACGGTGGCGTACGGGTCGAGATCCGCCGCGGCCGGCGGGTCGATCCAGACGATGCCCACGGCGTCGTGGAGTCCGCCCACCTTCCGGTGGCCGAGTTCCGTGCCGGTGCCGAGGACGGTGACTCTGCGGACCGGGGTGACGAGTCCGCGCAGGCCGATCTCGGCGCGGGGCGCGTCGAAGAGGACCAGGTAGAGCGTCCGGCCGTCCGCGGAGAGGGTGCTGGGGCCGTAGTGGTGCCCCGCGGGGAGTCCGCGCCGGGTCCTGTACACCGCCTCGGAGTGCTTCCCGATCCACTCCCCCAGCCCTTCGAGCCGCTCGACCTGCGGCTCGGGGATGGTGCCGTCCTCCATCGGGCCGACGTCGAGCAGCAGGTTGCCGCCCCCGCCGATGGTCTCGGTGAAGTAGCGGATCAGCTGGGCGAGCGACTTGTGGTTGTGGTCGTGGTGCTGGTACCCCCACGAGTCGTTGATCGTCAGGCACAACTCCCAGGGACCGTCCGGCGGTTCGATGGGGGCGCCCTGCTCGGGGGTGGCGTAGTCGCCCTCGCTGAGCATGCGGGCGTTGAAGACGACGTCCGGCACGTACGACCGGATCAGCGCGGCGAGTTCGGGGATGCGCCACTGCTCCTCGCTGCGGTCCCACTCGCCGTCGAACCACATCAGGTCCGGTCGGTAGCGGGAGGCGAGCTCGGTGATCTGGCCGTCCCGGTAGGCGATGAACCGCTCCCAGGCGTCCAGGTCCTCGTCCTCGGCGGCCACCTCGGAGTAGCGGTTGTCCTCCTGCTCCGGCGGGCGGCCCGGCTTGCGCGTGGAGGCGTAGTCCGGGTGGTTCCAGTCGGAGTGGGAGTAGTAGAAGCCGACCTTGAGGTCCTTCTCCCGCAGGGCCTCGGCGTAGGGGCCGAGGTAGTCCTTGCCGAGGTTGAGGTCGCCGAACTCGGTGTCCCACAGGGCGACTCCGTCGTGGTGACGGGTCGTCAGGACGGCGTACTTGGCGCCCGCCCGGGCGAACAGGTCGGCCCACTCGCGCGGGTCGTACCTGGCGCCCGTGAAGCGCTCCAGCTGGGACATGTACCGGTCGTGCGGGACGATGTCGTCGTAGAACGACCAGGACTCCTGGACGCCGTCGACGGCGTAGATGCCCCAGTGGACGAAGATCCCCAACTTGGCGTCGGTGAACCAGGGTTGCATCGCCATCCGTCAGCCCCTCCGCAACCGCAGCGTCAGCACCTGGAAGGGACGCAGCGACACCCGCACACCGCCGTCCTCGACCTCGGCGTCCTCCAGCGGGCGCTCCAGCAGGTCGGTGACCTGGGCGCCGGCCAGCGGGAAGCCGGTGCGCAGGACGCCCTGGGCGCGGCCGCCGCCGGACTCGTAGAGGCGGACCACCACGTCACCGGACGCGTCGTCGGCGAGCTTGACCGCCTCGACGGTGACGCCCTGGCCGTCGACCGAGACGACCGGCTCGGGGGCACCGGCCGCGTCCGCCACCCGGAGCGGGAGGTTGAGGGAGTAGCCCTCGGCGACGGTCTCGTCGATGCTCGCGCCGGGCAGCAGCGAGTAGGTGAAGCGGTGCTTGCCCTGGTCGGCCTCGGGGTCCGGGATGCGCGGGGCGCGGACCAGGCTGAGACGGACCGTGGTGGTCGTGCCGCCGTCCTCGCGGACCGTGCGGGAGACGTCGTGGCCGTAGGTCGAGTCGTTCAGGACCGCGACGCCGTAGCCCGGTTCGGCGACGTGCACCCAACGGTGGCCGGAGACCTCGAACCGGGCCGCCTCCCAGGTGGTGTTGGTGTGGGTGGGGCGCTGGACGTGGCCGAACTGGATCTCCGCGGAGGAGTGCGCGGCGCGGACGTCCACCGGGAAGGCGGCCTTGAGGATCTTCTCGGCCTCGTGCCAGTCGATCTCGGTCGCGAAGTCGATGCGGGGGCTGCCGGCGCGCACGGAGATCGTCTGGGTGATCTTCGAGCCCTTGCCGAAGGAGCGGGTCACGCGAATCGCGCCCTCGAGCGGGTCCTCCGGGACGACCTCGATCGCCGTGGTCTCCAGGAGGTCCGTGTACCGGTTCTTGTAGTGGCTGTCGATGTCCCAGGCGTCCCAGTAGTTCGGGAGGTCGGTGTGCAGCCGGAGCAGGTTGCCCGCGGAGGCGAGGACCTCCCGGCCGGCGCGCAGGTCGAAGACGGACTCGAGGGTGCCGTCCTCGGCGACGGAGACCCGCACCAGGCCGTTGTCGAGCACCCGGCCGGAGACGGTCACCGGGCGTGCGGGCCGCGCGTCGGCCAGCGGGGCGCTGCCGTTCGCGGGGACCTCGACGAAGGCGGGCGTCCCGTCGGTCGTACGGACCACCTCGGAGCGGTCGTACGGGCTGGTGTTGAAGACCCGGGTGCTCCCGGCGCCCAGCGCGGCCACCGCCTCGGCGGTCAGCGCCTCCAGCTCCTCGGCCACGCGCGCGTACTCGGCCTCCGCCTCGCGGTGCACCCAGGCGATGGAGGAGCCGGGCAGGATGTCGTGGAACTGGTGGAGGAGGACCGTCTTCCACAGCCGGTCGAGCTTCTCGTACGGGTAGGTGTAGCCCGGCGCGTGCAGCGCGGCCGTGGTCGCCCACAGCTCGGCCTCGCGCAGCTTGTGCTCGGAGCGCCGGTTGCCCTGCTTGGTGCGGGCCTGGGAGGTGTAGGTGGCGCGGTGCAGCTCCAGGTAGAGCTCGCCGACCCAGACGGGGGCGTCCGGGTACTCGGCGCGGGCCTGGGCGAAGAAGTCGTCCGGGTGCTCGATGACGACCTTGGGCGAGCCCTCCAGGTCGGCGAGGCGCCGGGCGCGCTCCATGATCTCGCGGGTGGGGCCGCCACCGCCGTCGCCCCAGCCGAAGGGGGCCAGCGAACGGGTGCCGCCGCCCTTCTCCGAGTAGTTGCGGACCGCGCGGTCCATCTCCTCGCCGGAGAAGCGGGCGTTGTAGGTGTCGACGGGCGGGAAGTGCGTGTAGATGCGGGTGCCGTCGATGCCCTCCCACCAGAAGGTGTGGTGGGGGAACTTGTTGGTCTGGTTCCAGGAGATCTTCTGGGTGAGGAACCACTCGTTGCCGGCGAGCTTGGCCAGCTGCGGGTAGGCCGCGGTGTAGCCGAAGGAGTCCGGCAGCCAGACGCCCTTGGTCTCGATGCCGAAGTGCTCGATGAAGAACCGCTTGCCGTGGATGAGCTGGCGGGCCATCGCCTCGCCGCCGGGCAGGTTGCCGTCGGCCTCGACCCACATGCCGCCGACCGGCGCCCACTGGCCCTTCTTCACGGACTCCTGGATGCGGGCCCACACGTGCGGGTAGTTGTCGCGCACCCACTCGTACTGCTGGGCCTGGGAGCAGGCGAAGATGAAGTCGTCGTACTCGTCGGCGAGCGCGGTGACGTTGGAGAAGGTGCGGGACGTCTTGCGCTTGGTCTCGCGGATCGGCCAGAGCCAGGCGGAGTCGATGTGGGCGTGGCCGACGCCGGAGACGGTGTGCGCGCTGGCGTGCGCGGGCCTGGCCAGGACGGGGGCGAGCACCTCGCGGACGGCGGCCGCGGTGCCGGCGACGTCGTCCAGGTCGAGGGCGTCCATGGCACGGTCCAGCGCGTGCAGGATCTCGTGGCGGCGGGGCTCGTGGTCGGGGAGGTGGACCATGAGCCCGCGCAGGACCTGGAGGTCGAGGTCGAGGTGGAAGACCTCCTCGTCGAGGATCGCGAGGTCGGCGCGCTGGAAGGTGTAGAGGGGCGCGGAGCCGGCCGTGAGCTTGTCGCCCATCGGCGTGGTCTTCGAGAAGTTGTCCTTGAGGATGTCCGGGTTGGAGGCGGCCTCGACCAGGTAGTCGATCTGCTCGCCGCCGACAGCGGGGTTGGCGACGGGGACGTACTGGTTGAGCGGGTTCACGGCCTTCAGGGGGCGGCCGTCGGCCAGGTGGACCAGGGCCTCGGCCTGGTTTCCGGGCCAGTCGCCGACGAAGCCGAGGTCGATGACGGTCTCGACGCGCCGGCCGGCCCACTCCGCGGGCACCTGGCCGCGCATCCGGAACCAGGTGGTGCCCCAGGGCGGGCCCCACGGGGTGTTCATCGCGAAGGGCTCGTAGCGGGCGGCCGAGGCCTCCTCGAAGGAGACCGGCTCACCCGGCGCCTGCCAGGCCTCGACCTCGAGGGGCACGGTGGCCGCGTAGATCGCGGGCTTGATGCGCTGGTCGTGCGCGCGCTGGACGCGCTCCTCGATGCGGGTGCGTTCGTCGTGCATGAAAAGTCTCCAGGGAGGGCGGAAGAGCTTCGAGAAAGCGCTTTCCAGAAAGCGGGCGCTACTTAAGGTACGCGAGCCCCGGGTGGACCGCGGTGTACCCCTCGACCAGTCGGCGGGCGACACCCACGGAGTCGACCAGCGGGTGCAGGGCGAAGGCCTTGACGGCGGTGGTGCGGGCGCCTGACTCGGCGGCGGCCAGCACCTCGCGCTCCACCGCCTTGACCGAGCAGACCAGGCCGGTGGCGTGGCCGGGCAGCGGGGCGACGGCCACCGGGTGGGCACCGTTGGCGTCGACGAGACAGGGCACCTCGATCACGGCGTCGTCGTCGAGCACGGAGAGCGTGCGCCGGTTGCGGACGTTGAGGATCAGGGTGGTGCGCTCGTCGCGGGCGATGGCCCGCATCAGGGCGAGGGCGACCTTCTCGTAGCCGCCGGAGAGGTCGTCGGCGTCGCGCTCGCCGGCGCCCGCGGTCTCCCGGTTCTCCGACATGTAGGTGGCCTCGCGCTCGGCGCGGGTGCGGTCCCAGGCGTCCAGGGCCTTCACGCCGGGGTCGGTGACCTCGTCGTAGAAGTGCGCCTGCTGGTCGGCGAGGAAGGCGCCGCGGGTCTTCTCGGCCTGCTGGTAGGCGCGCACGGCCTCGCGGTTGAAGTAGTAGTAGTGCAGGTACTCGTTGGGGATCGCGCCCAGGGACTGGAGCCAGTCGACGCCGAAGAGCTTGCCCTCCTCGAAGGAGCCCAGCAGGTCCGGGTCGGCGAGCAGCCGGGGCAGCTCGTCGCGGCCGGCGATCTTCAGGCCGCGGACCCAGCCGAGGTGGTTGAGGCCGACGTAGTCGATCCACGCCTCGTTCGGGTTCGCGCCGAGCACGCGCGCGATACGGCGGCCGAGGCCGACCGGGGAGTCGCAGATGCCGATGACGCGGTCACCGAGGTGGCGGGACATGGCCTCGGTGACCAGTCCGGCCGGGTTGGTGAAGTTGATGACCCAGGCCTCGGGGGCCAGCCTGGCCACCCGGCGGGCGATGTCGACGGCCACCGGGACCGTGCGCAGGCCGTAGGCGATACCGCCGGCGCCGACGGTCTCCTGGCCGAGGACGCCCTCGGCGAGCGCCACCCGCTCGTCGTTCGCCCGGCCCTCCAGGCCGCCGACGCGGATCGCCGAGAAGACGAAGTCGGCGCCGCGCAGGGCCTCGTCGAGGTCGGTCGTCGCGGTCACCGCGGGGGCGTCGGGGACGCGTGCCGCCTGCTCGGCGAGCACCCGGGTCACCGCGGAGAGCCTGCGGCCGTCCAGGTCGTGCAGCACGACCTCGGTGACCCTGCCCTCGCCGCGGTCGCCCAGGAGGGCGCCGTACACGAGCGGCACGCGGAACCCGCCGCCGCCCAGAATCGTGAGCCTCACTCTTGCACCTTTCCTGTCTCGACCACCTGGACGCCCGCCTCCTCCAGTGAAGCGCGGGTGACCGGGTCGGCCGGGGCGTTCGTCACCACCACGTCCAGGTCCTCGGGACCACAGACCTTCGCCATCCCGGTACCCGGGAACTTGGCGGCGTCGGCGAGCAGGACGACCTTGTCACCGGCCTTGATCATGGCCCGTTTGACCGGCACCTCGACGACCGTCGTGTCCATCACCTGACCGCCGGGGCGTACTCCGCTGGTGCCGAGGAACAGCCAGTCGGCGTGCAGCTGGCGCAGGTTGTCCTCGGTGAGGAAGCCGACCAGGCTGCGGTACTCGCGGCGGAGCATGCCGCCGAGCAGCACCAGCTCGATGCCCTCGTCGTCGGCGAGTTCCTCGTAGACCACCAGGTTGCTGGTGATCACCGTGAGGCGGCGGCCGTGCAGCTGGCGGGCCAGCCGGTAGGCGGTGGTGCCGATGTCGAGCAGCACCGACTGGCCGTCGGCGACCATGGCGGCGGCCCGCTCGGCTATGGCGTCCTTCTCGGACACGCGCACCTCGGCGACCTCGGCGAAGGGCTGGTCGCCCTCCTCCACGACGGCGCCGCCGTGGACACGTGTGAGCAGGCCGTCCTCCTCGAGCTTGACCAGGTCGCGCCTGATCGTGGCGGGGCTCACACCCAGCTGCTCGGAGAGATCGGTCACGGACGCGGGACCACCGGAGCGCAGGGCCCGCAGGATGAGTTGGTGTCGTCGTTCTGCCAGCACGGCGTGAACACTACTCGTCATCTTCAATCAAATCCATGCTCAGTTCTGCTCGGGTATTGACCAATCTCTCGGAGCAGCGCACGATTCCCGTCATCGAAATTGACGAGTTTTGACGAGAGGCTCATCGCGTGGACGACGACAGGCCCGACGTGCTCCTGACCGGGCTGCTCTTCTACGACCTCGTCCTCACCGGGCTCGGGAAGCCGCCGACACCCGGCGAGGAGATCTGGACGGCCGGCATGGGCTGCGGCCCCGGCGGCATCGCCAACCTGGCGGTCGCCGCGTCCCGCTTCGGCCTGCGCACCTCGCTGGCCACGGTCTTCGGCGACGACTTCTACGGCGACCACTGCCGGGACGTGCTGTGCGACCAGGAGGACATCGACCTCTCGCTCTCCCGCACCGCGGACGGCTGGCCCACCCCCGTCACCGTCGCCCTCGCCTACGGCACCGACCGCGCCCTGGTCACCCACGGCCAGGAGCCCCCGTACTCCCAGGACGCGCTGATGGGCGACCCGCCCGAGGCGCGCACCGCCCTCGTCCACCTGGAGGCCGAACCGCGCGCCTGGCTCGCCAAGGCGGCCGCGAACGGCACGGACATCTACGCGGACGTCGGCTGGGACCCCACCCAGGAGTGGTCGAAGGACCTCCTGGACCAGCTGGCCCTGTGCCACGCCTTCCTCCCGAACGAGACCGAGGCGATGGCCTACACCCGCACCGACAGCGCGGTCGCGGCCCTCGGCACGCTCGCCGAACTGGTGCCGGTGGCCGTGGTCACCCGCGGCGGCGACGGCGCGGTGGCCGTCGACCAGAGCACCGGCGAGTACGCGGACGTCCCGGCCCTCGGCGTCGGCGTCCTGGACGCCACGGGCGCCGGTGACGTCTTCGGCGCCGCGTTCGTCGCCGCCTCGTTGGGCGGCTGGCCCCTGGAGGAGCGGCTGCGGTTCGCCGTGCTCGCGGCCGGGCTCTCCGTCCAGGAGCACGGCGGAGCCCTTGCGGCCCCCGGCTGGTACGGCGTCGACCGGTGGTGGCGCTCACTGACCGACCCCGAGCTGCGCAGCACGTACGGCTTCCTGACCGACCGGCTGCCGGCCGACGTCGGCCCGCCGGTGCACCACGCCCCGGTCACCCCGCCCCGGCCCCACTGACCCTCACAACGCCCCCACAGTCCGTCCCACACCCCTCAGCACCACGAACAGGAACAACAGGAGTGACCCGTGGACCTTTCACGTAGAGGCTTCCTCCAGGCCGCCGCGCTCACCGCGGCCGCCTCCGGACTGACCGTCGCCTGCGGCGGCGGCTCGGGCTCGGGCGGCACCAAGAACGGCAAGGACCTGACCTTGTGGTACTGGGGCGGCGCACTCAGCGACAAGGTGGTCGCCGAGGCCAAGACGCACTTCGCCGGCCAGGTCAAGCTGACCTCCGCCTCCATCGGCGGCGACTTCAAGCAGAAGCTCACCACCACCATCGCGGCGGGCACCTCCGTGCCCGACATCACCGGCATCAAGGGCGAGGACATCGCGTCCTTCCTGCCCAACGCCGGCCGCTTCCTCGACCTCAACGACCTCGGCTTCAAGAAGGTCGCCTCGCAGTACCTGGACTGGAAGACCAAACTGGCCCAGACCGAGGACGGCAAGCAGATCGGCTTCCCGATCGACATCGGCCCCACCGCGCTCTTCTACCGCGAGGACCTCTTCGCCAAGGGCGGGGTGGACACCGACCCCGCCAAGGTCGCCGAGCTCGTGACGACCTGGGAGGACTACTTCCAGCTCGGTGTCCAGCTCCAGAAGAAGAACCCCGGCACCTACCTGGTCAACAACATCGGCTCCGTCTTCAACATCGCGGTCGGCCAGGGCACCCAGCGGTTCATCGACAAGGACAACCACTTCATCGGCGACGGGGACCACATCCGCGCCGCGTGGACCACGGCGGTCCGGCCGTACACCCTGGGCATCGACGCCAAGATCAACGACAACACCTGGAACGCCGCCGTCGGCAAGAACCTGCTCACCGAGCTCGGCGCGGCCTGGCACGCGCTGGACATCGAGCAGGCGGCGCCGCAGACCAAGGGCAAGTGGCGGGTCTGCGCCAACCCGGTCGGACCGGCCAACCAGGGCGGCTCCTACCTGGCGCTGCCCAAGCAGTGCCGCAACCCCGAAGAGGCGTTCAAGATCATCAGCTGGATCCTGAGCCCCGCCAACGACGCCCGCGGCTTCACGGACGCCGCCATCTTCCCGGCCGCGCCCGCCGCGTACGCCATGCCGGCCATGACCGGCCCCGACGCCTTCTTCGGCGGACAGAAGATCATCGAGGTCTTCGGCCCGGCCGCCAAGGCCATCAAGGTGGCCTACGAGGCGCCCGCCGACGCCGCCGTCATGGCCCCCTTCATGACGGAACTGACCAACATCGAGGCCAAGGGCAAGAAGCCCGACGACGCCTGGAAGGACGCGGTCGGCCAGGCCAAGCAGATCGCCCGGCGGCAGGGGGTGAGCTGAGGTGACGTCCCCTCCGGTCACCGGTCCCGCCGCGGTGCCCAGGCATCGCGGCGGGCCGGGCCCGGCCCGGTTCCGCCCGCGGCGCACCACGCCCGCCGGTTCGGCCCGGCCCAAACGGCGGGGTCCGCTGGCGTACTGGCGGCAGTACCTGGCGATCTCGCCGTTCTACCTGATCTTCGCCGCGTTCTCGTTCTTCCCGGTCTTCTACTCCCTCTACCTGGCCTTCCAGCGCTGGGACGGCCTGGGCAGCATGCAGTTCGTGGGGCTCCAGCAGTTCAAGTTCCTGTGGGACGACCCGGTCTTCTGGCTGTCGATCCGCAACACCCTGGTGATCTGGGTGCTGTCCACCGTGCCGACCCTCTTCGGCGCCCTGATGCTGGCGACGCTGCTGCACTCGGTGCGGCGCTTCAAGGGCTTCTACCGCATCGCGCTGTACGTGCCGAACGTGACGTCGATCGTCGCCGTGGCGATCTTCTTCGGCGCGGTGTTCAGCAACAACTTCGGTCTGGTCAACGCGATCCTGGGCGTAGTCGGCATCTCGCCGGTGCCGTGGCTGAGCAATCCGTGGCTGATCAAGGTGGTCATCTCGCTGCTGATGACCTGGCAGTGGACCGGCTACAACATGATCATCTACCTGGCCGGTCTCCAGGCGATCCCGGGCTCGATCTACGAGGCGGCGAAGATGGACGGCGCGGGCCCGATCCGCACGTTCTTCCAGATCACCATTCCGATCATGCGGCCGATCATCCTGTTCACGGTCATCATCTCGACCATCAACGGCCTCCAGAGCTTCAGCGAACCGCAGGTCCTGTTCGCCAGCAACGCCGCCAACGCCAACCTCGGCGGCCCGGGCCAGGCGGGCCTGACGACCTTGCTGTACTTCTACCAGTCGGCCTTCCTCAACAACGACTACGGCTACGGCGCGGCCATCGTGTGGGCCTTCTTCGTCCTGATCATCATCCTCGTCGCCGTCAACTGGCGTCTCACCACACGAGGGAGGAAGGCATGACGGCCCTCGACACCGCACGGCCGGCCACGGCGGGCAGGAAACTCCGCCGCCCCAAGGGCCTCACGGCGCACATCGTTCTCATCGTGGCCGTCCTCGTCTCGGTCTTCCCGTTCGCGTGGACGATCATCATGGCGACCAACACCACGCAGGACATCTACAAGAGCCCGCCGAAGTTCACCTTCGGCTCGCACCTGCTGGAGAACATCCGGCACGTGCTGAACACCATCGACTTCTTCGGGTCGATGCTCAACACGGTGATGGTCGCGACCGTCACCACCGTCCTGGTGCTGTTCATCGACTCGCTGGCGGCCTTCACCTTCGCCAAGTTCGACTTCCCCGGACGCAAGATCCTCTTCGGCACGCTGCTGCTGTTCATGATGCTGCCGCTCCAGCTGGCGATCCTGCCGCAGTTCATCCTGATGTCGAAGATCGGCTGGGTGGGCATGCTCAAGGCGCTGGCCCTGCCGTCCCTCGCCAACGCCTTCGGCATCTTCTGGCTGCACCAGTACATCCAGAACGGCGTGCCCGACGAACTCCTCGACGCCGCCCGCATCGACGGCGCCGGGTTCTTCCGGCAGTACTGGAACATCGCGCTGCCGATGATCAGGCCCGCGCTGTCGTTCCTCGCCATCTACGCCTTCGTCAACTGCTGGAACGACTACATCTGGCCGCTGGTCGTGCTCACCGACCCGGGCCATGTGACCCTCCAGGTGGAGCTGGCCCAGCTCAACGTCGGCCACACCACCGACTACAGCATGGTCATGGCCGGTGTGCTGATGGCGGCACTCCCCCTGGTCATCGTGTTCAGCATCTTCGCCCGCGGTTTCATCGCGGGCGCCACCGAGGGCGCGGTCCAGGGCACCTGACGGGGTGCCGGGAGGAAGGGGGTGGGCGGTGAACCACACCAGCGGCAACGTGCTCGTGGTCGAGGTCGCGGCGCGCCCGGGCAACCGTCGCGCCGCCCCACGGCTCGACGGGCCACGACGCCCCGCGCAGCCCGCAGCCCGGCAGCGACTTCTGGCCGGCCCGCCGCCGCAGGAAAGGGGGTGCGCGGGGAGCCACACCGTGGTCGAGAGGGACGGCCCGCGCCGCGCCCACGCAACCGTCGCGCCGCCCCACCGCGGCCCGGACAGGCGGCCCGCCGAAGCAACCAGCACCCCGTCCGGCCCCACCGGGCGGTCGACTGGAGAAGGGGGTGGGCGGTGAGTCACAGCGTCGGCAAGGTGCTCGTGGTCGGGATGGACGGGGTGCGGTACGACCTGCTCACCCGCTCCCCCGCGGTGGCACCCGTCCTGCACGGCCTGATGGCGGCGGGCGCCCACGGCACCAGCCTGCTGCCCTACGGAGAGGTGGACGGCCAGGCCCCGGACGGGCCGTCCACCAGCATGGCGTACACGGACTCCGGGCCCGGCTGGTCGAGCGTGCTGACCGGGGTGTGGCCCGACCGGCACGGCGTACGCGGCAACGACTTCGCGGGCGCCGACTACGCCCGCTACCCCGACTTCCTGAGCCGGGCCGGCACCGCCCGGCGCCGGCTGCGCACCGCGGCCGCGGTGTCCTGGCCGGAGCTGATCCGGCGCGGCACCCTCGGCCCCGCCGTCGGCCGCCGGGTCCGCTACGACGGTGAGACCGACGGCTACGGCACCGCGGACCGCCTGGTCGCCCGCACCGCCGAGCGCTGGCTCACCCAGGACGACCCGGACGCCGTCTTCGTCTACTTCGGCGCCACCGACGAGGCCGCCCACGCCGAGGGCCCGCACAGCCCCGCCTACGACCGTGCCCTGCTCACCCAGGACACCCACCTCGGGTGGCTCCTCACGGCCGTCGAGACCCGCCGGCTGGACCCCGCCCGCGCCCGGGAGCGCTGGACCGTGCTGGTCACCACGGACCACGGGCACCTCGACACCGGCGGCCACGGCGGCGCCACCCGCGCGGAGCGGGAGGTGTTCGTCGTGCTGGCCGAGCCCGGCATGGCGGGCGGCACCCGGCTCGACACCCCGCGCCTCGTCGACATCGCCCCCACCGCCCTGGACCGGCTCGGCGTCCGCGTCGACCCGGCCTGGGGCCTCCAGGGCCGGGTCCTGCACGGCCACGGCCAGTCCTGCCACGCCCCCGCACCACCGACTACGGAACGGTCATGACCGACGCACCCCGCGGCCCCCGCCCCACCGACCCCCTGATCGCCCTGCGCCCCTGGGAGGCGCCCGAGGTGACCTCGTGGGGGCGGCTGCCCATGAACGCCGTCGACCGGCGCTCCGGAGCACTCCCCCTGGACGGCGACTGGCGCTTCCAGTTGCTGCCCACTCCGGACACGCCGGTCGGCGGCTCCTGGTCGACGGCCCACGTCCCCGGTGTCTGGACGATGCAGGGCACCGACGACCTGCCCCAGTACCTCAACGTCCGCATGCCGTTCCCCGAGTTCCCGCCGCACTCCCCCGCCGCCAACCCGACGGGGGTGTACGAGCGTGAGGTGGACGTCCCCGCCGAGTGGGCCGGACGCCGGATCGTGCTCCAGGTCGGGGCCGCCGAGAGCGTGCTCCTCGTACACGTGAACGGGCGGCCCGTCGGGATCTCCAAGGACTCCCACCTGGCGGCCGAGTTCGACCTGACGGGCCTCGTGAGCGCAGGCGCCCGCAGCGTCGTACGCCTCACGGTCGTCAAGTGGTCGGACGCCTCGCACATCGAGGACCAGGACCAGTGGTGGCACGGCGGGATCACCCGGTCGGTACGGCTGTACGCGACGGACCCGCTGCGGCTGGCGGACGTGACCGTGCGCGCCTCCTACGACGGCTCGTTGCGCGTCGACTGCGCCGTGCGGGACGCGAGGGGCGCGCTGCCCGAGGGCTGGTACGTCAGCGGGGAGCTGGACGGCCTGGCGTTGACGCAGGACGCGGAGTTCGACCGGTTCAACCGCGAGGACGAGCGGGTCTCCGACTTCCTCGGCGAGGCCCGCATCCAGGCCGTCGTCGAGGACGTGCGCACCTGGAACGCCGAGACGCCCGAGCTGTACGACCTGACCGTCCGGCTGCACCGGGCCGACGGCACGGTCGCCGACACCGCACGGCACCGGATCGGCTTCCGGGACGTCGAGATCTCCGGCCGGGACCTGCTCGTCAACGGCGAGCGGATCTTCGTCCGGGGCGTGAACCGGCACGACTTCCACCCGCTGACCGGGCGGACGGTGTCGTACGACGACATGCGCGCCGACCTGGTCACGCTCAAGCGCTTCGGGTTCAACGCGATCCGCACCAGCCACTACCCCAACGACCCCGCGCTCTACGACCTCGCCGACGAGCTGGGGTTCTACGTCGTCGACGAGGCGGACATCGAGTCGCACGACCACGCCCACGAGATCGCCGACGACCCGCGCTACCTGAACGCCTTCGTGGACCGGGTCGCGCGGATGGTGCTGCGGGACAAGAACCATCCGTCGGTCATCATCTGGTCATTGGGCAACGAGTCCGACTACGGCGCCAACCACGACGCCGCCGCGGGCTGGCTGCGGCGGCACGACCCGACCCGGCCGGTCCAGTACGAGGGTGCGGCCAAGCTCGACTGGGCGGCGGCCGGCGACGCCACGGACATCGCCTGCCCCATGTACGCCCCGCTGGAGGAGTGCGTGGCGCACGCGCTCTCCGGCCGGCAGACCAAGCCGCTGATCTGGTGCGAGTACTCCCACGCCATGGGCAACAGCAACGGCACGCTCGCCGACCATTGGGCGGCCATCGAGTCCACGCCGGGTCTTCAGGGCGGGTTCATCTGGGAGTTCTGGGACCACGGCATCCTCCAGCGTGTGAACGACGGCAGACCGGTCGGGCGTGGGGGCGCCGGACTCTATGACAACGGTGTCGCCGCGCCCGGCCACCGCTGGGCGTACGGCGGTGACTTCGGCGAGGCCGACCACGACGGTGCCTTCATCGCGGACGGGATGGTCTTCCCCGACCGGACCCCGAAGCCGGCGATGTACGAGCACCGGGAGATCGCCGCGCCGGTGCGCATCGAGTGCTTCCGGCACGAGGGCATCGTGCTCGGCAACCACCAGCACTTCCGGGGCCTCGACTGGCTGGCCGGACAGTGGGAGCTGTCGCTGGCCGACGGCCGCACCCTTACCGCGCCCGCCGAACTGCCCGATCTGCGGCCCGGTCAGACGGCGGCGGTGCCGCTGCCGTTCCAGCTGCCCGAGGACGGCGGCGAGGCGTGGCTGACCCTGCGGGTGACCACCGCCCGGGACGAGCCCTGGGCGCCGCGCGGGACGGTGGTGTGCGTGCCTCAGGTGCGGTTGCGCAAGGCCGCACCCCGACCGGCGCTCGCGGTGCCGAATCGTTCCGTCGAGGTCGACGACGAGGGCCTCCTGATCCATCCGCTGCTCACGGCCGCCCCCGCGCTCTCCCTCTGGCGGGCGCCCACCGACAACGACGAGCTCGGCGGCATGGCCCCGCGCTGGCGGGACTGGGGTCTGGACGCGCTGGTGCGCAAGGTCGCGGACGTACGGGAGTCCGAGGGCCGGGTCACGGTGCACGCCGAGTACGCCTGCGCGGCGGGTGTGGTCCGTCATGTGCAGGTCCTCACCGCGGTCGAGGGTGGGATCCACGTGGCGGAGTCGGCCGAGCTGCCGGAGGACCTGAACGACGTGGCGCGGGTCGGGTCGGTGTTCGAGACGGTCGCCGGGCTCGACCTCATGGAGTGGTTCGGACAGGGCCCCTGGGAGTCGTATCCGGACCGTGCCTTCGGGGCACCGGTCGGCCACCACTCGCTGCCCGTGGACGCGTTGTTCACCCCCTATCTGCGTCCGCAGGAGAGCGGCGGCCGTCACGGTGTACGGCACTTCACGCTCTCGGCGCCGGACGCCACCGGCCTCTCGGTCGTCCTGGACGAACCGCGCCAGGTCGGGGTGGGCCGGTACCGCGCCGCGGATCTCACCGCGGTGGCACATCACGACGAGCTCGTCCCGAGGGCGGGCTGTGTGGTGCACATCGACGCGGCCCACCGGGGTCTCGGCACCGCCTCCTGCGGACCCGACACCACCGCTTCCTGTCTCGTCACGCCGGGCGTCCACCGCTGGAGCTGGACGCTGCGCGCGCTCTGAACACCCCCTCACCGACTTCCTCACGTCCGTCTTGGAGCACACGTGTGTACTTCGCATGAGCACGACCACGGCCAGGAGGCCCCGCAGGCCGGTGCCGGCCGGCGCAGTTTCCTGCGGGCCACGGCGCTGCTGGGCGCCGCGGCCGGCGCCGCGGTCACCCTTCCCGCCGTGGCGGAGGCGGCCCCCGCCTCGGTGGCCGGCCACCGCCCCGACCCCGACAGCCGGCGCTTCACGCTCGCCGTGATGCCGGACACGCAGTACCTCTTCGACGGGCCGAGCATCGACAAGGCCCCCGTCGAGGCCTCGCTGAGGTATCTGCTGGAGCACGGGAAGGACGAGAACATCGTCTTCCTGTCCCACCTGGGCGACCTCACACAGAACGGGGCGGCTCCCGAATTCGCCGCGATCAGCGAGGCGTTCGAGCTGCTGGACCGGCGCGGGGTCGGCTACAGCGTCCTCGCGGGCAACCACGACGTGAAGTCGTCCAGCACCGACCAGCGCGGTGCGACGCCGTACCTGGACGCGTTCGGGCCGTCCCGGTTCAAGCGGCACCGGACCTTCGGTGGCGCCTCCGCCGACGGCTACAACACCTACCACCTGTTCCGGGCCGCCGGGCGCGAGTGGCTGGTCCTGGCCCTGGACTGGCGGCTGTCGGACCAGGGATACGCCTGGGCGAAAGGCGTCCTGGCCGCCCACCCGAGGACCCCGGTGATCCTCACGACCCACGAACTGGTCGTCGAGGACGACACCCTGTCCGACTACGGGCAGCAGCTGTGGGACCGGCTGGTCAAGGACCACGACCAGATCTTCCTCACCCTCAACGGGCACTACTGGCCCGCCGGCCGGGCCACCCGGAAGAACAGCGCGGGCAACGACGTCCACCTGCACCTGACGAACTACCAGAACCGGTACTTCGGCGGCGCGGCCATGATCCGCCTGTACCGCTTCGACCTGGACCGGGGCGTGATCGACGTGGAGACGGTCTCCCCGTGGATCCTCGGCCGGGCCGGGAAGGGCCTCAACGAGCTGGAGCGGCAGGAGATCGAACTCAGCGGCGACGCCGACCGGTTCACGGTCGAGGTCGACTTCGCGGAGCGCTTCGCCGGCTTCGCCCCGGTGCCCGCGCGCGCCGCCCGCCCGGCCTCGAAGATGCTCGTACCGGGCACGGCCGCGTACTGGCGTTTCGACTCGGCCGTCTCCGGCACCGTCCGTGACCTCTCCGGCCGCGGCAACGACCTCACCGTGGTACCGGTGGGCGGCGGCACCCTGGGCTGGTCCCCTGACCACCACCCCGACCAGCCCGGCCACGGCAGCCTGGAGTTCCGGGGCTGGAAGTCCCCGCTGAAGGGCGCATACCTCCGGACGGTCGACGGGGCACCGCTCAACTCGGCGGAGTTCAAGGACGGTTACACCATCGAGGTGTTCTACCGCATGCCCGCCGACTGGGACCCGGACCACAACGCCTGGGCGGGACTGATCAGTCGGCAGGGCACCGGCGGCGCCGCGGGCAAGACCGGCGACGACCCCGACGAGCCGCTCGCCACCCTCTCCCTCTCCAACGACCGCGAACCGCAGTGGGCCATGCGGCCGCTCAACCAGGAGGGCATCGCCACCAACTGGGGCCAGGAGACACCGCTGGAGACCTGGTGGCACCTGGCCGTCGTCAACGACGGCAGGCACACCACGCTGTACGTCCAGGGCTGCCCGGTGGTCCGCAACCCGAAGGCCTCCGCCGTCGGGATCACCTCGGTCGGCGAGCCGTGGCTGCTCGGCGGCTACACCTACGCCGACAAGATCGACCAGATCTTCCACGGCCGTCTCGGCGACGTCCGGATCGTCTCGCGGGCGCTGCCCGTCTCGTCCTTCATGACTCACTGACCCCTTCCCGAGGATCACCATGACCGAGCAGCAGCTCCCCTCCTGGGCCGACCCCTCCGTCTCCCCCGCCGACCTCGACGCCCAGGGCGTGTCCAGACGCGGACTCCTGCGCCGTGCGGGCCTGTTCGGCGCCGCGTTCGCGCTCGGGTCGGCCGCCACTCCCGCTCTCGCCGCCTCCCGGAAGCGGGGTCCGGGCGGCGACGACCCCCACCTCGCCTACCTGGTGGGCGACCATCACGTCCACTCCGTCTACAGCCACGACGCGAAGTACACCTTCTCCCAGCAGGCGCGGGCCGCCGCCAAGTACGGCCTGGACTGGATGGTGTTCAACGAGCACTCCAACTTCGGGCACGCGAACTTCGGCGCGAAGCTGGAGCACGCGGAGATCGTCAAGGCCCGCGCCGAGAACCCGCGTCAGCTGATCTTCCAGGGCCTGGAGTGGTACATCCCGGCCGCCGAGCACTGCACGGTGTTCGCCGCGCCCGGCCCCCACGAGACCGATCTGCTCACGCAGTTCGAGCTGGCCTACGACGGCAAGCTGCTCGGTTACACCGAGGGCTCCGCGGGCGCGGCCGACACCGCCCGCAACGAGGCGCACGCCGTGAAGGCGATCAAGTGGCTGGCGGAGCAGCGCCGTTCGGGCTATGTGGACGACGTGCTCGTCATCGCCAACCATCCGCTGCGGCTCGGCATCGACTCCCCGCACGAGATGCGGAACTGGCGGGACGCGGCCCCCGAGGTCATGATCGGCATGGAGGGCGCGCCGGGCGCCCAGGGTGCGGCGCTCCCCGGGTGGCGGGGCGCCACGTCGATCCGGGGCGAGTACGAGAACAAGCCGTCGGCGCAGTCCTGGGCGGGCTATCCGGCCGAGGCCTATGTGACGTACGGCGGTTTCGACTGGGCGACCGCGACGGTCGGCGGGCTGTGGGACTCGATGCTGGCCGAGGGCAGCCTGTACTCGATCACCACCAACTCCGACAACCACCGCACGGTCTTCGACACCTGGAAGAACGGCGACTGGCCCGCGGGGCAGAACTTCGACAACACCGGCAAGCTCCCTGACCCGGTGAACACCGACACCCCGCAGCCCGGCAGCGACTTCTGGCCGGGCGAGTTCAGCCGTACCCACGTCGGTGTGACGCGGCACGGCTACCGCTCGGTGATGGCGGGTCTGCGCGCGGGTCGCGTCTGGGTGGACCATGGGCACCTTCTGGACGGGCTCGACGTCCGGGTGAAGCGGGACTGCGACTCCGGGCGCGGGGTCACCCTGGGCGGCCGGCTGCGGGTCCGCAAGGGCGAGAAGCTCACGCTGTACGTGACGGTCACCTCCGCGTCCCGCCCCAACCCCCAGGGCATCCTCCCCGAGTTGGCGCACGTGGACGTGATCCGGGGCGCGGTGCGCGGTCCGGTGGCCGACCGGGACGGCTGGCGGGCGCCGGACACCAAGGTCGTACAGACCAGGGACGTGTCGGGGCGGAAGGGGACGTACACCCTGCGCATCCCGCTGACCGCCGGGGACGAGTCGTTCTACGTCCGCCTGCGCGGCAGCGACGGCAACCGGCACGGGGCGGGTTACCTCGGTGCGGCGATCGACCCGCACGGCCCGATCCCGCACGCGCCGGGCGACGGCGACCCGTGGGCGGACACCTGGTTCTACTCGAACCCGGTCTTCGTCGACGTCACCGGCTGAGGCAGGCGCCCTTGAGGGGCGCGGGGAACTGCGCGACCAGTCACGACGGTCCCGCGGTTCCCCACTGCCTCCACCCGGAAGTCCTAGGCGTAAAACCGGGAAAGACTCTGAAGCACCGCCGCCGGCTTGGCGCCGCCCTCGATCTCGATCGCCCCGTCGACGGTGATCTGGACCCCGCCGGGCACCTCCTCGACCTCGGTCAGCTTGCCGACCAGGCGGATGCGGGAGCCTACCTTCACCGGCGAGGGGAAACGGACCTTGTTGAGGCCGTAGTTGACCTTCGTCGTCACGCCCTGGACGTCCAGGAGTTCGGTGAACAGGGGGATGAACAGGGACAGGGTCAGGTAACCGTGGGCGATGGGGGCGCCGAACGGACCGTCCTTGGCGCGCTCGGGGTCCACATGGATCCACTGGTGGTCACCGGTCGCGTCGGCGAAGGTGTCGATCCGCTCCTGGGTGACCTCGATCCACTCGCTGGTGCCGAGGTCGCTGCCCGCGAGCTTCTTCAGTTCGTCGAGGCCGTTCACGGTGAGGCTCATGGGGTTCCTTAACTGTTGCCGTAGCGCTTGCGCACCCGGGACTTGAGGAGCTTTCCGGAGGCGGTGCGCGGGAGTTCGTCCGCGACCACCACCGACTTGGGGATCTTGTACTTGGCGAGCCGGCCGGCCAGGGAGGCCAGCACCTCGTCGGGGTCGGGCACTTTGCCCTCGCGCGGGACGACGACCGCCCTCGGGACCTCGCCCCACTTCTCGTCCGGGACGCCGATGACCGCGCATTCGGCGATGTCCGGATGGCCGAGGAGGAGGTCCTCGATCTCGGCGGGGTAGATGTTCTCGCCGCCGGAGATGATCATGTCCTTGATGCGGTCGACGATGTAGACATAGCCGTCCTCGTCGATCCGGGCCGCGTCCCCGCTGCGGAACCAGCCATCGGTGAAGGAGGCGGCGGTCTCCTCGGGGAGCCCCCAGTAGCCGGGCATGACGTGCGGGCCCCGGAGCACGACCTCGCCGGTCTCGCCGATGTCCACGGGCGCCAGGTCCGGCCGTACGACCCGGACGTCGCTGAAGAAGTGCGGGACGCCCGCCGAACCGACCTTGCTGGCGCAGTGCTCGGCGTCCAGCAGCAGGGTGCCGGGGGACGCCTCGGTCATGCCGTAGCCCTGGAGGAAGGTGAGCCCCCGCTCCCCGTACGCGGTGATCAGCCAGGTCGACACCGGGGAGCCGCCGCAGGTCAGGATGCGCAGGGAGGACAGGTCCGCGTCCGCCCAGCGCGGGTGCCGCGCCACCTGCTCGAACATCGTCGGCACCCCGAACATGAAGGTGATCCGGTGCTGGGCGATCAGGTCGAAGGTCGCGTCCGGGTCGAAGGCCTCGACCAGGACGCAGGTGCCGCCCTTCAGCAGCACCGGCAGGGTCAGCATGTTCAGGCCCGCCGTGTGGAACAACGGGGCGGAGACCAGCGCGCGTTCGTCGGCGATCAGGTCGTGGTCGACGAGGACGTTGATCGCGTTCCAGGTCAGGTTGCCGTGGGTGAGCATGGCGCCCTTGGGCCGCCCTGTCGTGCCCGAGGTGTACATGATGATGCAGGTGTCGTCGGGGATCACCGGCTCGTCGATGGGTTCGGCCGGCGCCCCGGCGAGCAACTGCTCGTACTCGGCGCCGGCTTCGACGTACGTACGGACGTCGGTGCTGCCCGGCAGTCCGGCGACCAGGCCCGCGTGCGAGGGACCGTAGACGAGCGCCCTGGCCCCGGAGTCGGAGAGCTGGTAGGCGATCTCCGGTCCGGCGAGGCGGGTGTTGAGCGGGACGAAGACCGCGCCCAGGACTCCGGCCGCGAACAGCGTCTCCAGGTAGGAGGGGTGGTTGGGGCCGAGGTAGGCGACCCGGTCGCCGCGCCGGATGCCCCGGGCGCGCAGGGCGTGCGCGAGGCGGGTGACGCGGATGTGCAGCTCGGCGTACGAGAGCGTGGTGCCGCCGTGGATCAGGGCGGTGCGGTGCGGGGTCTTGCGGGCCCGGCGTGCGGGCCACGAACCCAGTCCCTCGTTGCGCATCTGGGGCCCCTTACGGCTTGGTCAGCCCGAGCAGGCGGGCGGCGTTCTCCTTGAGGATCCTCGGCTTCACCTCATCCTTGATCGACAGCTTCTCGAAGTCGGCGAGCCAGCGGTCGGGGGTGAGGACGGGGAAGTCGGAGCCGAAGAGGACCTTGTCCTTGAGCAGGGTGTTCGCGTACTGCACGAGCTGCGGCGGGAAGTACTTCGGCGACCAGCCGGACAGGTCGATGTGGACGCCCGGCTTGTGGGTGGCGACGGCGAGGGCCTCGTCCTGCCAGGGGAAGGACGGGTGCGCCAGGATGATCTTCAGGTGCGGGAAGTCGGCCGCCACGTCGTCCACGTGGAGCGGGTTCGAGTACTTCAGACGGATCCCGCCGCCGCCCGGGACCCCGGCGCCGATACCGGTCTGCCCGGTGTGGAAGAGGGCGATGGTGCCCGTCTCCTCGATCACCTCGTAGAGGTCGTAGGCCACCGAGCGGTCGTTGGGGAAGAAGCCCTGGATGCTGGGGTGGAACTTGAAGCCCTTCACCCCGTACTCCTCGACCAGCCGGCGGGCCTGCTTCACGCCCGCCTTCCCCCGGAAGGGGTCGATGGAGGCGAAGGGGATCAGCACGTCGGAGTTGGCGGCGGCGGCCTCGGCGACCTCCTCGTTCGGGACGGGCGCGGTGCCGGTCGCGGACTCCGCGTCCACCGTGAAGATCACGGCGGCCATCCTGCGCTCGCGGTAGTACGCGGCGGTCTCCTCCAGCGTGGGCTTCCGCTTGCCCTCGACCTTGAAGTAGGCGGAGGAGGCGTCGTGGAGGTCGTCGTCCAGGGAGGAGTGGCCCTTGGAGGAGACCTCCGCGTGGGTGTGGACGTCGATGGCGACCAGGTCGTCGATGTTCATCGAGGGGGCCATCATGCCTCCGGGAACTTGGGCGCCGGGATGCCGACCGTCTGGAGCTCGGCACCGACCGAGGTGGGGAAGGCGTCGGCCAGCGTCTCGGGGGTCCAGCCGCCGTCGGCGTACGCGGCCTTGATCTCCTGCGGATGGGACCAGAGTGCCACCTTGTCGCCGCCGATGCCGATGGCCTGTCCGGTGATGCCCCGGGCCGCCTCGGAGGCGAGGAAGGGCACGAGGGCCGCACAGTCCTCGGGGGTGCCGAAGCCCTCGCCCTTGCGCAGGAAGTCCGGCAGCGGTTCGCCGTTGCGCATGGCCTCGATGTAGGGGGCGAAGGCGGGGATGGTCTCGGTCATCGCGGTCGCGGCGACCGGCACGATCGCGTTGACCGTGATGTTCGCGCGGCCCAGTTCCATCGACCAGGTGCGGGCGAACGCGGCGATGCCTGCCTTGGCGGCGGCGTAGTTCGTCTGGCCGAAGTTGCCGCGCTGCCCGGCCGGGGAGCCGACCAGGATCAGCGAGCCGCCCTCACCCTGTTCGCGCATCCGCACGGCGGCGGCGCGGGCGCAGGTGAAGGTCCCCTTGAGGTGGGTGGTGATCACCGCGTCGAAGTCGTCGTCGGTCATCTTCCACAGCACCTTGTCGCGCAGGATGCCCGCGTTGGTGACCAGGATGTCCAGCCGCCCGAACTCCTCCACCGCGCGGTTCACGAGCCGCTCGGCGGCCTCGGTGGTGCCGACCGGGACGACCTCGGCGACGGCCCGGCCGCCGGCCTCGGTGATGGTCTTCACCGCCTGCTCGGCCACCGCCTCGTCCACGTCGTTGACGACGACCGAGGCGCCGTGGGCGGCGAGGGCGTGCGCGTAGGCGAGGCCGAGGCCCCGGCCGCTGCCAGTGACGACGGCGACCTTGCCGGAGAGATCGATGCTGGGCACGAGCGGGTCCCTTCCCGAGGGGTACGACTGCGAGGTCGAAGTTAAGAGCAATAATTGGTGACGTCAATAGTTGTTGGAGACCTCCGGGTGAGTCATGCTGGAATCTGTACGTCGTACCGACCCAGGGAGCTCGCCATCACCAGCCAGCACGTGACCCCGAAGCCCATGGACGCGGAGGAGCCGTGGATGCGCGGGCTGCACGCGGACACCGGTTATCTGCTGTACCGCCTCGGCCTGCGCTCGGGCCAGCTGTTCAACACGTTCCTCCAGGAGTCGGGGCTGCGGCTGCGGCACTACGCGGTGCTGCGGTATCTCGCCGGTTCCGAGGGCGCCCTCCAGCGGGAGCTGAGCACCCGGCTCGGTTACGACCCGAGCGCGATCGTCGGCCTGGTCGACGACCTGGAGCGGCTGGGCATGACCGAGCGCCGCCCCTCCCCCGACGACCGGCGCAGCAAGATCGTCGTGCTGACCGAGGACGGCCGGGCCTTCCTGCGCGGCACCGACGAGGCCGGCCGACGGGTCACCAACGACCTGCTCGCCCCGCTCGACGCCGCCGAGCGCGAGACGCTCCAGGCCCTCCTGCTGAGGGTCGTCGACCGGCCGTGACCGTGGCCCCGCACTCCAGGACCGGTGCGCGCGGAGGAACCCCCACCGCGCCGGACCGGCTGCTGTCCGTGCTCGCCGCCTTCGACCACGACCACCCGGCGCTGTCCCTCACCGACATCAGCCGACGGGCCGGACTGACCCTGACCACGGCCCACCGGCTGGTCGGCGCGCTGACCGAGTGGGGCGCGCTGGAGCGGGACGACGCCGGGATCTACCACGTGGGGCTGCGGCTGTGGGAGGTCGCCGCGCTGGCTCCGCGCGGGGTCGCGCTGCGGCAGCTCGCGCTGCCGTACCTGGAGGACCTGTACGAAGCCACCCACGAGAACGTGCAGTTGGCGGTGCGGGACGGCTCGGACGTCGTCTACATCGAGTGGATCTCGGGGCGTTCGGCGGTCGGGGTGCACATCCGGGTCGGCGCGCGCTGGCCGCTGCACGCCACCGGGGTCGGTCTGGTGCTGCTGGCGCACTGCGGGCCGCGGGAGCAGGAGGAGTACTGCGCTGGTCCGCTCGCGGTGTTCACCCCGCACACGATCGCCGACCCGGCGCGGCTGCGCCGGGTGCTGGCCGAAGTGCGGCGCGCGGGCGTGGCGGTGAGCAGCCGTCAGGTCACCGACGACGCCCTGTCGGTGGCCGCCCCGGTGCGCGGCCCGGACGGCACGGTGGTCGCGGCCGTGTCGGTCGTCGTACCCCAGGCCGACGACCAGGTACCGGCCCTGGTCCCGGCGGTACGGCTCGCGGCGCTGGGCATCTCGCGGGCGCTGGGCTGGCAGCCCGCGGTCGCGCCCCGCCCGGGCACCGGAAATCCCTCGCACCGGTGAGGCCCCGGCCGGCCCGTCGTCGTGATACTGGAACGGCCCCGGCCCCGAGGAGCCGCCCATGTCCGCCGCCCGGTCCCGCTACGACCTGGTCGTGACCCGCGCGAGGTCGGCGCACCCGTACGGCCGGGTCGTGAACCGCCTGAGGTCGGCCAACCCGTACGTCGTCGACAGTGCGCTCGCCGTGCTGGTGCTGTTCGCGGCGTCCCTCCAGTGGATGTTCCCGGACGAGGGCGACGACCGGCTCACCCTGGTCGGCTGGCTGCTGGGAGCGGGCACGGCCGTTCCGCTGATCTGGCGGCGCCGCTTCCCCTACGCGACCGCCCTGGCCGTCTCGACGGTCACCACCGCGATGGCGTACTACCATGCGCCTCCGCCCGACGTCCCCTACAGCGGCCTCGTCGTCCTCTACACCATGGCTGTCCAGGGCCTGCCCTGGCAGCGCCGCAGCATGCTGGTGAGCTGGCTGCTCGGGGCCGTGCTGACCATGCAGTTCAAGGAGCACGCCCAGCCCTTCGAGTACGCCTTCCACCTCACCGGCATGGTCTGCGCCTACGGCCTCGGTGTGCTGGCCCGCCTCCAGCGCGCGTACACCGCGGCGGTCGAGGACCGGGCCGCCCGCCTCGAGCGGGAGCGGGCCGCGGAGACCGCGCGGGCCATCGCCCAGGAACGGGCCCGGATCGCCCGGGACATGCACGACATCCTGGCGCACGCGGTGAGCCTGATGGTCGTCCAGGCGGAGGCCGGACCGGTCGTGGTGCGCAGCGACCCGGCCCGCGCCGAGGCGGCGTTCGACGCCATCGCGGCCAGCGGGCGGGACGCGATGGGCCAACTACGGAGGATCCTTGGGGTGTTGAAGGAGGAGGAGCGCCGGAGCGGCGCCACCCGGCTGCCGCAGCCCGACCTCGCGGCGCTCCCGTCCCTGGTCCGCCAGGTCTCCGAATCAACCGGCCTGCGGGTCGACTTCCGCGTCCGTGGCCGCCCGCGCCCCCTTCCCCCGGACACCGAGGTCGCCGCCTATCGCGCGGTGCAGGAAGCCCTGACCAACACCGTCAAGCACGCGTACGCTTCCCGTGCACAGGTGGAACTCGACTGGGGAGAGGACGAGTTGACACTCACGGTGACCGACGAGGGCACCGGGCCCGGGCGCATGGTCGGCGGCCACGGGCTGATCGGCCTCAGGGAGCGGGCGGCGGCCTGCGGGGGCAGCGCGGAGACCGGGCCGGGCCCCGAGGGCGGCTTCCGGGTCGTCGTACGGCTGCCCGCAGGCGCCGGCCGGGAGGCGGCGCTCGGGTGAGCATCCGGGTGGTCGTCGCCGACGACCAGGAACTGGTCCGCAGCGGCTTCAGCATGATCCTGGAGGCGCAGCCGGACATCGAGGTGATCGCCGAGGCCGGGGACGGCGCGGAGGCGGTCGCCGCGGTCCGCCGACACGCCCCGGACGTCCTCCTGCTCGACATCCGGATGCCGGTCATGGACGGCCTGGAGGCGGCCCGCCGGGTGTGCGCGGGGTCGAGCTGCAAGGTGGTCATGCTGACCACGTTCGATCTCGACGAGTACGTGTACGACGCTCTGTACGCGGGCGCCAGCGGCTTCCTGCTCAAGGACGTCCGCCGCGACGACCTCGTCCACGCGGTCCGCGTGGTGGCGGGCGGGGACTCCCTCCTCGCCCCGGCCGTCACCCGCCGCCTGGTGGCGGACATCGTGCGCCGCCGCCGCGAGGAGACGGCCACCGGACCCGCCCCCGGCTGCCTGGACGTCCTGACGGCCCGGGAGGTGGAGACCTTGCGGATGCTGGCGCGGGGCCTGTCGAACGCCGAGATCGCCACGACCCTGTTCGTGAGCGAGCACACGGTGAAGACCCACGTCAGCAACGTCCTGAGCAAGCTGGGGCTGCGGGACCGGGTCCAGGCGGTGATCCGCGCGTACGAGACGGGTCTGGTGACGCCGGGGGCGCCGTAGGCGCCCTCAGGGGCGCGGGGAACTGCGCGACCAGCCCCCGCGGACCGGCAGTCGAGAACGCTCTTATGCGTCGAGCTCGGTGAACAACGTCAGTTGCAGTGACCCGGGCGCCTCGAGCCGGGAGTTGAGGGAGTTCCACGGCGTGCGGGTCGGCTCGGCGATCACCTCCGCCCCGGCCTCGGCCAGCCTCGCCGTGGTCGCCGTCGAGTCGTCCACCTCGAACGCCACCCGGATGTGCCCGGCGACCCGCTTGCCGACCTCCACCTCGTCGATGAACGCGGCATGGTTCGGGTCGGTCAGCTCCAGCGTGGCCCGCCCCGCCTCCAGGATCGTGACCCTGCCGTCGGGCGACGAGAATGCGGCCCGCTCGGGCAGACCGAGCACGTCCCGGTAGAAGCGCAGCGCCTCGTCGTAGTCGTCCGCGGTGACGACGAGACGGAGTTCACGGACGGTGGGTGGTACCTCGGACATGCGGCCTCCTCGTAGCTGTCTCCAAGGTCAACTCCTCGACGGGTACCGAGAATTCCTCCCCCGTGGGAGTGAGCCGGGGCCCGGCCTCACCCGTACGGCGGAGTCCCGGAAACCGCCCGCGACGGCGATCCGGTGAGCACGCCGACAGCAGCAGTCTGAGGGTGCCCACACCACCGGTGCACTCGACCAGCGCGGCCCTCGAACACCGCTGCCTTCGACCAGCGCGGCCCTCGAACACCGCTGCCTTCGACCGCCGGTGTCACCAGCCATCGGTGTCACCAGCCACCGCCAACCCGCCGGGAGGCCCCCGTGCTCTCCACCCTCGCCCGGGCGGCGACCCGTCGCCCGCTCACCGTCATCGGCCTGTGGGCCGCGTTCCTGCTGCTGGGGTTCGGCCTCGGTACGGGCGTCTTCGCCGGCCTCTCCGACGACGTGCCCGACGTCCCCGGCACCGAGTCCGAGCTGGCCGACGACCACCTCTCCCACATCGACCCGACCGGCGAGTCCGTCACCGCGGTCGTCGCGGGCGAGGCCGTCTCCGACGCGGCCCTGCGCGCCCAGGTCGAGCGGACCGTCGCCGAGGTCCGGCGAATCGCCGGGGTCGCCGACGTACCGGACCCGTACACGACCCCCGGCCTCACCGCCCGCGACGGACAGGCCCTGGTCATCCCCGTCACCTTCGAGGGCGGTCTCAGCGACGAGGCCGAGGAGGAGGCGACGGACACGGCGGTCGAGACCGTCAAGCGGATCGACGCGCCCGACGTCCACGTCAGCGGCGGCGAACTCCTCGGCAGGCAGCTCGGTGAGCGGGCCCAGGAGGACGTGAAGACAGCCGAGTTGGTCTCCCTGCCGGTCGTTCTCGCCCTGCTGCTCGTCGTGTTCGGCGGACTGCGCGCCGCCGCGCTGCCGCTGGTGGTCGCGGTGAGCGGGATCGCGGGCGCGTTCCTCGGCCTGTTCGTCTTCAGCCAGATCACCGACATCTCGGTCTACGCGATCCAGGTCACCACCATGCTGGGCCTCGGACTCGCCGTCGACTACGCCTTGTTGACCCTGGTCCGCTTCCGCGAGGAACGCCGGCACACCGACGACGTGGTGGAGGCCGTGCACCGCACGGTCGCCTCGGCAGGCCGGACCGTCCTGTTCTCCGGGCTCACCGTGGCCGTCTCCCTGACCGGACTGCTGGTCTTCCCGAGCGTGTTCCTGCGCAGCATCGGCCTGGCCGTCGCCGCGGTCGTGGTGGTCGACATGCTGGCCGCGGTGACGCTGCTGCCCGCGCTGCTATCGAGGTTCGGCGGGCGGATCCGGCCCTCGAAGGCGCGCTCCGAGGACGAGGAAGGCCGGGTCTTCGCCCGCCTCGCCCGCGTCGCGCAGCGCCGCCGGACCGCCGTCCTGGTCACCGTCGTCCCGGTCCTGCTGCTCCTGGCCCTGCCCGTGACCGGCCTGCGCATCGCCATCGGCGACGCCCGGCAGCTGCCCGCGACCACCGAGGCACGGCAGTTGTACGACACCGTCGACGCGCACTTCCCCGAGGGCACCGGGGTCTCGCCCGTGGTGGTCGTCCTCGGGCCCGGCACCACCCCCGCGACCGCAGGCCGGATCGGCGCCCTGGTCCCGCACGCCGAGTCCCGTGACCTGCCGGGCGGCACCACGGTCGTGGAGCTGCGGCCGCCGGGCAGCGTGGACGGCGGGGCGGCCACCGGCCTGGTCGAACGGGTCCGGGAGATACGCGGCGCCGAGCCCGTCCAGGTCACCGGGGTCGCGGCCCGGCTGGTCGACTTCCGCGCGATGCTCGCCGAGCGGGCGCCCTGGGCGGCACTGACCGTCCTGGCCGGGATCTTCGTCCTGCTGTTCGCCTTCACCGGCTCGGTGCTGCTCCCGCTGCGCACCATCGCGACCACCCTGCTCAGCCTGGGCGCCGCGCTCGGCGTGGTGGTGTGGGTCTTCCAGGACGGCCACGGGGCCGGGCTGCTCGGCGGCGAAGGACTGGGCGCACTGAGCCTGACCGTGCCCCCGCTGGTCGTGTCGATCGCCTTCGGGCTCGCCATGGACTACGAGATCTTCATCCTGGCCCGGATGCGGGAGGCACGGCAATGCACCGGGGACGAGCGGGAGGCCGTGGTGACCGGGCTGCGCCGGTCGGGGCGGGTCGTCACCTGTGCCGCGCTGCTGCTCGCGGTGGTCTTCGGCGCCTTCATGACCGGCGGCTTCTCGCCCATCCTCCAGATCGGTCTCGGACTGACCCTGGCCGTGCTGATCGACGCGACGGTCGTCCGGATGCTGCTGGTCCCGGCGACGATGGCGCTGCTGGGCCGCCGGGCCTGGTGGGCGCCGGAGCCGCTGCGCCGGGCGCACGAACGATTCGGGCTGCGGGAGGCTGCGCCCGGACCGCCCCTCCGAGCGGAGTCCTCACGGGAATCTCAGGAAGCGGACCGCTGATTCCAAGGATCAGCACATGTGCGCGCGGCAGCATGCACCCGCAAAGGCGGATATCTCAGGAAGGTGTGCCGTGGGCGTCCCGCACATATCGAACCGGTCCGGACGAGAGAGGGAGAGGTGGTCGCGGCGCGGGCTGCTCGCCGCCCTGGGCGCCGTGCCCGCCGCCGCCGTCCTGACGGGATGCGGCGACTCCGCGGACGCCTCGGACGCCACGGAGTCGTCCGCGCCCCCGTCCGCACGGGCCGCCGCGAAGAAGGCGGCCATAGCGGTCACCCCCGCCGACGGCACCACCAGGGCCGACTTCGCGAGCCCCGTCCAGGTCACCGTCACCGACGGCACGCTGGCCTCCGTGAAGGTGACCGGCAACGACGGCTCCACGCTGGCCGGGACCCTCAACGCGACGAGGACCAGGTGGACTTCGGCGAGGAACCCGTACTCGGGCACGAAGTACACGGTCACGGCGACCACCGCAGGCGGGACCGCCCGGACGACGACCTTCACCACCAAGTCCCCCGGCGAGACCTTCGTGGGCTACTTCACCCCGGAGGCGAACTCCACCTCCGGCGTGGGCATGCCGGTGTCGCTGAACTTCACCCACGCCGTGTCCGACCGGGCCGCCGTCCAGAAGGCGATCACCGTGACCGCCGAGCCCGCGGTGGAGATCGTGGGCCACTGGTTCAGCGACACCCGGCTCGACTTCCGCCCCGAGACCTACTGGGCACCCGGCACGAAGATCACGCTGAGCCTGCGGCTCAAGGACGTCCAGGGCACGGACGGCGTCTACGGCGTTCAGGCGAAGGACGTCACCTTCCACATCGGCCGCGAGCAGATCAGCACGGTCGATCTGGCCACCAAGGAGATGACGGTCAGGCGCGACGGCTCGACCATCGCCACCTATCCCGTCTCCGGCGGCGACTCCGACCACACCACCTGGTCCGGGATCATGGTCATCAGTGAGCGGTTCAAGCAGACCCGCATGGAGTCCTCGACGGTCGGGCTCGGCGACGAGTACGACATCTCCGACGTCCCGCACGCCCAGCGCCTGACCACCTCCGGGACTTTCGTACACGGCAACTACTGGGCGTCCACCGCGGTGTTCGGCCACAGGAACACCAGCCACGGCTGCGTCGGCCTGCACGACGCGAAGGGCGCGAGCGACAGGTCCGTGGACGGCTACAAGTTCTACGAGAGCTCCATGCTCGGCGACGTCGTGATCGTGAAGAACTCCGGCGAGAAGACGGTGGAGCCGTCGAACGGGCTCAACGGCTGGAACCTGTCGTGGGCGGACTGGAAGGCGGCCAGCGCCGTCTAGCGGGCGCCTCTTCCAACGGGTACGCCGTCCAGTGGGCGCGCCCGGTTTCAGAGGGTGAACTCACCAGGGACGAAACGACTTTCACGGCTCAACCTCTTGACGGCCGGAGTGACTGCGAGCACATTGGGCCCACTTTGAGAGCGCTCTCAAAGGCTCCCGAAGACACCCGCGCTCACTTCCCCCCGTACCCGAGAGGCACCCCCATGAGCGAAACCTCCGGTATACCCAGACGGCGGCGGGCCCTCGTCGCCGTCCTGAGCACCCTCGGTCTGGCCGCGGCCCTCGCGACCGCCGCCACCCTCCCCGCCGACGCCTCCGCCCCCACCCCGCCGACCGGCTGGTCGCAGGTCTTCGTGGACGACTTCAACGGCACCGCGGGGACCGGCGTCAACACCTCGAACTGGCAGTACGCGACCGGGACTTCGTATCCGGGAGGCCCCGCGAACTGGGGCACCGGCGAGGTCGAGACGATGACCAACAGCACCGGCAACGTGGCGCTGGACGGCAACGGCAACCTGCGCATCACCCCGCTGCGCAACGCGGCCGGCAACTGGACCTCGGGCCGCATCGAGACCAACCGCACCGACTTCCAGCCTCCGGCCGGCGGCAAGCTGCGCGTCGAGGCCCGTATCCAGATGCCGAACGTCACCGGCACCGCCGCCGAGGGCTACTGGCCCGCGTTCTGGATGCTGGGTGCGCCCTACCGCGGCAACTACCAGAACTGGCCGGGCGTCGGTGAGCTGGACATCATGGAGAACGTCCAGGGCATGAACCGCGTGTGGGCCACCATGCACTGCGGCACCAACCCGGGCGGCCCCTGCAACGAGACGACGGGCATCGGCAACAACGTCCCCTGTCCCGGCGCGACCTGCCAGTCCGCCTTCCACACCTACACCCTGGAGTGGGACCGCTCGGTGAGCCCCGAGACGATCCGCTTCTACGTCGACGGCACCCAGTTCCACTCCGTCAACGCGAGCCAGGTGGACGCGACGACCTGGGCCAACGCCACCAACCACGGGTACTTCATCATCCTCAACGTGGCGATGGGCGGCGCGTTCCCGGACGCGTTCGGCGGCGGGCTGGACTCCGGCACGCAGTCCGGGGTGCCCATGGTCGTGGACTACGTGCAGGTGCTCTCCTCGGGCGGAGGCGGTACCACTCCCCCGCCGACCGGCGGCCGTGACGCCTACGGCACGATCCAGGCGGAGTCCTTCAACGGCCAGAACGGGGTCGGCACCGAGGCCACGACCGACACCGGGGGCGGCCAGAACATCGCCTCGCTGGCCAACGGCGACTGGGCGCTCTACCAGAACGTCGACTTCGGTTCCACCGGGGCCACCCAGTTCTTCGCCCGGGTGGCGAGCGGCGCGGCCGGCGGGGTGAGCGGTCTGGTAGAGGTACGGCTGGACAGCCCGACGGCGGCCCCGGTCGGCAGCTTCTCGATCGCCAACACGGGCGGCTGGCAGTCCTGGAGAACGGTCCCGGCGAACATCAGCCGGGTCACCGGCACCCACTCCGTCTATCTGACCTTCACCAGCGGCCAGCCGGCCGACTTCGTGAACGTGAACTGGTTCAGCTTCGGTCACTGACAGCCTGGTCGAACCTGCCCCGGGAGGCCGGCGCGGTCTCCCGGGGCAGGCCCGCCTCAGCCCAGGTAGGCGGGGGCGACCGCCGACGTCATCAGACGGCGGGCCGTGCCGGTGCCGTCTGCGGGGACCGTCCACAGGTCCGAGCCGTAGTCACCGGGCAGGGCGTAGACGAGGGTGCGGTCGTCGGACCACAGGGCCTGGTCGTCGACGTTGCGGGACTCGGCGGTCGCGGTCTCCTTCATGGTCCGCAGGTCCAGCACGTACAGCCGCCAAGGGGCGTCCGGCGAGGCCCCCTTGACGCGTTTCTTGTACGCGACGCGGGTGCCGTCCGGCGACAGGGACGGGCACTCGACGTTGCCGTGCAGGGTGGTGAGGGTGCGGGCGGTGACGTCGCCGCGGACCAGGTAGGTCCGGCCGCCGGTGGCGAGCGTGGCGTAGAAGCGGTCGTCGTCGGCGAAGGTGACGCCCCAGATGTTGGTGTCCGCCGCGTGGTGGGTCCGGCCGTCCTTGATGACGCGGAAGGTCTCCAGGTTGTCGTCGATCGTCCAGGTGCGGGTGTCGACGACGGCCGTGCGGGTGGAGAAGTTCGTCCCGGCGTACGAGTCGCCGCTGACGAACACCGTCCAGGCGACCATGTGTCCGGAGGGCGAGACCCGGGCCCGGGTGGGGACGCCCGCGGCCGGGAAGCGGTGCCGTACGCGCAGTTGGGAGTCGAGGACCACCGCGCGGTAGGTGTCCTCCAGGGCGCCGTGCACGGCCTGGAGGCAGATGCCGGTGCCGGCCGCGGCGTGGAAGCGCAGGCACTTCACGCCCGACGCGGTGCGCGGGCCCCCGGGGTCGTCGGCGGGCACGGTCGCGATCTCGTCGCGGTGCGGGCCCCAGGCCAGGTTGCGGACCAGCAGCCGGCGCGGGGCCGTGGGCCGCAGCGAGACGGTACCGGCCCGCACGGTGGGTCCGTCGGCCTGCTGCTCGTCCTTCAGACCCGAGCGGTGGGCGGCGTGCAGCACCGCCCCGGTGCCGACCGCGCCCAGCAGCAGGACGGCGACCAGGAGGGTGACCAGACGGGTCGTCCGTGTCATGCGCGCGCCTCCTGGGGGGTCGCGGTCGTGGGAGCCCCGTCGACGGTCCGGAGCACTGACGCGGCCACGACGGTGCTCACGGCGAGCGCGGCCGCGGTGACGGTGAGCGCGGTCCGCCCGTCCCACAGGCTCCAGGCCGCGCCGAAGGCGAGCGAGCAGACGAACCGGGCCAGCGCCTGGCCGGTGCCGACCAGTGCCTGCCCGGCTCCCTGGTGCCGGTCCGGGACGACCGAGGCGGTGGCAGCGGCGAGGACTCCGTCGGTGGCCGCGTAGAAGGTGCCGTGCAGCACGAGGACGGCGAGCACCGCCGGGACGCCGTGCCAAGGGCAGAGCACCAGGCCGTAGCCGAGCAGCAGGACGCCGTGGCCGGCCAGGAAGAGCCTGCGGCGGCTGACGCGGTCGGCGAGCGCACCCACCGGGACGGCGAGCAGCAGGAAGGAGGCGGCGGTACCGAGAGGCAGCAGCGGGAACAGGTGGGCGGGCAGATCGCCCTCGCGCTGGAGCAGCAGGTACAGGAAGGAGTCGCTGACAGTGGTCAGGCCCAGCAGGGCCGCGCACACCGTGAGCCGCCGCAGGTCCGGCCGGCGCAGGAGCCCGAGCGCGTCGCGCACCGCCGGGGGCCGGGACGGCTCGGGAGGCCGGGGCGGCCGTACGGCACCGGGCGGCTGGGACGACCGTACGGCGTCGGGCGGCTGGGACGACCGTACGGCGTCGGGCGGTCGTACGGCTTCAGGCGGTCGTACGGCGTCCGCGGGAGCGTCGATGTGCCGGGGCACGAACAGCACCAGTACCAGGACGCCGAGCACGGCCACGCAGGCGCTGACCGTGAAGACCGCGTCGTAGCCGTCGACAGTGGCCCGCAGGACGGCGAAGGCGATCAGGGGCCCGAGGAGGGCGCCGGTGGTGTCCATGGCGCGGTGGACGCCGAACGCCCGCCCGCGGTGGGCGGGTTCGGTGGCCAGCGAGATCATCGCGTCGCGCGGGGCCGTACGCAGGCCCTTGCCGGTGCGGTCGACCGCGAGCACCGCGCCGAGGACGGGCAGCGTGTGCGCGAGCGGCAGAAGCGGTTTGCACAGCGCCGAGAGGCCGTAGCCGAGGCCCGCGACGAGCTTGTGCCGCCGGCCTCCCCGGTCGGCGAGATGGCCGCCGGCCAGCCGGACCAGGGCGCCGACCCCGTTGTTGATGCCGTCGAGGAGGCCGAAGCCGAGCGGGGACAGGCCGAGGCCCGCGACCACGTACAGCGGCAGGACGGCGGTGACCATCTCGGAGGAGACGTCCGTGATGAGGCTGACCGCGCCCAGGGCGAGCACGGTGGACGGCACGACGGCCCGCCGCCGCACCGGAGGGGTGTCCGGTGCGGCGGCGGCCTGGGTGCCGCGGGCGTCCGTGGAGCGGGAGTCCGCGAGGTACACCGGCGTCAGTTCCAGATGCCGGTGATGTCGGCGGCCGAGGCGGCGTTGCCCGCGTGGGTGCTCAGGCCGGCCAGGTCCTCGATCGTGCGCAGCACGTTGTAGTGGTTGTAGGTGGTGGAGCTGGTGCTGCCCGGGGTGACGTGCTGCCCGTAGAAGAGGGTGGGGATCCGGTTGCCGGAGAGCTTGTTGTCCTCGTCGAAGGTGACGGCCAGGATGCTGTTGTGGGTCTGGGCCCAGGTGGCGTAGGCGCCCAGGTTGTTCTTGATCCAGGTGTCACCCGTGGAGACCGAGCAGTCGTGCATGTCGCTGCACAGGTTCGGGACGACGAAGGAGACCTTGGGCAGGGTGGTGTAGTCGGTCGGGAACTGCGCGAACGTCTTGGCCGTGCTGGTCGGCACGTTGGAGAAGCCGAACCAGGGGTTGTGCTTCTGCGCGTAGTTGCCGCTGCTGCACGTCGTCGAACCCTGGCTGGGCAGCGACTCGTTGTAGCTCGCCCACGTCTTGCCCACCGCGATGAGCTCCGAGGCGAGGTTGGGGGCGGAGATCGATCCGACGCTCACGCAACTGTCGTCGGTGCGGCCCTGGTTGGAGCCGGAGAACAGCATGTAGTAGTTCGGCTCGCTCGGGTGGGTGAGGCCGTAGGACTGGGTGAGGTTCGCGCCCCCCGCCTTGAGCGTGTTGTTGAGGTAGGGGGCGCTGGAGCTGCCGATGACCTGGGAGTAGGCGTGGTTCTCCATGACCACGACGACCACGTGGTCGGGGGTGGGGAGAGCGGCGGCCTGGGCGGTGGTGGCGGTCGCCGCCCACACGCCGATCGAGGCGGCGGTGAGGGCGAGGGCTCCGGCGAGCGCGGAGAGGGAACGTCGGTTGCGCGAGGGTGCCTTGACGGCGGCCATGACTGTCCTCCGGACAGAGGTGACGGACGTTCGTGGGGGTGGCGGCGCGGCAACAGTAGGGGGCTCGGACCGGCCCTGAGTGAAGGCCGGGCGAACCGCGGGTCACGCCGGGCAAAGTTCGCCCCTCGTACGGGTCATGCACGGCAAAGACTCGGTCAAATGGACATGACAAACCTGACCCGCGCTCAACTCTCCGAGAACTCGGCGCAGTTCCGCGCGGAACGTGCCGAGAAGTCAGCGCAGTTCCGCGCGGAACGCAGCGGGTGTCATCTCCGTGTGCTGCTGGAAGAACTTCGAGAAGTTCGCCGCGTCCGGGAAGCCGATCGCCGCCCCCACCCGGCTGATCGGCAGGTCCGTGTGGGCCAGCAGGCGCTTGGCCTCCAGGACCACCCGCTTGTCGATGAACCCCTTGGGGGTCTCCCCCGTCGCCGCGCGGACCGCGCGCACCAGGGTCCGGCGGGAGTAACCGAGCGCGTCGGCGTAGGCGCTGACGCTGTGGTTGGTGGCGAACCCCTTCTCCACGGCGTCCCGGAACAGGGTGAACGTCGACTCCGCCTGCCGCCCCGCGTCCGCCGAGCTCGCCGCCAGATGGGCGAGGCGCAGCAGGAACGCCGTCAGGGTGTGCCGCAGGACCGCGGTGTGCAGGCTCAGCGGGAGGGTCGCCGTGTCCTCGTACTCCCGCTGGAGCTGGGCCAGTCCCGCTGTGAGTCCGGCCAACTGCGGCTCCGAGGGCCGCAGCAGGGGCGGCAGGTCGTAGCGGTAGAGCCCCGTCGCCTCCACCGTCGCCCGCGGCAGGAACCCGGGTTGCATGGTGAGCACGGTTCCGCGGTACTCGCTCGTCGGGGAGAAACGGTGGACCTGGCCCGGGCGGATCCACAACAGGTCGCCCGCCGTCGCCTCGTACTCGGCGAAGTCGATCATGTGGCGGACGGGCCCGCCGTCGAAGAGCATCACGACATGGAAGTCGATGCGGTGCACACGCTCCAGCGGGGCATCCGCATGCCAGGTGCGGTCGGTTCCCATGGGCCCCACCTGCATGCCCACTCCGCCCACGCTGAGCTCGACGGGAAAGGGGAACGTTCTGATCCCGTCCACCTGGCCGTCATCGGCTCCGCCTTGGATGGAGCCTTGGGTCGTTCTGTCCGCCATGTCCTTCTCGCGCCGCCCGCCTGAAGCGTTCCGTGTCCCACTTTCACCACAGGCTGGCACACCGCGACCTTCCCCCGTAAAAGTCAGACTTTTAAGTTCGAACACGTCAGACCAGCAATCCCGCTCCGATCGAGGACTTCTTGAAGATGAGCACGCAGACACCGGACACCTTCGAATGGACCGAACTCGACCGGCGTGCCGTCGACACCGCCCGCCTTCTGGCGGCCGATGCCGTGCAGCAGGTCGGCAACGGACACCCGGGGACCGCGATGGCCCTGGCCCCGGCGGCGTACACGATCTTTCAGAAGGTGATGCGGCACGACCCGGCGGACCCCGAGTGGACCGGCCGTGACCGCTTCGTCCTCTCCCCCGGCCACACCTCGCTGACGCTCTACACCCAGCTCTTCCTCTCCGGGTACGAGCTGGAGCTCGACGACCTGAAGGCTTTCCGCACCCACGGCTCCAAGACGCCCGGTCACCCCGAGTACGGGCACACCGCAGGCGTGGAGACCACCACCGGGCCGCTCGGCCAGGGTGTCGCCAACGCCGTCGGCATGGCGATGGCCGCCCGCTACGAGCGCGGCCTGTTCGACCCCGAGGCCCCCGAGGGCGAGTCCCCCTTCGACCACACCATCTGGGCGATCGTCTCCGACGGAGACCTCCAGGAGGGCATCTCCGCCGAGGCCTCCTCCCTCGCCGGCCACCAGAAGCTCGGCAACCTGGTCTTCCTCTACGACGACAACCACATCTCCATCGAGGGCGACACCGCGACCGCGTTCTCCGAGGACGTCCTGGGGCGCTACGAGGCCTACGGCTGGCACACCCAGCGCATCGAGCCCGGCGCCGACGGCGACATCGACGTTCAGGCCCTCCACGCGGCCCTGAAGGCGGCCCAGGCCGAGACCCGGCGCCCCTCGATCATCGCGATGCGCACGATCATCGCCTGGCCCGCCCCGAACGCGCAGAACACCGAGGCCGCCCACGGCTCCGCGCTCGGCGCCGACGAGGTCGCCGCCACCAAGCGCGTCCTCGGCTTCGACCCGGACAAGAGCTTCGAGGTCGCCGACGAGGTCCTCGCCCACACCCGTCAGGCCCTGGACCGGGGTGCCGAGGCGCACGCGGCCTGGGACAAGCAGATCTCCGCGTGGCGCGGTGAGCAGCCCGAGCGGGCGCGGCTGTTCGACCGGGTGGTCGCGGGCCAGCTCCCCGAGGGCTGGGAGTCCGCGATCCCCGTGTTCGAGGAGGGCGCCTCGGTCGCGACCCGGGCCGCCTCCGGCAAGGTCCTCCAGGCGCTCGGCCCGGTGCTGCCCGAGCTGTGGGGCGGTTCCGCCGACCTCGCCGGCTCGAACAACACCACCATCGACAAGACCAGCTCCTTCCTCCCGGAGGGCAACCCCCTGCCGGAGGCCGACCCGTACGGCCGAACGGTCCACTTCGGGATTCGCGAGCACTCGATGGCCGCCGAGATGAACGGCATCGCGCTGCACGGCAACACCCGGATCTACGGCGGCACCTTCCTGGTGTTCTCCGACTACATGCGCAACGCGGTCCGGCTGTCCGCGCTGATGCAGCTGCCCGTCACCTACGTCTGGACGCACGACTCCATCGGTCTCGGTGAGGACGGCCCGACGCACCAGCCGGTCGAGCACCTGGCCTCGCTGCGCGCCATCCCGGGCCTGAACGTGGTCCGTCCGGCCGACGCCAACGAGACGGCGATCGCCTGGGCCGAGATCCTGAAGCGGCACGCCACCGACCCGGCCCCGCACGGCCTCGCGCTCACCCGCCAGGGTGTGCCGACCTACGCGCCGAACCCGGACGCGGCCAAGGGCGGGTACGTCCTTGCCGAGTCGTCGAAGGAGACCCCCGACGTCGTCCTCATCGCCACCGGCTCCGAGGTGCACCTCGCCGTCGCCGCGCGGGAGCGGCTGGAGGCCGAGGGGGTCGGCACCCGGGTGGTGTCGATGCCGTCCGTGGAGTGGTTCGAGCAGCAGCCGAAGGAGTACCGGGACCGGGTCCTTCCGCCGTCCGTGCGAGCCCGCGTCGCAATCGAGGCCGGTATCGGTCTGACGTGGTACCGCTTCATTGGTGACGCAGGACGCATCGTCTCCCTCGAACACTTCGGCGCCTCCGCCGACGCGAAGACCCTGTTCGCCGAGTACGGCTTCACCGCCGAGAACGTCGCCGCAGCAGCCAGGGAATCGCTGGCCGCCGCGCGTGGTTGATCCGACCGCCAGAAAGAAGATGATCAAAGTGACCGAAGCTACCGCGACCGCGGGAGCACTCAAGCGCCTGTCCGACGAGGGCGTCTCCATCTGGCTGGACGACCTGTCACGCAAGCGGATCGAGTCCGGGAACCTCGCCGAGCTCGTCGCCACGAAGCACGTCGTCGGCGTCACCACCAACCCCTCCATCTTCCAGGCCGCCATCGGCTCCGGAGCGGGCTACGAGGAGCAGCTGAGCGACCTCGCCGCCCGGGGCGTGACGGTCGACGAGGCCGTACGGATGATGACGACCGCCGACGTCCGCGCCGCCGCCGACGTGCTGCGCCCGGTGTACGACGCCACCGGCGGCCGGGACGGCCGGGTCTCCATCGAGGTGGACCCCCGTCTCGCCCACAACACCCGGGCGACGGTCGCCGAGGCCAAGCAGCTCGCCTGGCTGGTGGACCGCCCGAACGTCATGATCAAGATCCCGGCGACGAAGGCCGGCCTCCCCGCGATCACCGAGGTCATCGCCCTCGGCATCAGCGTCAACGTCACGCTGATCTTCTCGCTGGAGCGCTACCGCGAGGTCATGGACGCCTACCTGGCGGGCCTGGAGAAGGCCGCGAGGAGGGGCCTTGACCTCGCCACGATCCACTCGGTCGCCTCCTTCTTCGTCTCCCGGGTCGACTCCGAGATCGACAAGCGGCTCACCGTCCTCGGCACGGAGCAGGCCCTCGCTCTCAAGGGCAGGGCGGCGCTCGCCAACGCGCGGCTCGCCTACCAGGCCTACGAGGAGGTCTTCTCCGGTGAGCGCTGGAACTCCCTCGGCGACGCCCGCGCCAACCGGCAGCGCCCGCTGTGGGCCTCGACCGGCGTGAAGGACCCGGCCTACAAGGACACCCTCTACGTCGACGACCTGGTCGCGCCCGGCACGGTCAACACCATGCCCGAGGCCACGCTCAACGCCACCGCCGACCACGGCGGCATCACCGGCGACACGGTGACCGGCGGCTACGCGCAGGCCCGCGCCGACCTGGCCGCCGTGGAGGCGCTCGGGATCTCCTACGACGAAGTCGTGCGGCAGCTGGAGGACGAGGGTGTCGCCAAGTTCGAGGTGGCCTGGCAGGACCTGCTGGACGCCGTCACCAAGTCGCTGAACAGCAAGGGAGTTGACGCGGAATGACCATCACCGCCGACTGGGAGAACCCGCTGCGCGACGAGCGCGATCGGCGTCTCCCCCGGATCGCCGGGCCCTCCGGTCTCGTCATCTTCGGCGTCACCGGCGACCTGTCCCGCAAGAAGCTGATGCCTGCCGTCTACGACCTCGCCAACCGCGGCATGCTCCCGCCGGGTTTCTCGCTCGTCGGGTTCGCCCGCCGGGACTGGGAGGACGAGGACTTCGCGCAGATCGTGCACGACTCGGTGCGCGAGCACGCGCGGACCGAGTTCCGTGAGGAGGTCTGGCAGCAGCTCGCCGAGGGCATGCGGTTCATCCCGGGCGACTTCGACGACGACACGGCGTTCAAGCAGCTCCGCCAGACCGTCGAGGACCTCGACAAGGCTCGCGGGACCAGCGGCAATTACGCCTTCTACCTGTCCGTGCCGCCGAAGTTCTTCCCGAAGGTCGTGAAGCAGCTCAAGAAGCACGGCCTCGCGGACGCCCCCGAGGGGTCCTGGCGGCGCGCGGTCATCGAGAAGCCGTTCGGCCGCGACCTGAAGAGCGCCCGCGAGCTCAACGCCCTCGTGCACGACGTGTTCGAGCCGGACCAGGTGTTCCGGATCGACCACTACCTGGGCAAGGAGACCGTCCAGAACATCCTGGCGCTGCGCTTCGCCAACCAGATGTACGAGCCGATCTGGAACCGGTCCTTCGTGGACCACGTGCAGATCACGATGGCCGAGGACATCGGCATCGGCGGCCGGGCCGGCTACTACGACGGCATCGGCGCCGCCCGTGACGTCATCCAGAACCACCTGCTCCAGCTGATGGCGCTCACCGCCATGGAGGAGCCGGCCGCCTTCGACGCCGAGTCGCTGCTCACCGAGAAGCTGAAGGTCCTGCGGGCCGTGAAGCTGCCGGAGGACATCGGCAAGAGCGCCGTGCGCGGGCAGTACGCGGGTGCCTGGCAGGGCGGCGAGAAGGTGCTCGGGTATCTGGAGGAGGAGGGCATCGACAAGACCTCCACCACGGACACCTACGCCGCCATCAGGCTGAACGTCGACAACCGCCGCTGGGCGGGCGTCCCCTTCTACCTGCGCACCGGCAAGCGGCTGGGCCGCCGGGTCACCGAGATCGCGGTCGTCTTCCAGACGGCCCCGCACTCGCCGTTCGACACGACGGCCACCGAGGAGCTCGGCTCCAACGCCATCGTCATCCGGGTGCAGCCGGACGAGGGCATGACGGTCCGGTTCGGGTCGAAGGTGCCGGGCACCTCGATGGAGATCCGGGACGTGACGATGGACTTCGCGTACGGCGAGTCGTTCACGGAGTCCAGCCCGGAGGCGTACGAGCGGCTCATCCTGGATGTCCTCCTCGGTGACGCCAACCTGTTCCCGCGTCACCAGGAAGTGGAAGAGTCCTGGAAGATCCTCGACCCGATCGAGGAGCACTGGGCGAACCACGGACGTCCGGCGCAGTACGCGTCGGGTACCTGGGGACCCGAGGAAGCCGACGAGATGCTCGCACGAGACGGACGGAGCTGGCGCAGGCCATGAAGATCGACCTGACCGACACCACGGCAAGCAAGATCAACAAGGCGCTGGTGCACGGCCGCCGCGCCATCGGGACGCCCGCCGTGGGCATGGTCCTGACGATGGTGATCGTCACGGACGAGGAGAACGCCTACGACGCGATCAAGGCGGCCGAGGAGGCCTCGCACGAGCACCCCTCGCGCACCCTGGTCGTCATCAAGCGGCACGCCCGTACCGCCCGCGACCGGATGTCCTCCAAGCTGGACGCCGAGGTCCGGGTGGGCGCCGACGCCGGCACCGGCGAGACGGTGATCCTCAGGACCTACGGCGAGGTCTCCGACCACGCCGACTCGGTGGTCCTGCCGCTGCTGCTGCCGGACGCCCCGGTGGTCGTGTGGTGGCCGGTGGACGCGCCGGAGAACCCGGCGAAGGACCCGCTGGGCGCGCTGGCCCAGCGCCGGATCACCGACCTGTACGCGGTGGAGAACCCGCTCGACGTCCTGGCCACCCGGGTGCGCTCCTACGCGCCCGGCGACACCGACCTCGCATGGACCCGGCTGACCCCGTGGCGCTCGATGCTGGCGGCGGCGCTGGACCAGGCCAAGGCGCAGATCACCTCCGGCGCGGTGGAGGCCGAGGCCGACAACCCGGCCGCCGAACTCCTCGCACGCTGGCTGGAGGCACGGCTCAAGGTGAAGATCGACCGGGTGGTCACCGCCGGTCCGGTCGTCACGGCCGTCCGTCTGGGCACCGCGAACGGCGAGATCGTCATCGACCGCCCCGAGGGCCCGCTGGCCACGCTGTCCCTGCCGGGCCAGCCGTCCCGCACCCTCGCCCTCAAGGTCCGCACCACCTCCGAACTCATCGCCGAGGAGCTTCGCCGCCTCGACGCCGACGAGATGTACGCCGTCGCCCTGCGGGGCGAGGCCGGCAAGGAGACCCCTGCTCATGTCTGACTTCCCCCTGCTGACGCGCCGCCCCGAGTGGACGGCCCTGGAGGACCACCGCGCCGAGGGGACCCCCCATCTGCGCGAGCTGTTCGCGAAGGACCCGGGGCGCGCGGAGCGGTACGTCGTGCGCGTCGGTGATCTGCGCATCGACTACTCCAAGCACCTGATCACCGACGAGACCCTGGCCCTGCTCCAGGAACTGGCCGCCGCCACCGACGTGTTCGGCCTGCGTGACGCCATGTTCCGCGGTGAGCGGATCAACCTCACCGAGGACCGGGCGGTCCTGCACACCGCGCTGCGCGCCCCCGCGAACGCGGTCGTCGAGGTCGACGGCGAGAACGTCGTGCCCCGCGTGCACGCCGTCCTCGACAAGATGAGCGACTTCGCGCACCGGGTCCGCTCCGGCGAGTGGACCGGCCACACCGGCAAGCGGATCAGGAACGTCGTCAACATCGGCATCGGCGGCTCCGACCTCGGTCCCGCGATGGCGTACGAGGCCCTGCGGGCCTTCACGGCACGGGAGCTGACCTTCCGTTTCGTGTCCAACGTGGACGGCGCCGACCTGCACGAGGCGGTGCGGGACCTGGACCCGGCGGAGACCCTGTTCATCGTCGCGTCCAAGACCTTCACCACGATCGAGACGATCACCAACGCCACCTCGGCCCGCTCCTGGCTCGTCGAGGGCCCCGGCGGACTCCACGACGACAAGGCCGTCGCGAAGCACTTCGTGGCCCTGTCGACGAACGCCGAGAAGGTCACGGACTTCGGTATCGACCCGGACAACATGTTCGAGTTCTGGGACTGGGTGGGCGGCCGCTACTCCTACGACTCGGCGATCGGTCTCTCCCTGATGATCGCCATCGGCCCGGACCGCTTCCGCGAGATGCTCGACGGCTTCCGGATCGTCGACGAGCACTTCCGCAACGCCCCCGCCGAGGCCAACGCCCCGCTGCTGCTTGGTCTGCTGGGCATCTGGTACGGCAACTTCCACGACGCCCAGTCGCACGCCGTGCTGCCCTACAGCCACTACCTGTCCAAGTTCACCGCGTACCTCCAGCAGCTGGACATGGAGTCCAACGGCAAGTCGGTGCAGCGCGACGGCCGTCCGGTGGAGTGGCAGACCGGCCCGGTGGTGTGGGGCACGCCCGGCACCAACGGACAGCACGCGTACTACCAGTTGATCCACCAGGGCACCAAGCTCATCCCGGCCGACTTCATCGGCTTCGCCCGCCCGGTCGACGAGCTGAGCGACGAACTCAAGGCGCAGCACGACCTGTTGATGGCCAACCTGTTCGCCCAGGGGCAGGCGCTCGCCTTCGGCAAGACCGCCGAGGAGGTCCGCGCGGAGGGCGTGCCCGAGGAGCAGGTGGCGCACCGCACCTTCCAGGGCAACCACCCCACGACCACGATCCTCGCGAAGGAACTCACCCCCTCCGTCCTCGGCCAGCTCATCGCGCTCTACGAGCACAAGGTGTTCGTCCAGGGCGCGGTCTGGAACATCGACTCCTTCGACCAGTGGGGCGTCGAGCTCGGCAAGGTACTCGCCAAGCGCGTCGAGCCCGCCCTGACCGAGGGCGCCGACGTCCCCGGTCTCGACCCCTCCACCACCGCCCTGGTGGCCGCCTACCGTGAACTGAAGGAAGTGCACTGACATGCAGTTGGGACTCATCGGCCTGGGCAAGATGGGCGGCAACATGCGCGAGCGGATCCGCCGCGCGGGCCACACCGTCATCGGCTACGACCGCAACCCCGAGGTCTCCGACGTGGCGAGCCTCGCCGAGCTGGTCGACAAGCTCGAGGCCCCGCGCGTGGTGTGGGTGATGGTGCCGGCCGGCGCCGCCACCCAGTCCGTCGTGGACGAGCTCGGCGAGCTCCTGTCCCCCGGTGACACCGTGGTCGACGGCGGCAACTCCCGCTACACGGACGACGAGAAGCACGCCGCGGAGCTGAGCGCCAAGGGCATCGGCTTCATCGACGCAGGTGTCTCCGGCGGTGTGTGGGGCCTCCAGAACGGCTACGCCCTGATGGTCGGCGGTGAGAAGGAGGACGTGGCGCGCCTCCAGCCGATCTTCGAGGCGCTCAAGCCCGAGGGGCCGTACGGCTATGTCCACGCGGGCAAGGTCGGCGCCGGGCACTTCTCCAAGATGGTCCACAACGGTATCGAGTACGCCATGATGCAGGCGTACGCCGAGGGCTGGGAGCTGCTGGAGAAGGTCGAGTCGGTGGACAGCGTGCGGGAGGTGTTCCGCTCCTGGCAGGAGGGCACCGTCATCCGCTCGTGGCTCCTCGACCTCGCGGTCAACGCCCTCGACGAGGACGAGCACCTGGACAAGCTGAAGGGCTACGCGCAGGACTCCGGCGAGGGCCGCTGGACCGTGGAGGCGGCCGTCGACAACGCGGTGCCGCTGCCCACGATCACCGCCTCGCTCTTCGCCCGGTTCGCGTCCCGTCAGGACGACTCCCCGCAGATGAAGATGATCGCGGCGCTGCGCAACCAGTTCGGCGGCCACGCCGTCGAAGCGAAGAAGTAGGCGCGTCGTGGGGGATCTTCTTCTGGTCCGCCACGGCGAGACGGAGTGGAGCGTGTCGGGACAGCACACCAGCTGGACCGACCTGCCCCTCACCCAGCACGGCGAGGAACAGGCCAAGTTGCTCGCTCCGCTCCTGTCGGGCCGGACCTTCTCGCTCGCGCTCACCAGCGAACTGGGCCGCGCGATACGCACCGCCGAACTGGCGGGCATCACCGGGGCCGTCACCGACCCCGACCTCCACGAGTGGGACTACGGCGCCTACGAGGGCGTCACCACGGTCGACATCCACCGGACCCGGCCCGACTGGGACCTGTGGACCGACGGGGTCCCGCCCGGGCCCGAAGGGCACCCCGGGGAGTCGCCGGAGCAGATCGGCCGGCGGGCCGACCGGGTGCTGGCCCGGGTGGACACCGCGCTTGGCGAAGGCGACGTGGTCCTCGTGGCCCACGCCCACTTCCTGCGGGTCCTCACAGCCCGCCGACTGGGCCTCGCCCCGGCGGACGGCCGGCTCTTCCAGCTGGCCACGGGCACGGTGAGCCGGCTGTCGACGGAGCACGACCGGCCGGTGATCGCGGAGTGGAACACACGCGCCTAGTACGGCAGTTGCGGACGGCCCGGGAGCACAGGCTCCCGGGCCGTCCGCGTCGTCGAGGACCTGTTGACACCGGGGCGTGTGCGTTGGAGAGTCACCGCTGATGGAGATCAACAACCTGACCCCGGCCGAACGGCGGGTGTGGCGCGCCTTTCCCCGGGGCGAGGCCGTGGACTTCCGGGCGGCGGACGACGAGGACGCGGCGGGCGGCGCCGGCTGGGGCCCCGAACGCACCGTGCGGGCCTCCGTGTTGCGGTTCCTGATGCTCAACGGGCCGCGGGAGGACGGGGAGATACCCGCCCTGAAGCTGGCGGGCGCCCGGATCACCGGTGTGCTCGCCCTCCAGTACGGGACGGTCGGCCACGCCGTACGCCTCAGCCACTGCCACTTCGACGACGTACCGCTGCTGTACGGCTGCCGGCTGCGCCAGTTGAACCTCAGCAACTCCGTACTGCCCGGCCTCACCGCCGCCACCGTGCACGTCGAGGCGGTGCTGCGGCTGACGGACTGCCGGGTGAACGGACCGGTGCGGCTGGGCGGGGCGCAGATCGCCGGGGCCCTGTTCATGGACCGTGCCGAGATCGTCGCGGACGGCGCCGGTGAGCCCGCGCTCCAGCTCAACCACATGAGCATCGGCGACGACCTGTGGGCGCCGGGGCTGCGCGCCCACGGCGAGGTACGGCTCAACGGCACTTCGGTGGCCGGTTCCGTCAACCTCAACGACGCCCGGCTCAGCAACCCGGGCGACATCGTGCTCGACGCCCAGACCCTCAGCGTCGAGGGCGACGTTCATCTGCGCCGGGTGCACACCTTCGGCTGGATCGGTCTGCGGGGCGCCCGGATCGCGGGCCGCCTCGACTTCTCGTACGCGCATCTGTCGAACCCCGGCGACGCGGCACTCAGGGCGAGCAGCACCACCATCGGGGAGCTGTGGATCCGCAAGGGCCCCGCCATGGAGGGCGCCCTCACCCTGCGCCGCGCCCAGATCGACGAGCTCTTCCTGGAGCCGGAGTCGGTTCCGGACGAGGTGCAGTTCAACGGGCTCGTCTACACCTCGCTCACCCCGCAGGAACCGCCCGCGCGCCGGCTGCCGATGCTGGAGCGGGACCGCGAGGGCTATGTCCCGCACGCCTACGAGCAGTTGACCGCCGCGTACCGCAGGATCGGGGACGACTACGCGGCCCGGCAGGTCCAGCTCGCCAAGCAGCGCCGCCGCCGCGCCACCCTGCCCTGGTACGGGCGGCTGTGGGGCCACGTCCAGGACGCGGCCGTCGGCTACGGCTTCCACCCGCTGCGCGCCGGGGTCTGGCTGGTCTCCCTGCTCGCGGTCGGCACCATCGCCTACGGCCTGCACCACCCGCCGCCGCTCAAGGCGGACGAGGCCCCGCGCTTCAACGCGCTGTTCTTCACCCTCGACCTGCTGCTGCCGGTGATCTCCTTCGGCCAGGAGGGCGCCTTCGCGCCGAGCGGCTGGTACCAGTGGCTGTCGTACGCCCTCATCATCGCGGGCTGGATCCTCGCGACCACGGTCTTCGCGGGTGTCACCCGCACCGTCAACCGGCAGTGACCGAGCGGTGGTTGCGGGCCGAGCCAGGACGTCAGCGCGTGGTCCGCCCGGGTGCCGCGACCCCGCCCGCCAGCTCCGCGATGTCCGCCAGCATCCGTGCCGAGCCCGGCTCGCGGCCCGTGAACAGCCGGAACGCGTCCGCCGCCTGGAAGACCGCCATGCCGCCGCCGTCGAGCGTGGCACAGCCCAACGCACGGGCGGTCCGCAGCAGTTCCGTCTCCAGCGGGCGGTAGACCACCTCGGCGACCCACAGCTCGGGGCGGAGCAGGTCGGCCGGGAAGGGCAGTCCCGGGTGGGCGGCCATGCCGGTGGGGGTGGCGTGCACCACGCCGTCGGCCCCGGCGAGCAGTGCGGGCAGCCGCTCCGGGCCGGCCGCGGCCGCGCGTCCCTCGCCGAAGTGCCGGTTCAGGGCGGTCGCGAGATGGGCGGCCCGGTCGGCGAGCGCGTCCACGACGGTGACCCGCTCGGCGCCCAGGGTCAGCGCGGCGTGCGCGACGGCCGCGCCCGCACCGCCGGCGCCCAGCTGCACGACCCGCTCCAGGGGCACGTCGGGCAGCCCGCGCGCGAAGGAGGCGGCGAAACCGGTGACGTCGGTGTTGTGGCCGGTCGCCCGGCCGTCCTCGAAGACGACGGTGTTGACCGCGCCGAGCGCCTCGGCCTGCGGGGCTAGCGCGTCGAGGTGCCCGATGACCAGCTGCTTGCAGGGGTGGGTGATGTTCAGCCCGTCGAAGCCCAGGTCACGGGCGGCCCGCACCAGGTCGCCGACCGCCTCGGGGGGTACGCCGAGGGCGTCGATGTCGATGAGCCGGTAGAGATAGCGCAGGCCCTGCCGGTCCGCCTCCCGCTCGTGCAGCGCCGGGCTCAGCGAGGGGCCGACGCCCGCGCCGATCAGTCCGACGAGAAACGAGTCCTTGGCCACGCGGACCTCCTGAGCCGATCGATGAACGTCACTAATGTACGAACCAGTACGTTAGCTATATCAGCCGGACCGCCGCCGGGGAAGGGTTCGCCCGCGCCTTCTAGAATCTGCGGCACCGGCCGCACTTCCCGAAGGGACCCGATGACCACCGTCGACGAACCGGCACGACCGCACGGGCGGATCCGCGACGCGGCCCGCACCCGGTCCGAGATCCTGGACGTGGCCACCCAGGAGTTCGCGCGAGCCGGCTACGACGGTGCCCGGGTCGACGAGATCGCGGCCCGCACCCGCACCACCAAGCGGATGATCTACTACTACTTCGGCGGCAAGGAGCAGCTGTTCACGGCCGTCCTGGAGCGGGCGTACGGCGTGATCCGCGAGGCCGAACAGGAGCTGGACGTCGAGCACCTGGACCCGGTCGCGGCGATCCGGCGCCTCGCCGAGGTGACCTTCGACCACCACGAGCAGCACCCCGACTTCATCCGCCTGGTCAGCATCGAGAACATCCACGGGGCCGAGCACATCGCCGCCTCCGAGAAGCTCGGCCGCATCGGCTCCCCGGCGCTCGACGTGATCCGCCGCATCCTGGCCTCGGGGCAGGAGTCCGGGCTGTTCACCGCCGACGTGGACGCGGTGGACCTGCACGCGATGATCAGCTCGTTCTGCTTCTTCCGGGTGGCCAACCGGCACACCTTCGGGGCGCTGTTCGGCCGCGATCTGGTCGCCCCGGAGCAGCGCGAGCACTACCGCGCGATGCTCGGGGACATGGTCATCGCGTACCTGACCGCGGACCGCGTCGCGGACTGAATCCCTCCGCCCGGGACTCTTGACACGCGGGAAACGCGGGCGCAACATCCTCGGACAACCGCTACTAACTACCCAGTGCGTTAATTAGCTGGGTAGCTCCCGGAGTCCCCCCGAAGGAGCACCGCCGTGTCCGTCCCCGCCGACGCCGTCGGGCAACCGAAAAAGGCCGCCACCGCCGCCTGGATCGGCAGCGCCCTGGAGTACTACGACTTCTTCATCTACGGCAGCGCCGCCGCCCTGATCTTCCCGAAGGTGTTCTTCGACGAATCCGACCCGGCCACCGCGACCCTGCTGTCCCTGGCCACGTTCGGGGTCGCCTACGCGGCCCGGCCGATCGGCGCGCTCTTCATGGGGCACTTCGGCGACCGGGTCGGCCGCAAGAAGATCATGGTCTTCACGCTGGTCCTGATGGGCCTGTCGACCTTCCTCATCGGCTGTCTGCCGACCCGCCACCAGGTGGGCACCCTCGCCCCGGTCCTGCTGGTGCTGTGCCGGGTGCTCCAGGGCATCTCGGCGGCCGGTGAACAGGCCAGCGCCAACTCCATGAGCCTGGAACACGCGCCACCGCACCGGCGGGGCTTCTTCACCAGCTTCACCCTCAGCGGCACCCAGGGCGGACAGCTGCTCGCCACGCTGGTCTTCCTGCCGGTCGCCGCGCTGCCCGAGGACCAGCTGCTGTCCTGGGGCTGGCGGGTGCCGTTCTGGCTGAGCGTCGGGGTCGCCGTGGCCGGCTTCGTGATCCGCCGCAAGCTGGCCGAGACCCCGGCGTTCGAGCGGCAGGCCGCCGCCGCGGGAGTCGTGAAGCTGCCGTTGGCGGTGCTGATGCGGGAGCACTGGGCGGATGTGCTGCGGGTGATCGGCGGCGCGGTCATCGCCTCGGTGTCCACGATCTTCACGGTGTGGGCGCTGGCGTACGCCACGAGCGACGCGGTCGGGATGAGCCGTTCCTCGATGCTCTGGGTGGGCGCGCTGGCCAACCTGGTCGCGCTCGCCGCGATCCCCCTGTGGGCCACGCTCTCGGACCGCATCGGCCGGCGCCCCGTCTTCCTGATCGGCGCGGTGGGCAGCGCGGTGATGATGTTCCTGTACCTGTGGGCGGTCTCCACGGGTACCTACCCGCTCATCCTGCTGCTCGGCATCGTCACGTTCGGCGTCGTCTACAGCGCGGCGAACGGGGTCTGGCCGTCCTTCTACGGGGAGATGTTCTCCACCAGGGTCCGGCTGTCCGGGATGGCGATCGGCACGCAGATCGGCTTCGCCGTGGCCGGTTTCGCGGTGACCTTCGCGGCGCAGATCGCGGGTCCCGACGGGACGGACTGGTCGTCGGTGGCCCTGTTCACGGCGGCCCTGTGCGTCCCCCCGGTGATCGCCGCGCTGACCGCCCGCGAGACCCACGAGGTCGCCACGGAGGACCTCGGCTCCCGCACCCCCGGCGAGGCCCCGCGGCCGGAGACGGTCACGGCCTGACCCTACGAGGACGTCCCGCCGGGCCCCCGGACGCCGTCACGGCTCCGGGGGCCCGGCCGCGCTCCCACCCGTCGCCTCCTACGTGTTGCTCCAGCTCCGGGAGCACAGCACCAGGCGGTATCCGTCCGGGTCCTCGACGGTGACGCCCCACTCGTTCCAGTAGGGGTTCGGCGAGGGCACCCTCTTCCCGCCGTGCGTCTCCAGGCGGGCCACCAGGTCGTCCGGTACGGGCCCGTCGACGTAGACGACCAGCAGGTCCTCCTCGGTGGGCCGGGGTTCGACGGGCCGGCCCTGTTCACGGACGAGTTCCAGGTGCCAGCCGGCGTCCGGCCAGCCCAGCATCAGCAGGTCGTGCTCGCCAGGTTCGGCACCGCCCTCCGCACGCCAGACGACCCCCAGCCCGAGCCCCTCGACCCAGAACCGCTCGGCGGCCGCGAGGTCCCGGGAAGGGCGGGCGATGCGGATGTGACTACGGCCGTTCACGGGCATGGTGACCTCTTCGCGCGGTGTCGGTGTGCGGGCCAGCGTAGGCAGCCGGCACCGCCCGGCGCATCGGCCTTCCGCCCTGCGCCCCGGGACGTAGGACGCCCCCACCGCGCGGCCGGCCGGGCTCAGCCCTGGTCGCCCCTGGCCGGGATCCCGTACGCCCGCTCCACCCGCAGGCGCAGCACCAGGCGCCCGTCGCGGACCATCGCCGCGCGGTAGTCGTCCCAGTCCGGGTGCTCGCCCTGGACGTCGCGGTAGAGGCGGATCAGTTCCTCGACCGTGTCGTCGTGGGGGTCCTTCGCCACCGGGGTCAGGTCGGCGGTGCCCTCGGCGACCGTGTAGGCCCAGCGGTCCGGTGTCGTCACGTGGTACGAGGCGCGGGGGTCCCGGCGCAGGTTGCGGGTCTTGGCGCGGTCGTCCGTGAGGGAGATCCGGATGATGCGCTCGTCGGGGTAGTAGGCGTGGGTGACGTTCGACAGCTGGGGGCGGCCGTCGCGCTTGAGCGTGGTCAGTACCCCGCCGTGGCCCTGCGAGAGCAGCCGGAGCAGTGCGTCCTGCGTCGCGTCCTGAGTCATACCACGATCAACCCGCCCGCCCGCACCCGGCATTCCCGTCACAGCCGTTACCCGCCGACCCGCGGCCGGTCACGGTTTCCTGAGCGAAGATGATGTCTGAGGGCGGTCCGGAGCGGGTATCCGGTCCGCGCCTCGACGGACGTGACGGAGGAGAACGATGGCACAGCTGCGGCAAGAGGTCGATCCCGGTGAGGTGGGGCTGGACGAGAAGGTCCTCGACCGCCTCGACCAGCACTTGGCGCACTACGTCGACGAGGGCCGGATGCCCGGCTTCCTGGTCTGCGTCTCCCGGGGTGGCCGCGTCGCGCACCTCACCGTCCACGGCCGGCGCGACCTCGCTGCCGGACTGCCCGTCGAGACCGACACGCTGTGGCGGATCTACTCGATGACCAAGCCGGTCACCGCGGTCGCGGCCCTGCTGCTGGTGGAGGAGGGGCGGCTGTCCCTGGACGACCCGGTCGCCGACCACCTCCCGGAGTTCGCCGAACCGCGCGTGTACGTGGACGGGGCCGGTGACACCCTCACGACCCGCCCGGCCGACGGTCCGATACGGATCCGGCACCTGATGACCCACACCGCGGGCCTGACCTTCGCCTTCTACCACTCCCACCCGGTCGACGCGCTCTACCGCGAGGCCGGTCTGGACTCGTCGGTGCTGCCCGGTTCGACCCTCGCCGAGACGGTCGCCGTGTACGCGGGCCTGCCGCTCCAGTTCGAGCCGGGCACGCAGTGGAACTACTCGGTCGCCTCCAATGTGCTGGGCCGGGTCATCGAGATCGTGTCCGGCACCTCGCTCGACGCCTTCTTCGCCGAACGGATCTTCGGCCCCCTCGGGATGACCGACGCCGGTTTCTGGGTGAGCGAGCAACAGGCGCACAGACTCTCGGAGTTGTACGGCGAGAAGGACGACGGCACGATCGAGCCGGTCCCCGGACTGCCGCTGAAGGGCCGCCCCCGGCTGCTGTCCGGCAGCGGCGGCCTCGCGGCCTCGGCCCACGACGTGCACCGCTTCGCGGAGATGCTGCGCCGCCGGGGCGAACTGGACGGAACCCGGCTGCTGTCCGCCGAGACGGTCGGCCTGATGACCTCCAACCACCTTCCGGGCGGCGCCGATCTGCGCGCGTTCGGCACCAAGCCCGCCCATGACGAGCCCGGCAACGACGGCCTCGGCTTCGGTCTCGGCGTCTCCGTGGTGATCGACCCCGCCCGCACCGTGGCCCCCGCGGGCCTCGGCACCTTCGGCTGGAGCGGGGCCGCGTCCACGACCTTCTGGGTCGATCCGGTCCGCGATCTGAGCGTGCAGTTCTACACCCAGGTCCGGCCGAAGACGCTGAAGGTCTTCCCCGACCTGAAGCGTCTGGTCCACGAGGCGGTCGTCAGCCAGCCCCGTCGGCCTCCTGGTCCACCCGCAGCGTGAAGTGCAGGCCCGCCCGGGCCAGTTCGCCCAGCCACTGCCGCGAGCGGGCGGCCGTCTCGGCGGCGCGGTTCAGGCCCGCCGGCAGGGTGCCGTCGAGAATGTGGCCGATGCCCAGGGCGAGGGTGCGGGAGACGCAGCGGGCCATCGCGCTGTCGTCCTCGTCGCCCACCGTGTCCAGGAGGTAGCCGCCGGACCAGGTGCGGCCGTCCTCCGCGCGCGCTTCCAGGGAGACGACGAGCACGACCCGGTCGCGGTCGGCGTCCGTGGTCGGATACCTGGCCGCCAACTCCTGGGCCAGGGAAGCGATCCGGGCGTCGTCGCCGGTCCGCAGCTCCTCGAAGACGGGCTCCCAGGCGCGCAGCCAGCCGTCGAGCCGCAGGGTTCCGCGCACGAAGGTCCGCGGCGTCCACGCGTCCGGCAGCCCGTACTGCTCGACGAAGGGCACGCTGTCGCGGTTGGGGTAGACCTCGAAGGTCTCGCCGTCCACGACATGGCGCCGGGTCGCCTCCCAGGGGCGCTCGACGGTGGTGGGGGTGCCGTCGTCGAGGTAACGGGCGGGCGAGCGCAGGGCGTTGAGGACGCCGAGCGGGGCCCAGCTGAAGCGGTACCTGAAGTCGTTCGGGACGGCGGGGACACCGCCGCAGTAGGAGGTGAGGGCGTACGACGCCGGTGTCGTGTCGCCGATCGCGGCGCCGGCCCTGGCCACGAGGTCGTGTGCGAAGAGGTGGTCGATCCCGGGGTCGAGTCCGGCCTCGGTGAGGACGACGACGCCGGCCTTCTGCGCCTCCGGCACGCGTTCGAGCAGGGCGTCGGACACATAGCTGGAGCAGGCGAAGTGGGCCCGCTCGCGCACACAGGCGGCGAGGAGGCCGGGGTGCTCGGACGCGGGCAGCATCGACACCACGACGTCCCCGGGCGCCAGTTCGGCGGCGAGCGCGGCCGGCGTGTAGGCACGGGGCACGGCCCGGCCGTTGAGCCGCAGTCCCTCGAGGGCCTGTTCGGCCCGTTCCTCGGTGCGGTGCCACAGCAGCACACGGTCGGCGGTGTCGCACAGTGCGGCCAGACCGCTGCCGGTGGAGAGTCCGGCGCCGATCCAGTGCACGGTGCCGGTCGCGGGAACCGGGTCAGACACGGCGGGCCTCCCCTTCCTCGATGCCGAGTTCACGGCACGCCTGACGGAACCGCTCCAGACAGCGCCCCCACGGCCCACCGGTGCCGAACTCCAGCAGCAGGGGCAGCAGCGAGCCGGAGAAGCCGGTGCTGGACTCCTCCGGGAGCAGGGACGGCAGGTTGTCGATGGCGATGAGGTCGAGCGGGGGCTCCTTGTGGAGCCGGCGGACCGGCTCGGTCCACTCGGTGACGCGGTCGTAGACCGGCAGGACGTTCAGCGGGGAGCCGACGTCGCAGGTGACGTCGGAGAGGGTGCGCAGTCTGCGCGCCGGGTCGTCCAGGTCCTCCTCGCGGACGAAGGGCGGGACGGGGCTGGTGGCGAGGACGCAGTTCACCAGGAGGTCGTGGGCGAGCAGGGCGGGCCGGTCCAGGTTCCTCGTCTCGTCGAGGTCCCAGCAGGTCGGGTCGAGTCCGGCGGCCCGCAGCGCGACGCGCGCGCCCCGGCCGCTGCGGCCCAGGGCGCCGACCACCAGCGCCGTGAACTCCTCGTCCCCGGCGACCGGCCGCAGCACCTCCTCCAGCTCCTGCTGCGAGGTCGGCGTGAGAGGCGCGGTCAGCCTGCCCCGGTGCTGGAGGACGGCCAGGGCGGCACCCAGATAGCCGGCCCAGTAGCCGAACGCGGCGAGCCTGCGGCCCTGGTCGTCGACCAGGTACTCCAGGTCGAGGAGCGCCCCGCCCCCGGCGGCGAACCGGCGCAGCAGTTCGGGGGCACCGGGCTGCTGCTTGTAGGCGTGTCCGAAGTAGACATGACGGTGAGTCAGGGCGCCGGGTTCGTCGGGGAGTTCCTTCAGGCCGACGACCACCGCCTCCCGGGGCGCCTCGGCCACCCATGAGCCCGCGGGGGCGACCGCGCAGCCGGCCGCCTCGTACTGCTCGATCGGGAAGATCCGCTGCGGGGACGCCTCGACGGTCAGCGTTGCCCCGGCCTCGACGAGGCGCCGGGCGTCGGACGGCACGAGGGGCGTGCGCCGCTCGGTGGAACGGACCTCGTGGCGCAGCCACAGGTGGAGCTCGGTCATACGCGGTTGGCCTCCGGGCGCGGGGCGTCGGCCGCGAACCGGCCGGCGCTGAGCGGGCTGATGTCCACGAAGGGTACGCGGCCCAGGTACAGGTCGCGGACGACCTCGCCGACGGCCGGTCCCTGGAGGAAGCCGTGGCCGGAGAAGCCGGTCGCGTACAGGAAGCGGGAGACCGAAGTGGCCTCGCCGATCAGGGCGTTGTGGTCGGGGGTGATCTCGTAGAGGCCGGCCCAGCCACCGGTGCGGCGCAGGTCGAGGAGGGCGGGGGCGCGGTGGGCCATCGCCTCGGCGAGGCGGGGGATCCAGCGGTCGTGCGTCGCGGTGTCGAAGCCGGGTCTCTCGTCGGGGTCGGACATGCCGAGGAGGAGGCCGGGGCCCTCGCCGTGGAAGTAGAGGCTGCTGGTGAAGTCGATGGTCATGGGCAGGTCGGGCGGCAGTCCCGGCACCGGCTCGGTGACCGCGATCTGGCGGCGCAGCGGCTCCACCGGCAGGTCGACCCCGACCATCGCACCGAGGGCCCGCGACCAGGCTCCGGCCGCGCAGATCACCGTGTCGGTGGCGATCCGGCCCTTGGTGGTGACCACGGCCGTGATGGTGTCGCCGTGGAGTTCGACGCCGGTGACCTCGGTGTGCCGCAGGATCGTCGCGCCGTGGCGGCGGGCGTCGGCCGCGTAGCCGTGCACCACCGACTCGGGGGTGCAGTGGCCGTCCTCGGGCGAGAAGGCGGCCGCGAGCAGGCCGTCCGTGGTGATGAGCGGGGAGAGCCGCCGGGCCTCGGCCGGGTCGGTCATGCGGCTCGGGACGCCCAGGGAGTTCTGGAGCTCGACGCTCGCCTCGAAGGAGGCGACCTCCTCCGGCGTCGACAGCAGGAAGAGATAGCCGACCCGGTGCAGTCCGATGTCCTGCCCGGTGTCCCGCTCGAAGCGCCCGAACGCCTCCAGGCTGCGGGCCCCGAGGCGGATGTTGAGCTCGTCGGAGAACTGCGCCCGCACCCCGCCGGCCGCCTTGGAGGTGGAGCCGGAGGCGAGTTCGTCCCGCTCGACGAGGACCACGTCCGGTACGCCGGCCCGGGCCAGGTGGCGGGCGATGCTCGTGCCCATGACCCCGCCGCCGACGACGACCACGCTCATGCGGCCTCCCCCTGTGCGGCCCGCAGCACGGCCCGGGCGGCGCCCCCGTCCTGGATGCCGACGCCGGCGGCGTGGGCGGTGTGCTGCCCGGCCGCCGCGTTGCCCGGATCGACACTGCCGGACTTCGCGACGGCCCCGGAGTCGGCGGAGAGCCGGGAGACGTACGCGAAGGCCACGCTGTCGTCGAAGCGGCTCGGATGCATGATCTTCGCCGGCGGGTCGGCCGCCCCGGAGCCGAGCGCGGTGAAGGCCGCGCGCTGCGAGGCGGTGGCCGCCTCCACGTGGAGCAGGCGGGCGACCTGTGCTCCGGAGAGGAAGAGGACGTCGTCGGTCATTCCCTCTTCCTGTCCGGATTTCCCGGCCCGGAATCCGTCCGGCGATCAGGACAGGTGGGCCACCGCGTCCAGATGCGGCAGGACGTGGTCGAGCCGCTCCCGCTTGGTGCGCAGATAGGTGATGTTGCTCTCGCACGGGGTGATCAGCAGCGGCACCGTCTCGGTGACCTCGATGCCGTGCCGCTCGAGGGCCTCGCGCTTGCGCGGGTTGTTGGACATCAGCCGCACCGAGTTCACGCCCAGGTCGTGGAAGATCCCGGCGGCGACGCCGTAGTCCCGGGAGTCCACGGGCAGGCCGAGCGCGAGGTTCGCCTCCACGGTGTCCAGGCCCTCCGCCTGGAGCGCCATCGCACGCAGCTTGGCGAGCAGGCCTATCCCCCGGCCCTCGTGGCCGCGCAGGTACACGACGATCCCGCTGCCCGCCTTGACCACGGCCCGCAGCGCGGCGTCGAGCTGGTCGCCGCACTCGCAGTGCTGGGAGCCGAACGCGTCACCGGTCAGGCACTCGGAATGCAGCCGGACGAGAACGTCCTCCGAGCCGATGTCCCCGTGCACCAGGGCGACTTGTTCGTCACCGCGGTCGTGATCGAGGTAACCGACTGCCTGGAATTTCCCGTACACGGTGGGCAGCGGGGCATTCACCACGCGCTCCACACCCGTACGCTGTGGTGCCTTCTTGCCGAGTACGCCAACTTTGTCTGTCATGATCTGGTTCCTAAGCAGAGACGAAAGGCCGAGAAAAGATGAGTGGTTCGGAAATACGGTCGGCGGCGTACGGTCTGTTGCCGACGGACACTACGGAAGACGTACGGACACGAGGGGCGGGCGTCTCAACACAGGTCGCCGTCCTTCCGGTCGGAAGCTTCGAACAGCACGGTGCGTACCTTCCGCTCGCGACCGACACCCTCGTCGCCTGTGCCGTCGCGCGGCAGATCGCCGCGGCGTACCCGGTGCACCTCCTCCCCCCGGTGACGATCTCCTGCTCGCACGAGCACGCGGCCTGGCCCGGGACCGTCAGCATCTCCTCCGTCACCCTGCACGCGGTGGTTCGGGACATCGCGGACTCGCTGCGCCGCTCGGGCGTCGAGGCCCTGGTGGTGGTCAACGGGCACGGCGGCAACTACGTGCTGGGAAACGTCGTCCAGGAGGCGTCCGCGCGCGGGGAGCGGACGGCGCTGTTCCCGGCCGCGGAGGACTGGGAGGCGGCCCGGCTGGACGCGGGAGTGGTCACCTCGCTGCTCACCGACATGCATGCGGGAGAAATCGAGACCTCCATTCTTCTGCACGCGCACCCCGAATCGCTCCGCCCCGGTTACGAGACCTCCGATTTCATCGCGGACGACCGTCGTCATCTCCTCACCCTCGGTATGTCCGGTTACACCGATTCCGGTGTCATCGGGCGCCCTTCGCTGGGCTCCGCGGAAAAAGGGAAAGCGTTGCTGGAGAGCCTCGCGGCTTCCTTCGGAACGTATTTCTCGATGCTGACCGAATCCGGCACCGGGGCCGAATCCGGGGCAGAATCCGAGGCCGGTACCGGATCCGATGCCGGTACCGCGTCGGACGCCGAGTAGGGCTTCTCCGCCGGGCGCAGCAGCCCCTGGTACCAGCGGACGACCAGGACGGCCGCGCCCGGCAGGCTCGCCACGAAGCTGAGGACGCCGTAGACGATCGCGGTCGCGAGCCCGGCCTGCGCGCCGAGGCCCGTCGCGGCGAACGCCCAGGCGGTGACGCCCTCCCGGGGGCCGAACCCGCCGATGTTCAGGGGCACTCCCATGGCGAGCAGGGCGAGCACGGCCAGCGGCAGCAGGACGGCCACGGAGGCGCCGGAGCCCGCGATACGGGCGGCGAGCACGAACATGCCGAGGTGGCCGGCGAGGACGGCGGCCGAGGACAGCGTGACGCCGGGCCAGTTGCGGCGGAACAGCAGTGCCTCGCGCGCCTCGGCGAGGGTCGCGCGCAGGGCCCGGCCCCGGCGCGAGGAGGGGGCCCGGTTCATGCGCAGGGCCGCGACGACGGCGAGCGCGCCCAGGCCGGCGAGGCCGAGGACCGGGGCGAGCTGAAGCGCGTCGGCCTGCACCGGGGACGGCATGGTGAGCAGGACGGCACCGCCGACGAGAGCCAACGCGATCTGGCCCGCGGCCCGTTCGAGGACGACCGCGCGCACTCCGCGGCCCATGTCCCCGGCGCTCTGTCCGTGCCGTACCGCGCGGTGCACGTCGCCGAGGACGCCGCCGGGCAGGGCCGCGTTCAGGAACAGGGCCCGGTAGTAGTCGGCGACGGCGGGGCCCAGCGGCAGCCGGATGCGCAGGCCGCGGGCCACCAACTGCCAGCGCCAGGCGCTGAACGCGGTGGTCAGCACACCGATCGCGAGTGCCGCGAGCAGGGCCGGGGTGTCGATCCGGCGCAGTCCCTCGACGAAGACGCCGGTGCCCAGGCGCCACAGCAGCACGGCGAGGATGGTGACACCGGCGACCGTGCCGAAGTGGGTGCGCAGGGCGCGGGAGTCGAGGACGGAGCGCAGGGCGCTGCGCCACCGAGGGGTGTGCGCGGGGCGGGGCCGGGGCCCGGTCACGATCACGCCGATGCGGTCCCCGGAGACGGCCGCGGCGGCACGCAGGTCGGCGGCGGACTCACCGGCCGCTTCGAGAATCTCCGCGCGGGCCACCAAGGCGTCTGCGCGGGCCGTGAGCACGTCGTTGCCCGTCTGGAGCACTTCGGTGCGCAGGGTGAGGGCGCGGTGGGACACCGTCGCGCACTCCCGGGAGCCCGCCGTGTCACGGTCGGTGCTCCGGACCGGCAGGCTCGGCCGTCCGGCCTTCGTCGCGTGCCGCTCGCCGGCCGGTCGCACCGTCTCCACGCTCATGACGCTCCGCCCGTCGGCCGGGACAGCGCCAGCAGGTCGCTGTGGTGGACGACGACGTGCAACTCGCCCGCGCGGCACGCCTCGAGCCGGTCCTGGAGGTAGCGCTCGGCGCGTTCCTTCAGCTCGGGCCGCTCCTCGACGGCGGCACCGACCCAGCCACGCAGCCACTGCACGGTGAGCGCGGAGTCGGCGGGACCCAGACGCCAGGCGCTCGGGTGCAGCCGTACCGTCGCGCCCCGGTCGGAGAACGCCTCGCAGGCGGCGGTGATGGCGTCCGGGCCGAGCAGTCCGCCGCGCCGCTGGTGGGCGTTGAACGCGTCGGCGATCTCCTCGTCCAGCGGGTCCGCCGGGCTGAGTTCGACGCGGCCGGCCACGGACAGCGTGAGCAGGGCCGGGCAGCCGGCGCCCGTGCAGGCCGCGGCGAGGGTGTCGATCTCCTCGCGGGTCAGGACGTCGAGGAGCGCGGAGGCCGTCACCAGGGAGGCGCCGGCGAGGGCGTCCGGGGTGAGCAGGCCGACGTCGCCGCGGCGGGTCTCGACGGTGACCCGGCTGCCGTCGGCGGCGGAGCGCGGGGAGGCGACGGCCGCGAAGTGCAGCAGGTAGGGGTCCCGGTCGTGCAGGATCCAGTGCTGGGGGCCGTCCAGGCGGGGCGCGAGCCAGCGGCCCATCGAGCCGGTGCCGCAGCCCAGGTCGTGGATGACGAGTCCCGCCTTGCCCGGCAGGTTGGCCAGCCGGATCCGCAGCGGGTCGATCAGATCCCCGGACCGGGCGGCCGCATCGGGGCCTTCCCGCAGCTCCAGCCACTCGGGCGCGTACCGGGGGGCGTCGTCGGGACCGACGTCCCTCAGCCGTACGGTGGGCCGCTCACCGGGACGGACACTGGGTCCGGCACCGGGGATGACCGTTTCCGTGTCGGACGGGACAGCAGGCTTCACCGACGTCACCTCTCGAGGGCCCGGCTGTGCCGGGATCTTCCCGCTCTCCTTGGTCGCCGTCTTCCTCATGCCGCCCTCCTGGGTTCGTTCGGCAGTCGGCCGAGCACTCCGGCCAGGCTGCGGGCCGTGGTCGCCCAGCCGTCCAGGGCGGCCCGCCGGCCCCGGGCAGCCGCCTTGAGCCTGCGTCGTACGTCCGCCTCGCCGAACCAGCCGCGCAGTTCGGCGGCGAGGGCGGCGGGGTCCTCCGGGGGGACGAGGATGCCGGGCACCCCGCCGTCGGGGGCGCGGCCGACCGCCTCGGCCACTCCGCCGACGTCGGTGGCCAGCACCGGGATGCCGCGAGCGAGGGCCTCGGTGACCGCCATGCCGTAGGTCTCGGCGTAGGAGGTGAGGACCATCAGGTCGGCGGCGGCGTAACTGGCGTCGAGCTCGGCCCCGGCCTTGGGTCCCGCGAGGTGCAGGCGGTCCTGGAGGCCGTACCGCTTGATGAGCATCCGCAGGTGGGCGACGTACTCGGGGTCCTGGGTGATCCCGCCGACGCACACACAGCTCCACGGCAGGTCCTGGGCGCCGGCGAGGGCCTCGATCAGCCGGTGCTGGCCCTTGCGGGGCGTCACCGCGGCCACGCACAGCAGCCGGGACACGCCGTCGGTGCCGGAGGCGAGGGGGGCGATGTCGGCGCCCGGGGTGGCGACGTGGACCCGTTCGGGAGCGAGGCCGTGGTGCGAGACGAGTCGCCGTACGGCCCAGTCGCTGGTGGCGACGACGGCGGGCACGGCCCGCAGCACCTCGCGCTCCTTGGCGTCGAGTTCGAGGGCGAGCCCGGGTTCGAGGCCGGTCTCGTCGCCGAGCGGCAGGTGCACGAGGACGACGAGGCCGAGGCGCTCCGCCTCCGGGACGATGATCTCCGGGACCCCGCAGGCGACCAGGCCGTCGATGAGGACGACGGTGCCGTCGGGCAGGTCGCGCAGGGTCTGGGCCAGTTCGGCGCGGGCCGCCGCTCCCGGGCGGGGCCAGCTGCCGGCCACCGCGTGCCGCTCGACCTGCCAGCCGAAGCCGGGCAGGTCCAGGCAGACCCGCCGGTCGTAGGCGTTGCCGCCGCTCGGCGCGGTCGGGTCGTCCACGCCGCCGGGCATCACGAAGTGCACGGAACGCAGGGACATCGGGATGATCTCGGCCTTCTTCAGGGCGGCGTGCTGCACGGGCACGTAGTCCAGCGTGGCCGCCCGCCCGGTGGTCAGGTCGGTCACAGGGCACGCTCGTAACTCGCCCAGGCGACATGCGACTCGTGCAGGGTGACGGTCAGTCCCGCGAGACCCTTGGCGCCCTCGCCGAGAGCGCCCTTCTCGATACGCTCGGCGAGCCGGTCCGCGATGACCTTCGCCAGGAACTCCGTGGAGGTGTTGACTCCGGCGAAGTCCGGTTCGTTGTCGAGGTTTCTGTAGTTCAGCTCGCTGACCACGGCACCGAGCTCCTGGGTGGCGAGGCCGATGTCGACGACGATGTTGTCGTCGTCCAGCTGTTCGCGCCGGAACGTGGCGTCCACCAGGAACGTCGCTCCGTGCAGTCGCTGCGCGGGGCCGAAGACCTCGCCGCGGAAGCTGTGGGCGATCATGATGTGATCGCGGACGGTGATGCTGAACAACGGACGACCCTCCAGGTGCGGCGCGTCTGGTCCTCCGGCTGATCCCTGCCGGGGGATGCCGTGTAGTACGGCTCTCCGCGTCCCCTTGTTCAGCCGGATCTCACTCTTTTCTCAGGTCAGGCGGTCTTGCCGTACCTCACGAGGTGACAGAGGGCCGGAATCTCCCCACTGGCCAGCAGGGGCATCACCTCCGGAAGTTCTTCGAACGCGCTTTCCCCGGTGATGAGGGCGTCAAGCCTGGGATCGGCGAGCAGTTCCAGCGCGAGGGCGAGCCGGCCGTCGTAACCGCGGTGGGCGCGGGCCGGGGAGACGGTGCCGACCTGGCTGCTGCGCACGGTCAGCCGCCGGGAGTGGAAGGCCTCGCCGAGCGGCAGGCCGACGCGGCGGTCGCCGTACCAGCTCAGCTCGACGACCGTGCCCTCGGTCCTGAGGAGTTCCAGTGCGCGGGCGAGGCCCTGTTCGGTGGCGCTGGCGTGGACGACGAGGTCGCAGTCGCCGAGGGCGTCCGCGGGGGACGCGAAGCCGACACCGAGGGCCTCGGCGGTCTCGGCGCGGGCCGGGTCGGAGTCCACCAGCTGGACGCGGACGCCGGGGAAGCGGGCGAGAAGGGCGGCGACCGAGCTGCCGACCATGCCGCCGCCGACCACCGCGATCCGGTCGCCGATCAGGGGGGCCGCGTCCCACAGGGCGTTCACGGCTGTCTCGACCGTGCCGGCGAGGACGGCCCGTGCGGGCGGCACGTCGTCCGGTACGACCGTCACGGCGCTCGCGGGCACTACGTACCGCGTCTGATGCGGGTGCAGACAGAAGACGGTCCTGCCCCTCAGCGCGGAGGGGCCCTCCTCCACCACGCCGACACTGAGGTAGCCGTACTTCACCGGTCCGGGGAAGTCGCCCTCCTGGAAGGGTGCCCGCATGGCCGCGTGCTGGCTCTCGGGCACCTGGCCGCGGAACACGAGTGTCTCCGTGCCCCTGCTGACTCCCGAGTAGAGCGAGCGGACCAGCACCTCGTCCTCGCCGGGGGCGGGGAGGGCGACCTCCCGCAGCTCGCCCTCCCCCGGCGAGCGGAGCCAGAACGCGCGTGCGGCGGCCTTCATCGAAACCCTCCTGAACGATCGGGAACCCGTGCACGTACCTCGTCACGTAACCGAGGTGTGCACAGGCCGCGCACAGTACGCGGCCTTGATCGACTCTGTCATCTGGCCGGAGGAATCAGCGGTGGCCCTGAACAACACTTACGAAGCAAGGCTGGTCCAGCAGGAGACCGCTGTGGGAGCGGGCGTTCAGATCCTGTTGCTGGCTCTGCTCGGCACGGCGATCGGCATGGGGCCGGCGGGCTGGCTGACCGGCCTCGCCTTCGCCGTCGCCACCTGGGCCGTGCTCTCCAGGGCGCTGCACCGCACCCGGCCGCGGTCCTTCGGCCCGGCCAACCGGGTCACGCTCGGCCGGGCCACCCTGGTCGGCGGAGTGACGGCCCTGGTCGCGGACTCCTTCCAGGACTCCCCGCCGGTCACGCTCTTCGTCGGCCTGACGGCGGTGGCGCTGATCCTCGACGGTGTCGACGGCAAGGTGGCCCGGGCGACGGGCACCTCGACCCCGCTGGGCGCGCGGTTCGACATGGAGGTCGACGCGTTCCTGATCCTGGTGCTCAGCGTGTACGTGTCGATGTCGCAGGGTCCGTGGGTGCTGCTGATCGGCGGCATGCGCTACGGCTTCGTGGCGGCGGCCCGTGTCTGGAACTGGCTGAACGCCCCGCTGCCGCCGAGCATGGCCCGCAAGACGGTGGCCGCGCTCCAGGGGATCCTGCTGCTGGTGGCCGCGTCCGGGTACCTGCCGTTCGCGGCGACCTTCGGGGTGGTGGCACTGGCCCTCGGGACCCTGCTCTGGTCGTTCGGCCGGGACGTGCTGTGGCTGTGGCGCACGCACCGGGCGGACCAGGCGGCGGTGGAGGAGCTGCTGGAGCTGGTGCCGGCACGGCGGCAGGTCGTGGCTTCCTGAAGCGGGGCCTTGATCTGAACGGGGTCTGCTCTGAACGGGGCTCTGCTCTGAATGGGGCTTCAAGAGGGGCTTGAAGGGGGCTCAGCCCTTCAGGGGAACCCGGTACACCGTCGACTCCCGCTGTCGGAACCCCTGGCGTTCGTACAGCCGGTTGGCCGCCGCCCGGTCGGGGCGCGAGGTGAGGTCGACGGTGCGGGCCCCGGCCTCGCGGGCGAGCCTGATGGCCTCCCTGATCAGCAGTCCCGCGACACCCTGACCGCGGGCCGCGTGATCGACGATCACGTCCTCGATACGGGCCCGCAGACCCGCGGGCGCCGGGAACATGACGAGGGTGAGGGTACCGACGACCGCCCCGCCCGACGCCCTCGCGATCAGCATGGTGTTGGCGTCACAGGCCAGGATCCGGTCGAGCGCGGCGAGGTCGAGTGCCTCGGCGGTCGAGGACAGCTGGGGCAGCATCCGCGCGAAGGCGTCGACGAGTTCCTGCCCCGCCGCCTGGACGATCTCCACGTGGATGTCCTGAGTCTCCATGGGGGGACCTTATCGCCGGGGAGCCTGTGCGGGCGCCGGGTGAGGTTGAGCCGGGCGCCCACGGGGTGGGCGACCGGTGGGGGCTCGCGAGGGCCTGCGCTTGCGCTGGCACGGTTGCCGTTGCAGCGCGCGTCGACTGCAACTCCCCAGGGGCGCGGGGAACTGCGCGACCAGCCCCCAAGCACCCGCACCCGCCCGCGAACCGAGCCCGGCACCCCCTGCCCCACGGCCTCACGAACCACGCTCCCCGGACAGGCGGTCGGCGTCCTCCTCCCGCGGCAGCAGCCCGACCGCCGCGACCGGGACCGCGGCCAGCACCAGCCAGGGCACCGCGGTCGGCAGGCCGGTGTCCAGGAGGGAGCCGGTGAGGGAGCTGCCTGCCAGGACGATCAGGCCGGAGACCGAGGAGAGCGCGCCGGTGTAGAGGCCGAGGCGTCCTTCCGGCGCGAGGTCGGGGACCCAGGCGCGGGCTGCCGGGGCGACGAGCATCTGCCCGAGGGTGAGCAGCACGACGAACCCCGCCGACGGCACCAGTCCCCGGACGCCGGTCCAGTCGGCGGGCCGGGCCGCCGCGACGACCGCGAACCCGGCGCCGATCAGCAGCAGTCCCGCCGCCATGGACCGGCGCAGCGCCCACCGGGAGCCGGCCCAGCGGGTGACGGGCAGCTGGGCGGTCACCACCAGCAGCGAGGACAACGCGAACAGCCAGGCCAGCGCCGACTGCGAACCGGTGGCGCGCTCCACCTCCTCGGGCAGGGCGAGGTAGAGCTGGTTGTAGCCGAGCAGGTAGGCGCCGTACGCGCAGCACAGCGCGAGGAAACCGCGGTTGCGGACCAACGTCCCCATACCGCCCCTGAGTTGCACCTGCTGCCGCCCCGGAACACGCTGCGGCAGCAGCCACGCGTGTCCGGCGAGGACGAGCACGAAGATCCCGGCGCCCGCGAGGCACACCGTGCGGAAGTCCACCGACAGCAGCAGCGCGCCGAGCAACGGCCCCACGAACGCGCCCGCCTGCCCGGCGACGGTGAACAACGCGAGGACGCGCGTACGGTGGCCGCCCGCCTCCTCGTGGAGGACGGCCTGCCGCGCCACCTCCGACTCCACGGCCGGTGAGAACAGCGCGGCCGCGAACCCGATGAGCAGCACCGCCCCGATGACCGCCGCCGTCCGCCCGGCGTACCCGAGCCACCCGAACCCGCCGATCCGCAGCGCGCATCCGGTGAGGACGACGGGCCGGATCCCGTACCGGTCGGCGAGCGCCCCGCCCACCACGAACAGCCCCTGCTGGCTGAAGGTCCTGAGGCCGAGCACGAACCCGACGAGCCAGCCCGCCATCCCGACGGCCCGTCCCAGGTGGTCGGCCAGGAAGGGCAGCACGGCGAAGAAGCCGAGGTTGAAGGCGAGTTGGGTGAGGATCAGCAACCGCAGCAGCGGCGAGAGCCTGACCCGGGGCGTCTCGACCGAGGTGGACGTCATCCGGTCTCCGCCAACTCACGTGCAGCGGTGTGCCGTTCATAGCCGGAGGGAGCGGTACGGGGTCGCGACACGCGCCGCCCGGGCCACCGCACCCCGCCCGCCGCGCTCACCGCGAGCGCTCCCAGCAGGGCCAGCGCGGCGGCCGGGGCGAGGATGGCCCAGGGGGCGCGTTCGGCGTAGGGCTGGTTCTCGGCGAGGAGCAACCCCCATTCCGGGGACGGCGGTTGGGTGCCGAGACCGAGGAAGCCGAGGGAGGCGAGGGCGAGGGCGACACCGGGCAGCCGCAGCAGGGCGTGCCGGGTGACGGGCGGCAGGACCGCGGGCAGCAGTTCGTGGCGCAGGAGGTACCAGCGGCTCGCGCCCAGGCCACGGGTGGCGGCGAGATGCGGGGTGGCGCGTTCCTGGCGGAGCAGGGACGAGGTGTGCGCGGCGAGCGCCGCCCAGGAGACGGTGGCCACGGCGACGGCGGGCGTGGTGGCCCCGTTCCCGGCGACGGCGGTGACGAGCAGGGCGGCGAGCACCGGCGGTACGGCGTTGACGGTGTCGACGAGCGGCCCGGACAGCCGGGGCAGCAGCCCGAGCAGCACGCCGACGATCAGTGCGGCGACGCTGACCGCCACGGCGACGAGCAGGGTGTCGAGGGCACCGTGTCCGACCCGGGCGAGCAGGTCCCGGCCGAGCGCGTCGGTGCCGAACGGGTGGGTCCAGGAGGGGGGTTGGAGTCGGGCGCCGGTGTCGAGGGCGAGCGGGTCGCGGAGCAGGCCGAGCGTGACGACGGCCGTCAGCAGGCCGCCGTACACGAACGGCAGGGTGCTGCGGGCGGACGGGCGCGGCCGGTGCAGCGAGTCCAGGGCGCCGTCGCGGAGCGCCGGGCCGGTGACGAGGCGGACGGCGAGTGCGGCGAGGCCGGTGGCGGCGGCCGCGAGGAGCAGCAGGGCTAGGGTGCCGGCCTGGAGGACGGGCAGGTCCTGGGCGAGGGCGGCCTGGAGGGTGGTGCGGCCGAGGCCGGGGATGTCGTAGATCTGCTCGACGGCGACGGATCCGGCGGTGAGGCCGACGACGAACAGGCCGAGGTTGGGCAGCAGGGCGGGCACGCAGCGGCGGACCGCCTGGGCCGCGACGGTACGGCCGCGCAGCCCGCGCGCCTCGGCGGCCAGGGCCCAGGGTTCGGCGAAGGCGCCGGGCAGCAGGTCGTCGAGGAGGCGGCCGAGCACGGCCCCGGCGGGCAGGCCCAGGGCGAGGGCGGGCAGGATCGTCCACCGGGGGCCGTACCAGCCGAGGGCGGGCAGCCAGCCGAGCTGGACGCCGACGACGGTGGCGAGCACGGAGGCGGTGAGGAACTCGGGGAGCGCGGCGAGCATCGCCGAGGCGCCGCCGCCGGCCCGCCGCCCGTCCAGGCGCCGCTGCGCGCCGAGACCGAGGGTGCGGGCGCACACCAGGGCGGCGGTGCCGGCGGCCACCACGAGCGCCGCCGTCACCAGCAGCAGAGACACCCCGAGCGCCTGGACGACGGCCGGGGTGACCTCCGTGCCGTTCAGCCACGACCTTCCGGCGTCGCCGCGGGGCAGTCCACCGAGCCACTGGCCGAGCAGGTGCAAGGGGCCCTGATCCAGGCCGAGTTGCTCTCTGATGTCGGCCAGGGTGCGGGGGTCGGGGTCACGGTCCGCCGAGCGGGCCTTGAGCACGGTGAGCGCCGGGTCGGTGCGGGACAGCCACGGCAGCAGGCCGATCCCGACCACCAGGGCCGTCGCGAGCAGGGCCCGCCACAGGAGGGTGACGACGCGGTGCCGCATGGATCAGCGTCGCGTTCCGGTGCCGACCAGGGTGCGCTCGTACGGGTCGAGGCGCACCCCCCGCACGTCGGTGCCGACGCCGACGATGATGCTCTGGTGGGCCAGCGGGACCACGGCGTCGGTGCCGAGGACCGCCGCCTCGGCGCGCAGGGCCGCCTCCTGGCGTTCGCCGGTGCCAGACACGAGGTCGGCGTCGGCGACCGCCTTGTCGACCTTCTTGTCGCACAGCTGGGCGAGGTTGTAGCCGCCGTCGCAGGTGTAGTCGCTCGCGAGCACGCCGACCGGGTCACCGGTGTCGACGAGGCTGTTGCGGGCTCCGACGAACGCGTCGAACTTCCCGCCGAGCGCGTCGCTTTCGAGCCGGGAGTACTCGCGCACCTGAAGGGTGACCTTGAACCCGGCCTTCTGGAGCTGCTGTTGGAGGACCTGGGCGACCTCGGGGAGTTCGGGGCGGTTGTCGTAGGTGGCGAGGGTGATCGCGGTGCCGTTCGGCCGCGCGGCGGCGGCCCGTCCGGTGGGCGGGACGCGCTTGCCCTCGGCCCAGGTGACGGCCGGTCCGTAGATGCCGGCGCCGGGATCGGCGTACCCCTCGAAGACGCCCTTGACGAGTGCGGAGCCGTCGACGGCCTCGCGGGCCGCGGCGCGCAGCTCGGGGTCCTTGAACGGGCCCGATTCCGTGTTGAGTTGGAGGCTGGTGGTGCGGGTGGTCGCGGTCTCCCTGAGGGTGGCCTTGTCGAGGGAGGCGGCCTGGGCGACGGGGATGGCCTCGGCGATGTCGACCTGGCCTGTGCGCAGGGCGTTGGCGCGGGCGGTGCCGTCGGCGACGAAACGGGCGTCGATGCCGGAGGCCTGGGCGCGGCCGCCCCAGTAGTCGTCGAAGCGGTCGAGGGCGGCGGAGCCGGAGCCGGTGACCTTGGTCAGCACGAAGGGTCCGGTGGCGGTGCCGACCGGGTCGACGTCCGCCGCGGTGTAGGCCTTGGGGGCGAACACGGCGAGGTTGGGGCTGGACAGCCGCAGCGGCAGCACGGGGTCGGCCGTCCTGGTGGTGACCCGTACGGCGTCCCCCGCCGCCTCTGCTTTCAGCGTCACGCCCGCGAGCGCGGCAGGGGCGGGCTTCGCCTCGATGGCGTGGGTGAGGGCGGCGGCGACCGCGGTAGGGGTGACCTCGGAGCCGTCCTGGAAGGTGGCCTCGCGGAGGGTGAACAGCCAACTGCGGTCGTTCTCGCGGCGCCAGGACTCGGCGAGCGCGGGGGCGGCGGCGCCGTTGGCGTCGAGGGCGGTCAGGCCCTCGGTGACGCCGAGGCGGCTGAGGAGGGTGGCGTCGGCGCCGTACGGCAAGAGGTTCTCGGCGGGCGGGAAGGCCAGGGCGACGCGCAGGCGTGAGCCGTCGCCTCCCTGGTCGGAGGAGTCGCCGCCCGCGGACGCGAAGCAGGCGGTGAGGGCGGGGGCGAGCAGCAGGGAGCCCAGCAGGTGTCGGCGTCGCATGGTGGTTCTATCGCCCCATCGGTATCTCGAAGTGGACGACGTTGCTCACGCCGCCCGTGGTCTCGCGCTCGTCGTGGACGACCTTGCCGAGGGAGCGCCAGAAGGGTTCGGCGCCGGGGACGGCCGGGTCGGTGTGCAGGTAGACCGAGCGGTAGCCGCCGTCGGCGGCCGCGAAGGCGAGCAGGTCGCCGACCATGCGCCGGGCGAGGCCGCGCCTGCGGTGCTCGGGGCGGACGTAGATCCGGCGCAGCTGCGCGGTCTCGCCCGAGGGGTAGCGCTCGGCGAGTTCGCGCGGGTTCGGCGGGTGGGCGGGGCCGCGGGAGTCGAGGGCGGCGGTGGCCACGACGGTCCGGCGGTCGTCCGGGTCGAGGGCCACGAGCAGGGTGTGGCGGGCGGGGGCCAGGTAGGCGGCGGCCGGGTCGACGATGTCGCCGTGCCAGCGGGGCACGTATCCGGTTCCGAAGTCGCGGTAGACGGTGTCGAGCATCACGGCTCGCGCACCGTCGAGGTCGTCCGGGCCCGCAGCCCTGATGCTGTAGTTACGCACTTGCACATCATATGCATTAAGCCTTCCAGCTTGATCGCGGGGCGATTTGACAGTGATCGAACGGACGCCATAGAACCTAGCAACATGACATCCATTTTCAAAAAGACGGAGCGATAGTGCGCATCGCGTTCGTCGGCAAGGGCGGCAGCGGCAAGACCACCCTGTCGGCGCTCCTCTCCCGTCACCTGGCCCGGTCCGGCGTACCGGTGCTGGCCGTGGACGGCGACATCAACCAGCACCTCGCCGAGGCGCTCGGCCACGACGGCGACCCGGCCTCCCTGGGCGCCCCTCCCCTAGGCGCACACGTGGCCGACATCAAGGACCTCCTGCGCGGCACCAATCCGCGCATCGCCTCCCGCGAGGCGATGATCAAGACGACGCCGCCGGGACGCGGCTCGCGTCTGCTGCGCCTGCTGGGCGACGACGAGTTGCACGCCCGCCATGTCCGGCGGGTGGGTGACGTCCCGCTGATGGTGACCGGCGAGTTCGACGAGAGCGACCTGGGGGTGGCCTGCTACCACTCCAAGCTGGGCGGGGTGGAGCTCTACCTCAACCACCTGGTCGACGGCCCCGGCGAGTACGTCGTCGTCGACATGACGGCGGGCGCGGACGCCTTCGCCTCCGGCCTCTTCACCCGCTTCGACGTGACCTTCCTGGTCGCCGAACCCACCCGCAAGGGCGTCTCGGTCTACCGCCAGTACCGCGATCATGCACGGGAGTTCGGGATCCGGATCGCCGTGGTCGGCAACAAGGTGACCGGGGAGGACGACCTGCTCTTCCTCAAGGAGCACGTCGGTGACGACCTGTTGACCCACCTGGTCCAGTCGCCCTGGGTGCGGGCGGCCGAACAGGGCCGCGCGGAGGGCGACCTGGAGTCACTGGAATCCCACAACCGGCACGCCCTGTCGATCCTGCGCGACACGGTCGACGCCCACCCCCGCGACTGGGCCGCCCTCCACGGGCACGCGGTCGAGTTCCACCTCCGCAACGCCCGCTCCTGGGCGAACGCGGCGACCGGCCTGGACCTGACGGCCCAGGTGGACCCGCAGTTCACACCGGGCCCGGCCGCCCTCGCCTGACCCCGTCCTTCTCTTCCTCTCCCCCGACAGAACAGGAACCGCAGCGCATGTCTCTCGACGTCTCCCCGAAGCTCCTCGCCGAGGCCGAGCAGGGCACCGTCCGCGAGGAGGACTTCGTGGACACCGTCCGCACCTCCCTCCCCTACGCCTACGACCTGATCGCGGACCTCGCCACCCGACTCAAGGGCGGCATCGCCGAGTTCGCCGACAACCAGACCCCTCCCCCGTCCGAGAAGGAGCGCGGCCAGCTCCTGCGCGCCCTCGCCAGCGACGCCATCCGGGGCAGCCTGGAGCGTCACTTCGGCGTGGCCCTGGCCTTCCAGAACTGCCACCGGGTGGCGGCGTTCCGCCCGGAGTCGGTGGACGGCGACACCTACGCCCGCTTCACGTCGGTGCGCTCGCAGGTGCTGAACCAGTCGCCGGAGTTCAGGGACTGCTGAGCCGGCCCGGATCGCGGGTGTGGCCCTCCCGGGTCGGGGAGGGCCACTCGGTCGCTACCGGATCCGGTCGGGCCACCCGGTCGCCACCAGACCCGGTCGGGCCACCAGGTCGCCACCAGACCCGGTCGGGCCACCCGGTCGCCACCAGACCCGGTCGGGCCACCCGGTCGCCACCAGACCCGGTCGGGCCACCCGGTCGCCACCAGACCCGGTCGGGCCACCCGGTCGCTACCGCCGGACCGCGGCCTCGGCCGGCGCCGGTGCGTACCCCGTCGGCCTGGCCGTGAACGTGCCGCGGCCCTGCGACCGGCTGCGCAACCTCGTCGCGTAGCCGAAGAGTTCGGCCAGCGGCACGGTTGCCGTGACGACCGCCGAACCACCGCGCGCGGCCGAGCCCGAGACCCGGCCGCGGCGCGCGGCGAGGTCGCCGAGGACCGCTCCGACCGCGTCCTCGGGCACGGTGACCGTGACCTCGACGACCGGTTCGAGGAGGACCATCGCGCAGGCCCGCAGGGCCTCCCGGAGGCCGAACCGGCCCGCCGTGCGGAAGGCGGTGTCCGAGGAGTCCTTCACATGGGTCGCCCCGTCGGTGAGGGTGACCCGCAGCCCGGTGACCGGGTGCCCGCCGAGGGGTCCCTCGGCCAGGGCGTCCCGGCAGCCGGCCTCGACCGCGCGGACGTACTCCTGCGGGACCCGCCCGCCGACGACCGCCGAACGGAACTCGAAGCCCTCCTCGGCCGGTTCGACGTCGAGCACGACGTGCGCGAACTGCCCTGCCCCGCCGTCCTGTTTGACGTGCCGGAAGACCAGTCCGGACACCCCGCGCCCGACCGTCTCGCGGTAACTGACCCTGGGGCGGCCGACGTTGAGGCCGAGCCCGTGCTCACGCCGTACCTTCTCCACCGCCACCTCCAGATGCAGTTCCCCCATGCCGGAGAGCAGCGTCTGGCCGGTCTCGGCGTCGGTGCGGACGACGAGCGAGGGGTCCTCCTCGGCCAGCCGGGCGAGCGCCGAGGCCAACCGGTCGGTGTCGACGGACCGTTGGGGCTCGACCGCGACGGACACGACCGGTTCGGCCGCGCTCGGCGGTTCGAGTACCAGCGGGGCGTCCGGCGCGCACAGCGTCGAGCCCGCGCGGGCCGACTTCAGCCCGACGAGAGCGACGATGTCACCGGCGACCGCCCGTTCCAGCGGGGCGTGCCGGTCGGCCCGGACCCGCAGGATCCGTCCGACGCGCTCGCTGCGCCGCGCGCCCGCGTCCCACACGGTGGCTCCCTTCTCGATCGTTCCCGAGTACACGCGGACGTACGTCAGCCGTCCCGTCGGGCCGGCGTTCACCTTGAACGCCAGTGCCGCGAGGGGCGCGGCCGGGTCGCAGGGCCGCTCCTCGCCCTGCTCACCGCGTACGGCGGGCACGTCCAGCGGCGACGGCAGGTACGCCACCACCGCGTCCAGCAGCGGCTCGATCCCGCGGTCGCGGTAGGCCGAGCCGCACAGGACGACCACGCCGTCGCCGCTGCGGGTGAGATCCCGCAGGGCGGCGGTGAGGGTGTCCGCGGCGAGGGTCTCGCGGTCGCAGAACTCCTCCAGCGCGGCCGGGTGCCGTTCGGCGACGGCCTCCTCCAGGAGCCGGCGTCGGCCGAGCGCCTCCTCGCGCAGGACGCCCGGCACCGGCCCTTCCTCGACCGGGCCGCCGTCGGTCCAGGTCAGCGCCCGCATCCCGACGAGATCGACGACACCGGTGAAGCCGTCCTCGCGGCCGATGGGCAGCTGCACGACGAGCGGGGCCGGGTGCAGCCGCCGCCGGATCGACTCCACGGCCGTGTCGAGGTCGGCGCCCGCGCGGTCCAGCTTGTTGACGAAGGCGATCCTCGGCACACCGTGCCGGTCGGCCTGCCGCCACACCGACTCGCTCTGCGGCTCCACGCCCGCGACCGCGTCGAACACCGCGATCGCCCCGTCGAGCACCCTGAGCGAGCGCTCCACCTCGTCGGCGAAGTCGACATGGCCCGGGGTGTCGATCAGATTGAGGCGGTGGCCCGCCCAGGCGCAGCTGACGGCGGCCGCGAAGATGGTGATCCCGCGGTCCCGTTCCTGCGGGTCGAAGTCGGTGACGGTCGTGCCGTCATGGACCTCGCCGCGCTTGTGGGTGGTCCCGGTGGCGAACAGGATCCGCTCGGTGACGGTGGTCTTGCCGGCGTCGACGTGGGCGAGGACGCCGAGATTGCGGACGACGGAGAGCGGGTTGAGGTGGTTGGTGCGCACGGCCCGTGGCCTTTCGGTGCGGTGGTGACAGGGCGGCGCGATGACCCGTACGACATGACGGCACGTCAGGAAGACGTGCCACGGCGGTGAGAGGGCCGTTCAGACAGGCGTGACGGGCGTCCGGTGCCGGCCGCGCAGCGGGCACCGGAGGGGCGGGGACACGAGGATCACGTCGTACGACGTCCGGAGAACGGCGAGAGCTGTGCGCACGCACATGGCCGTACTCCCCTCACTCGTGTCCCTGGCGACCGTTCCTGGTCATGGCGAGTGTAGGGAGCCGGCCGGCCCTGCGCACCGGGTTTTCGCGATCAGCGGCGCAGGCCCTGGAGGCCGTCGTAGGCGGCCATGACGAGGCCCAACCCCCGGGTGTCCTGGGCGGGTTCGCGCATCTGGTCGGTCGCGTACGCCACCACCATGCGGGCGTCCGGGTCGATCATGACGAGCGAGCCGCCCCAGCCGCCCCAGCCGAAGCCGGTGCCGAAGAGTCCGTAGCCGAGGCCGTACCGCTGGGTCATGCCGATCACGCGGTCCTCACCGCTGAACTGCTCCTCCGTGGCCCGCGCGGCGCCCGCCGCCGACAGCAGCCGTACGCCCCCGACCGCCCCTCCGCAGGCCAGCGCGGACTGTACGAGGGCGATGGAGCGGGCGTTGCCGAAGCCGCTCGCGGCGGGGATCTGGGCGCGCCGCCAGGCCACGCTGTTGCCGTCCCGTACGCGCAGGGCGGTGGCGGAGGCGGGTGTCGCGTCGGGGCCGGGGGTGGCGGCGCCTGCGGTGTAGTCCTCGTCCCGGCCGGGCGGTGGGACGGTGAGGGCGACCCGGTGGTCGTGGGCGGCGGCGAGCCCGATGTGGAAGTCGGCGCCGAGCGGGCCCGTCACCTCGTCGGCGAGGAACTCCCCGACGGTCCGTCCGGTGATCCGGCGCAGGACCTCGCCGATCAGGAAGCCCTGGGTGGCGGAGTGGTATCCGGCGGCGGTGCCGGGCTCCCAGAGAAGCGGCTGGGCGGCGAGCCGGGCGGTGGCGGCCTGCCAGTCGTACAGCTCCTCGACCGGCCCCTCCCAGTGGGGCAGTCCCGCGGTGTGCGAGAGCACGTGCCGCACCAGCACCTTCTCCTTGCCCTGGGCGGCGAACTCCGGCCAGTACCGCACGACTTGGGCGTCCAGGTCGAGTGCTCCGCGGTCGGCGAGGATCAGTGCGCACAGGGCCGTCATCGTCTTGGTCGTGGAGTACACGTTGGTGATCGTGTCCTCGGCCCACGGCACGGACCGGCCGGCGTCGGCAAAGCCGCCCCACACGTCCACCACGGGTTCACCGTCCACGAAGACGGCCACCGAGCCGCCGACGTCCCCTTCGTCCAGCAGCGCCGCCAGTCCGTCGGGGACGGCGGAGAACAGGTCGTCGTAGGTGCCCTGGATGTCGGCCATGCCGGGTATTGAGCGCCTCGCGGGCGGTCCGGGTCAAACGAATTAACCGACTCAGCGCGTGGTGCAGGTCACACGCATCTCGCCTCACGTTCCGGAGGCCCACTTGCGTCTGGTGGTCGTCCGCACGGCGGGAACGACCTACACGAAAGCGATGGCAGACCATGAAGACGACGCACTCGGCAGCGGCCCGGCGCCACGAGGTCCTGGTCCTGGGGGCCGGATACGCCGGCCTCTCCGCCGCGATACAACTGGCCGCACGGAGCAGGAAGCGGGGAGCTCTGCGGGTGACGCTGGTCAACCCGTACGACACCTTCACCGAGCGGCTTCGGCTGCACATGACCGCCACCGGCCAGGAGACGGCCGAGATGAGTATCCCGGAGCTGCTGGACGGCACCGGTGCCGTGTTCGTCCGCGGCTGGGTCACCGCCGTGGACGCCGAGGCGAGGACCGTACGGATCGACGACGACCGGGTCCTGCGCTACGACACCCTGGTCTACGGCCTGGGCAGCATCGCGGACACCGTCACCGTCCCCGGTGTGGACGAGCACGCCCACACCCTCGACGGCCCGGAGTCCGCCGCCCTTCTCGCCGACCGCCTGGAACGGCTCGACGGCGGCACGGTGGTGATCGGCGGCAGCGGACTCACCGGCGTCGAGGCCGCCGCGGAGATCGCCGAACGGCACCCCCGGCTCCAGGTGGTACTGCTGGGCCGGCAGGAGCCCGGGGCCACGCTGCACCCGAGGGCCAAGGCCCATGTGGACGCGGCGCTCGCCCGGCTCGGAGTGCGGGTGCGCGCCGGCGCCGAGGTGACCAGGGTGCTGGCGGACGGCGTAGAACTCGCGGACGGCTCCGGCGTTCCGGCGGACGTGGTGCTGTGGACCAGTGGCACCCGTGTCTCACCGCTGGCCGCCGCCGCGGGCCTGACCGTCGACGACCGCGGGCGTGTGGTCACCGACGACGCGCTGCGCTCGGTCTCCCACCCGGACGTCTACGCCGTGGGCGACGCGGCGGCGGTCCGTCAGGGCTACGGCATGCTGCACGGGACCTGCCAGAGCGGGATGCCCACGGGCGTGCACGCGGCCCTGTCGATCCTGCGGGTCCTGGCCGGGAAGCAGCCCCGGCCGTTCCGGTTCGGCTATTACCACACGCCCGTCAGCCTGGGCCGGGGCGACGCCGTCGTACAGTTCACCCGTCCCGACGACAGCCCGCGCCGGATCGTGCTGACCGGCAAGGGGGCCGTGAGGTACAAGGAGATCGTCAGCGCAGCACCCTGGGCCACCTTCGGCCGTATGAAGAAGATTCCTGCCTCGGGCGCGTTCTGGCCGCACGGCGGCCGCCACACCCGGATCCGGAGCGTCAAGTGACCCAGCCGCAGCAGGCCGGCCCCGACCAGCTCGCTTTTCAGCGGTACCGCACGTTGCTCTTCTCGGTCGCCTACCGCGTCCTCGGCACGGCGGTGGACGCCGAGGACGCGGTCCAGGAGACCTGGCTGAAGTGGTCGTCGGCGGATCGCTCCCAGGTCGCCGACCCCAAGGCGTATCTGACCCGGATCGTCACCAACGTGGCGATGGAACAGCTGCGTTCGACCCGCCACCAGCGGGAGACGTACGTCGGGCCATGGCTCCCCGAGCCGATCCGCACCGGTCCGGACACCGCCGACGACGTGGCCACGGCGGACTCGGTGTCCATGGCCCTGCTCGTCGTCCTGGAGACGCTGACTCCGCTGGAGCGGGCGGTGTTCGTGCTGAAGGAGGTCTTCGCCTTCAGCTACGTCGAGATCGCGGAGGCGGTGGAACGCTCGGAAGCGGCGGTACGGCAGGCCGCGCACCGCGCCCGCGCACACGTGCAGGCGCGTCGGCCCCGTTTCGCCGCGGACAGGGCCCGTCAACGGGACGTCACCGAGCGGTTCTTCGCGGCGACGACCGGCGGTGACATCAACACCCTCATGGAGCTGCTCTCCCCGGACGTGACGCTGTGGACCGACGGCGGCGGGAAGGTCCGGCAGGCCCTCAAGCCGGTCGTCGGAGCGGAGACGGTGGCCCGTTGGTTCGCGGCGCTCGGCAGCGTGACCTACCAGGGCATCGAGCCCGGGCAGATGCGGGCGGAGCTGACCTCGGTGAACGGCGGCCCGGGGGTGGTCTTCCGCGGCCCGGACCGGGTGATCGCCACGCTCACCTTCGACTTCGACGAGCAGGGCCGCATCTCGACGCTCCACAACGTGGCCAACCCGGACAAGCTGCGCACCGTCTCGGAGGGGACCCGGCACGAGCTGCGCTGAGCCGTCCGGCCCCGGGACAAGAAAAGCGCCGCCCCTGCCGGGGTCGGCGCTTCTTGTTGTGCGATGAGCTGGTGTCCGAGGGGGGACTTGAACCCCCACGCCCGATAAAGGGCACTAGCACCTCAAGCTAGCGCGTCTGCCATTCCGCCACCCGGACCAGGTGTCTGTCGCTTTGACGGGGGTGTTCCCCGCGGCGACATGGACAACAATACCAAGCTTTCGGAGTGCCCTTCACCTGCATATCCGTCCGACCAGGGTCCGTGACGACAGTATTCTGTATACTATCTTCATCCAAACGGCCCCGGCTCGGAGGCGACATGGAAGATCTGGATTCCGCGGTGGTGCTGGGCATGGCAGCTCAGGCGCCGGACGGCATAGTGATCACCGACAGCGAAGGTCTGATCCGTTACTGGAACCGGGGTGCGGAGCGCATCTTCGGGTTCACCGCGGCCGACGTGGCGGGGCGAAGTCTGGACGTCATCATCCCGGAGCGGCACCGCAAGCGGCACCAGGAGGGCTTCGACGCCGCCATGGAGCGCGGGTACAGCAAGTACGGGGACGCGGATCTGCTGACCGTGCCGGCGCTGGCCGCGGACGGCCGCAAGCTGTCCATCGAGTTCAGCGTGGTGCTGCTGTCCGGACCCGACGGCAGCAGCTACTGCGGTGCGGTCGTCCGGGACGTCACCGCACGGCGCGAACGGGAGCGGGAGCTCATGCGGCGACGGGCCGAAGCGTCGGTCTGAGCCGTACCTCACCCTGCCGAAGGGGCCGTGACCCAGTGGGTCACGGCCCCTTCGGCGGTTCGCTCAGACGATGACGCCGCTCTCCTTGAGGCGACCGATCGTCTCCTCGTCGTAGCCCAGCTCGACCAGCACCTCCGAGCTGTGCTCACCCAGCAGCGGGGCGCCGACGATCTCCGGCTTGAACCCAGAGAACTTCACCGGGCTGCCGACGGTCAGATACGTGCCGCGGCCCTTCTGCTCGACCTCGACGACCGTGCCGCTCCTGCGCAGGTCCTCGTCGTAGGCGATCTCCTTCATGCTCATCACCGGGGCGCAGGGCACCTCCCACTCGCGCAGGATGTTCACCGCCTCGTACTTCGTCTTGTCCGCGAGCCACTTCTCGATCTCCTCGAAGATCTCGAAGATGTGCGACTGGCGGGCGCGCGCGGTGGCGTACTCCGGGTCCTCGGCCCACTCGGGGTGGCCGATCACTTCGGCGGTGCGCTTCCAGTTCTGCTCCTGGACGGTGAAGTAGATGTACGCGTTCGGGTCGTCCTCCCAGCCCTTGCACTTGAGGACCCAGCCGGGCTGGCCACCGCCGCCCGCGTTGCCGCCGCGCGGCACCACGTCGGTGAACTCGCCGTTCGGGTACTGCGGGTACTCCTCCAGGTAGCCGACCCGCTCCAGGCGCTGCTGGTCACGGAGCTTGACGCGGCAGAGGTTGAGGACGGCGTCCTGCATGGAGACGGAGACCTTCTGGCCCCGGCCGGTCTTCCCCCGGTCGATGATCGCGGTGAGGATACCGATGGCCAGGTGCATCCCGGTGTTGGTGTCGCCGATGGCGGCGCCGGAGATGGTGGGCGGGCCGTCCCAGAAGCCGGTGGTGGAGGCGGCGCCGCCCGCGCACTGGGCGACGTTCTCGTAGACCTTGAGGTCGTTCCAGGACGACTGGTCGTTGAAGCCCTTCACCGAGCCGAAGATGAGGCGCGGGTTGAGCTCCTGGATGCGCTCCCAGGTGAAGCCCATGCGGTCGAGGGCGCCCGGCGCGAAGTTCTCCACGAGGACGTCGGCGTCCTTGATGAGCTTCTCCAGGACCTCCTTGCCCTCGGTGGTCTTGGTGTTGATGGCGAGGGAACGCTTGTTGCTGTTGAGCATCGTGAAGTAGAGGGCGTCCAGGTCCTCGATGTCCCTGAGCTGACGGCGTGTCACATCACCGCCGTTGGGGCGCTCCACCTTCAGGACGTCGGCGCCGAACCAGGCGAGCATCTGCGTGCAGGCGGGACCGGCCTGGACCCCGGTGAAGTCGATCACCTTGATTCCGGCGAGCGGCTTTTCACTCATGTCTGCTTCCTTTTCGTGAAGTTACGTGGTCACTTGGTGGCCGGCGTGATGTTGCCGACGGTGATGCCCTTGGGGTTGAGGTGTGAGATGTGGCCGCTCTCGGTGCCGGCCGAGGGGTCGATCACGCAGTCGATGAGCGCCGGGCCGCCCAGGGCGAGGGCCTCGGTGAGGGCGTCGGTGACCTCGGCGGGCGTGGTGGCCCGGTAGCCCTTGCCGCCGAACGACTCGATGAGCAGGTCGTGGCGGGCCGCCGACATCAGGGTGGTGGGCGAGGGTTCGTCGTCGTACGGGTTGGTGTCGTCGCCTCGGTAGACCCCGCCGTTGTTCATGATCACGGTGACGACGGGCAGCTTGTAGCGGCAGATCGTCTCGATCTCGATGCCGCTGAACCCGAAGGCGCTGTCGCCCTCGATGGCCACGACCGGGGCGCCGCTCTCGACGGCGGCTGCGATCGCGTAGCCCATACCGATGCCCATGACGCCCCAGGTGCCGCTGTCGAGGCGGTGCCGCGGCACGTGCATGTCGATGACGTTGCGCGCGATGTCCAGGGCGTTGGCGCCCTCGTTGACGATGTACGTCTCCGGGTGCGCGCGCAGGACGTCCCGTACGGCCTTCAGGGCGCCCATGAACTGCATGGGGTGCGGGTCAGCCTCCAGGCGCTCGGCCATCTTGGCGACGTTCTGCGCCGAGCGTGCCCCGAGTTCCTCGCGCCAGGCCGAAGGGGCCGTGATCTGGCCCGGCTTGGTGCGTTCGGCCAGCGCGTCCAGCACCGACTCGATGTCACCGACGAGGGGTGCGGAGATGGGCTGGTTGCTGTCCATCTCCTTGGGGTCGATGTCGATCTGGACGAACTTGGCGTCGGGGTTCCACCCCGCCTGGCCGTGGCCCAGCAGCCAGTTGAGGCGGGCGCCGATCAGCATCACGACGTCGGCCTTCTTCAGCGCGAGCGAACGGGCGGTGGCGGCCGACTGCGGGTGGCCGTCGGGCAGCAGGCCCTTCGCCATGGACATCGGTACGTAGGGGATGCCGGTGGACTCGACGAACTGCCGTACCTTCACGTCGGCTTGGGCGTACGCGGCGCCCTTGCCCAGCACGATCAGCGGGCGTTCGGCGGAGGCCAGCAGCTCGATCGCGCGGTCCACGGCCTCCGGTGCCGGGAGCTGGCGCGGGGCGGGGTCGACGAGCCGGCTCAGGGTCCGGTCGCCCTCGGCCTTGGGCATGATGGCGCCGAGCACCGCGGCGGGGATGTCGAGATAGACACCGCCGGGGCGCCCGGAGATCGCGGTGCGCAGGGCGCGCGCGATGCCGCGGCCGATGTCCTCGACGCGGCTGACCCGGTAGGCGGCCTTCACGAAGGGCTGGGCGGCGGCGAGTTGGTCCATCTCCTCGTAGTCGCCCTGCTTCAGGTCGACGAGGTGGCGCTCGCTGGAGCCGGAGATCTGCACCATGGGAAAGCAGTTGGTGGTGGCGTTCGCGAGGGCGACCAGGCCGTTGAGGAAGCCCGGGGCCGAGACGGTGAGGGCCACGCCGGGCTTCTTGTTGAGGTAGCCGGCGATGGCGGCCGCGTGTCCGGCGTTGCTCTCGTGGCGGAAACCGATGTAGCGGATGCCCTGCGCCTGGGCGAGCCGGGCCAGGTCGGTGATCGGGATGCCGACGACGCCGTAGATGGTGTCGATGTCGTTGAGCTTGAGCGCGTCGACGACCAGGTGGTACCCGTCGGTGAGCTCGGTCGGAACGTCGGCTGCTGCCGCGGTCTCCACGGTCGAGGGAGCGGTCATGGTCCGAGGTCCTCCTTGGGCAGGTCCTGCCGGAGCGGCTACTTCTCTCACCATCCGCAGCGCGCTCGCCCGCGTCCAAGACCCATCGGCGACCAGCCGATAAACGGCGTCTATCGAGAGCAGGTGGGGGGCCTGGCAACTCCCTTGATAGACAGCCGCTATCGGGCGTTCGCCAGCGGGTATTGGACGCGCTCCGGGGGCCACCGCACGCTCGCAGAGGATGTTTCGTCGAAGCTGTGCGAGGGGGTGGGGTCATGGCCGTTCCGGCCGCGGCATCCGTGCGCGACGCGAACAGGTACCGGCCTCCGGAGGTCGCGGGTCTCGCCGATCTCCTCGACCGGCAGGTGCGTGAACGCCCCTCGGCCCGCGCCCTCGTGGTGAGAGGCGAGCGCGTGCAGCTGTCGTACGGGGCGCTCGCGGCCCTCGCCGACGACGTGGCCGCGCGGCTCGGCGACGCGGGGCTGCGCCCCGGGGACGCCGTGGGGCTGATCTGCGCCAACACGGCCGAGTTCGTCGTGGGACTGCTCGGCGCGGCGCGGGCCGGGCTGGTGACCGCTCCCCTGGACCCCGCCCTTCCGGAACAGCAACTCGCCGCTCGTGTCGCGAGGTTGGGCGCACAGGCCGTCATGTTCGACACGGCGGTGTCCGGTGCGCCGGCGATGCCGGTGCCCGCGTGGCCGTTGCGCGTGGACGTCTCCGGTGCGGGGACGACGACGGTGGCGCTGGAGGTGTCGGCGTGCGAGGAACATCAAGGCACGGCAGCCTCGGCCGAGTTGTCGGAGCGGGACGCGCTCGTGCTGTTCACCGCCGGGACCACCGCCCGGGCGAAGATGGTCCCGCTGACCCACGCCAACGTGGCGGCCTCCGTCCGGAACATCTGCGCCGGCTACGAGTTGGGGCCCGGGAACGCCACGGTCGCGGTGATGCCGTTCTTCCACGGCCACGGGCTGTTCGCGGCGCTGCTGTCCTCCCTGGCCAGCGGGGGCTGTGTGCTGCTGCCGGAGCGGGGGCGGTTCTCGGCGGGCACGTTCTGGGACGACGCGCGGGCGGCGGGCGCCACCTGGTTCACGGCGGTGCCGGCGATCCACGAGATCCTGCTGGAGCGCTCGGACCGGGACCACCCGGGTCCGCAGGCACCACCGCTGAAGTTCGTGCGGAGTTGCAGCGCGCCCCTCAACACGGCGACCCAGCGGGCGCTGGAGCGGACCTTCGGGGCGCCGCTGCTGTCCGCGTACGGGATGACCGAGTCCACCCACCAGGCGACCAGCGAACCGCTGCCGCAGCGGGGAGCCCTGCGGCAGGGGTCGGTGGGCCGGCCGACCGGGGTCGAGGTACGGATCGTGGACGGCAGCGGGCGTCCTTGCCCGGCGGGTGTCGAGGGCGAGGTGTGGGTGCAGGGGCCCACGGTCGCCCGGGGGTATCTGGACGACGGGGAGGAGTCTGCCCGGACCTTCGTGGGCGGCTGGCTGCGCACCGGTGATCTGGGGGCACTGGACGAGGACGGATATCTGTCGCTGACCGGGCGGATCAAGAACCTCATCAACCGGGGCGGCGAGAAGATCTCGCCCGAACAGGTGGAGGACATCCTCGCGGGCTGCCCGGGAGTCGCGGAGGCGGCTGTGTTCCCGGTGCCGGACCCGGTGTACGGGCAGCGGGTCGGGGCGGTCGTGGTGGTACGGGAGGGGGACGGCACCGGGCACGAGGAGATCCTGCGGTACTGCCGGGAACATCTGGCCCCGTTCGCGGTCCCGGAGCGGCTGGAGACGGCCGCCGCGCTGCCGTACACGGCGAAGGGCGGGCTGGACCGGAAGGCGGTTCAGGCGCGGTATGCGGGGTGACGGGGCGGGTTGGACGTGAGGGCGGTGATGGGGCGGGTCAAAACGTGAGGGGGTGATGGCCGGGTGGGGTGTGACGGGGCGGCCCCGGCGTGACAAGTGCGGCGACGGCTTGACGGGAGCTGTCGGTCCGATCAGTGCATGAGGTGGTCGGCCGGCAGGGGGCGGGCGAAGAAGTCGTCCAGGGACAGGCCCGTCGCCGCGTTGACGAACGCGCGGGCCGCGACCGAGCCGGGGGTGGCCGCGTGGATCGCCACCGAGACCTGGGCGCCGGCCTCCGGGTCGATCAGGGGCAGCGCGCGGGTCCGGCCGACCACCGGCATGGCGCGCAACCAGGTGTGCGGCACGATGCTGGCCCAACCGCCGCCGCCCACATGCGCGTAGAGGGAGGCGATCGAGTCCGTCTCGACCTGTGGGGTGACCACGAACCCCTTCTCCGCGAACACCGTGTCGACGATCTGCCGGATCCGCATGTCGGGGGTGAGCAGGGCGAGCGGCAGCTCGGCGGCGTCCGCCCAGGTCATGGTCGGGTTCTGGGAGACCAGCTGGTCGTCGGAGACGAGCAGCATGTACCGCTCCTGGTAGAGCGGGACGACCTGGAGGCCCTCCTGGTCGTCCGGGTCGAAGTGGGCGATGGCCACGTCGAGTTCGTAGTCGCGCAGCTGCCGGTGGAGTTCCTTCGTGGACAGCCGTGAGCGGACCTGGACCTTGGCCAGCGGGTGCGCCGCGCAGAACGCGGCGACAGGCAGGGCGAGGGTCGTGGACGCGGTGGGGTCGGTGCCGAGGCGGAGGGTGCCGGTGATGCCGGACTGCACGGCGGCGACCTCGGCCTTGAAGGCGTCCTGCTCGGCGAGGATCCGCTTGGCCCAGACGACGAGCCGCTCGCCCTCGGGAGTCAGGCCCTGGTAGTTGTGGCCGCGGTTGATCAGCGTGACGTTCAGCTCCCGCTCCAGCTTGGCGATCGCCGCGGAGAGCGCGGGCTGGGAGACGTAGCAGGATTCCGCCGCCCGGGCGAAGTGCCGTTCCCTCGCCACCGCCACGAAGTACTCGAGCTGCCGGAACAGCATGAGCGGCTCCTCCCTGCCCAGGGGACTGCCCTTGAGACCGGCCCTGGAGACCTGCCCTTGGGATCACTTACTCCATACTGTATGCAGTGTGGAGCGGTGTACAGGGAGGAGACCGCACAGGTCAGCGCAGCTGCTTCACCGCGGCCACCACCAGGGGGTCGAGCCCTTCCACTCCCGCGTCGACGAACTCGTACAGCCGGGCACGCATGCGCGGATCCCAGAACCTGCCGATGTGTCCCGCGACCGCCTCGGCCGCCTCCTCCCCCGGCAGATGAGCGAGGTTCCTGGCGATGTCGTTGGCCATCCGGCACTCGGACGGCACGGTCGCTGTCATGTCAGTCCACCACCGTCACGAGGTCGTTCCCGGCGTCCTCGGTGTTGTCCGTCCGGTCGGGGCGGGCGAGCGCCACCTGGACGGCGGTCACCTTGTACTCCGGGCAGTTGGTGGCCCAGTCGGAGTTCTCCGTGGTGACCACGTTGGCGCCGGTGACGGGATGGTGGAACGTGGTGTAGACGACCCCGGTCGGCATCCGGTCGGAGAGTTCCGCGCGCAGGGTGGTCCGCCCGACCCGGCTGGCCAGGGTGACCATGTCCCCGTCGTTGATGCCGCGGACCTCGGCGTCGTGCGGATGCAGCTCCAGGACGTCCTCGGGGTGCCAGGCGACGTTGCCGGTGCGGCGGGTCTGGGCACCGACGTTGTACTGGCTGAGGATCCGGCCCGTGGTGAGGACCAGGGGGAAGCGCCGGGTGCTGCGTTCGCTGGTCGGCACGTAGGAGGTGACCACGAACCTGCCCTTGCCGCGCGCGAATTCGTCCACGTGCATGATGGGCGTGCCCTGGGGCGCCTCCTCGTTGCAGGGCCACTGGACGCTGCCGAGCTTGTCGAGGAGCTCGAAGGAGACTCCCGTGAACGTCGGGGTGACCGAGGCGATCTCGTCCATGATCTGCGCGGGACGGTCGTAGGACATCGGGTGGCCCATGGCGGTGGCGATCTCGCTGACGATCTGCCACTCGTGCTTGCCCGTCTTCGGTTTCATCACCGAGCGCACCCGGTTGATGCGCCGCTCGGCGTTGGTGAAGGTGCCGTCCTTCTCCAGGAAGGACGCGCCGGGCAGGAAGACATGGGCGAACTTGGCCGTCTCGTTGAGGAACAGGTCCTGGACGACGACCAGTTCCATCGCTTCGAGGGCGGCGGTGACATGCCCCAGGTTGGGGTCGGACTGGGCGATGTCCTCGCCGTGCACGAACAGGCCGCGGAAGGTGCCGTCGATGGCCGCGTCGAACATGTTGGGGATGCGAAGTCCCGGCTCCGCGAGGAGGGGTCCGCCCCACAGGTTCTCGAAGACGGTACGGACCGCGTCGTCGGAGACGTGCCGGTAGCCGGGGAGTTCGTGCGGGAACGAGCCCATGTCGCAGGAGCCCTGCACGTTGTTCTGGCCGCGCAGCGGGTTCACGCCCACGCCTTCGCGGCCGATGTTGCCGCACGCCATCGCGAGGTTGGCCATTCCCATGACCATGGTGGAGCCCTGGCTGTGCTCGGTGACGCCGAGGCCGTAGTAGATGGCCCCGTTGGGTGCGGTCGCGTACAGCCGTGCGGCGGCCCGGAGTTCGGCGGCCGGGACGCCGGTGATCTCCTCGACGGCCTCCGGGCTGTTCTCGGGGCGGGCGATGAACTCGGCCCACTCGTCGAAGCCTTCGCAGCGGGCGTCCACGAAGGACCGGTCGACGAGGTCCTCGGTGACGACCACGTGGGCCATCGCGTTGACGACGGCCACGTTGGTGCTCGGCCGCAGCTGGAGATGGTGGGCGGCCTCGATGTGCGGGGAGCGCACGAGGTCGATGCGGCGCGGGTCCACGACGATCAACTTCGCGCCCTCGCGGAGTCGTCGCTTCATCCGGGAGGCGAACACCGGGTGCCCGTCGGTGGGGTTGGCGCCGATCACCATGATGACGTCGGCCTCGGCGACCGAACGGAAGTCCTGGGTGCCGGCCGACTCGCCGAAGGTCTGCTTGAGCCCGTAGCCCGTCGGGGAGTGGCAGACGCGGGCGCAGGTGTCGACGTTGTTGTTGCCGAAGGCCGCGCGCACCATCTTCTGTACGACGTACACCTCTTCGTTGGTGCAGCGCGACGAGGTGATGGCGCCGATCGCGCCGGCGCCGTGCCGGTCCTGGATCTCGCGCATGCGCCGGGCGACCGTGCCGATCGCCTCGTCCCACTCGACCTCCCGCCAGGGGTCGGTGATGCGGTCGCGCACCATCGGCTTGAGCATGCGGTCGGGGTGGGTGGCGTAGCCGAAGGCGAACCGGCCCTTCACACAGGAGTGGCCCTCGTTGGCGCCGCCGTCCTTGTACGGCACCATGCGCACGAGTTCGTCACCGCGCAGCTCGGCCTTGAACGAGCAGCCGACCCCGCAGTAGGCGCAGGTGGTCACCACCGACCTGGTCGGCATGCCGAGTTCGACGACCGAGCGCTCCTGGAGCGTGGAGGTGGGACAGGCCTGCACGCAGGCGCCGCAGGAGACGCACTCGGAGTCCATGAAGGACTCCCCCGCGCCCGGCGAGACCTTGGAGTCGAAGCCCCGGCCCTCGATGGTGAGCGCGAAGGTGCCCTGGACCTCGCCGCAGGCACGGACGCAGCGGGAGCAGGCGATGCACTTGGAGGGGTCGAAGTCGAAGTAGGGGTTGGAGGTGTCCTTCTCGGCATCGAGGTGGTTCTCGCCCTCGTAGCCGTAGCGGACCTGCCTGAGGCCCACCACCCCTGCCATGTCCTGGAGTTCGCAGTCGCCGTTGGCCGGGCAGGTCAGGCAGTCCAGGGGATGGTCGGAGATGTAGAGCTCCATGACGCCCTGGCGGAGCTTCTCCACCTTCGGGGTCTGGGTGCTCACCTTCATGCCGTCGGCGCACGGGGTGGTGCAGGAGGCCGGGGTGCCGCGCCGGCCGTCGATCTCGACCACGCACAGCCGGCAGGAGCCGAACGCCTCCAGGCTGTCGGTGGCACACAACTTCGGTATGTCGACGCCTGCTTGGGCCGCCGCGCGCATCACCGAGGTGCCCTCGGGGACGGTCACCGGCAGGCCGTCCACCTCCACGCTCACCGTCGCCGGTCCCGGCCTTTCCGGCGTTCCGAAGTCGGGTTCCTTGAGGAGTGTCATGCCGTGCCCTCCGCCCTGCGGCCACTCGCCTGTACGGGTTGGATGTCGAGGAGTCGACGGCCGCCGAGGAAGTCGTCGGGGAAGTGGGTGAGGGCGCTGCGCACGGGCAGCGGGGTCAGCCCGCCCATCGCGCACAGCGAGCCCTCGGTCATCAGGTCGCAGAGGTCCTCCAGCAGGGCGAGGTTCTCGTCCCGGTGGGTGCCGGCGACGATCTTGTCGATCACCTCGACCCCGCGCACCGCGCCCACCCGGCAGGGGGTGCACTTGCCGCAGGACTCCTCGGCGCAGAACTCCATGGCGAAGCGGGCCTGTGCGGCCATGTCGACGGTCTCGTCGAACACGACCACCCCGCCGTGCCCGACCATGGCACCGGCGGCGGCGAACGCCTCGTAGTCCATGGGCAGATCGAACATCGACTCCGGGAGGTAGGCGCCGAGGGGGCCGCCGACCTGTGCGGTGCGCACGGGGCGTCCGGAGTGGGTGCCGCCGCCGTACTCCTCGATGAGCTCGCGCAGGGTGATGCCGAACGCGGTCTCCACGATGCCGCCGTGCGCGATGTTGCCGCCGAGCTGGAAGACCTGGGTGCCGCGGGAACGTTCGACGCCGAGTCGCTCGTACGCCTGCGCGCCCTCGGCCATCACGACGGGCACGGTGGCGAGGGTGAGGACGTTGTTGACCACGGTCGGTCTGCCGAACAGGCCCTCGATCGCCGGGATCGGCGGTTTGGCGCGGACCATGCCGCGTCTGCCCTCCAGGCTCTCCAGCATGGAGGTCTCCTCGCCGCAGATGTACGCACCGGCGCCGACGCGGACGTGCAGGTCGAAGTGGAGAGCGGAGCCGAGGATGTTCCTGCCGAGCCAGCCGTGTTCACGGGCGATCCCGATGGCCTGCCGCATCGTGGCGATCGCGTCGGGGTACTCGGAGCGGATGTAGAGGTAGCCCTCGCTCGCCCCCACCGCGTGCGCGGCGATCGTCATGCCCTCGATGAGCATGAAGGGGTCGCCCTCCATGACCATGCGGTCGGCGAAGGTGCCGCTGTCGCCCTCGTCGGCGTTGCAGCAGACGAACTTCAGCTCGTCGGCGCACTCCAGGACGGTCTTCCACTTGATGCCGGCCGGGAATCCGGCGCCCCCGCGGCCCCGCAGTCCGGACGCGGTGACCTCGGCGACCACGTCCGCGGGCGCCCGCTCCAGGGCGGCGCGCAGTCCGGCGAGGCCGCCGTGGGCCTCGTAGTCCTCCGTCGACAGGGGGTCGGTGACGCCGACCCTGGCGAATGTGACCCGGTTCTGCCGTGCCAGCCACGGGAGTTCGTCGACGATGCCGAGCCGGAGGGGGTGGTCGGCGCCGTCGAGCAGGCCCGCGGCCAGGAGGTCGTCGACGTCCTCGGGGGCCACCGGGCCGTACCCGACACGGCCTTCGGGAGTCACCACCTCGACGAGGGGCTCCAGCCAGAGCATGCCGCGTGATCCGTTGCGTACGACGTCCAGGGCGAAGTCCCCTGCGACGGAGGCCTGTTGGAGCGCCTGCGCCACCTCGTCGGCGCCGACGGACCTGGCCGCGGAGTCGCGGGGGACGTACACCGTGGCGGTGGAGCGTGAGGGGTTGCTCATGAGGAGACCGTCCTGTCGAGGATCGCGCCGAGTCGGGCGGGGCCGACTCGGCCGTACAGGCGTCCGTTCGCCTCCACGGACGGGCCGAGCGCGCAGTTGCCGAGGCAGAAGACCTGCTCGACGGTGACCGAGCCGTCAGCTGTCGTCTCACCCAGCGTCAGGCCGGACTCGCGGGCGTAATCGACCAGTTGGTCGGCGCCCAGGGCCTGGCATGCCTCGGCGCGGCAGATGCGCACGGTGGTGCGGCCCGCGGGCTCGCGACGGAAGTCGTGGTAGAAGGTCACCACTCCGTGGACGTCCGCCCGGGAGAGGTTGAGCTCCTCGGCGAGCACCGGCACCGCTTCCTGCGGCACATGGCCCAACTCGGCCTGGAGAGCGTGCAGTACGGGCAGCAGCGAACCGCGTTCGCCGCGGTGACGGGCCACCACCCTCCGGACCACGCTCTCGACCGTCACATCGCTGCCGCTGGTCGTCATGATCGCTTCGCCTTCCGTCACGCGGGTCCCCGGCGAGAGGTGCGGAGACTCAGTCAATACTCCATACAGACTTCTGTATACACAACCCTGCCGTCCAGGGTGCGAGGTTGCTTGCGCAGCGGTTCAGGACGCGGCGAGCGAGTCGGCCTGGCGACGGGTGTCCGCCGGCTCGGCGGGCGTCGGCCGGACCTGCTCGATGGTCGGCGGTCGGACCTGCTCGATGGTCGGCGGTCGGGACGGCTCGGTGGTCGGCGGTCGGGACGGCTCGGCGGCCGCCGGTTGGAACGGCTGCGCGGCCGCCCGCAGTTCGAGGAGCCACGGCAGGACCGTGCGCAGCACCACGTCGAGCCCTCCGCCGTCCGCGCCCAGCATCGCCTCGGCCGGCACCAGCACCGGGTCGGCGAAGACGGTGGACGTCGCGGTGCCACGGGGACCCTCGGCACCGGGGCGAGCCGGGACGAACAGGTCGGGTGCGTGCGCCGGGACCGCCCAGAGCGTCAGCCCGCCCGGGGCGGCGAGCGGGCGGGAGGACCAGACGTAGGTGTCGGCCTCCCCCGCCGCGACCACCCCCCGCTTGCGGCCCCGCAGGGCAACGACACCGCCGGAGCCGGTGGCGACCGAGCGCGGAGCGAGAAGCGGGTCCGCGTTTCCGGACCCGCCGCCGTCGGCCCCGGATTCCGACTCGGCCAGCGCGAGACTGGCGAGGTGACGTCCGGTGGCGATCTCGCCGCGCACCCAGGGGCAGCCGTACGCCTCGAGCACGGCGACTGCCGTGTAGTGGGACAGGAGCACGGCCGCGGTGGACGGACAGACGGGCGCTGTCCGCGTCACCACGTCGGCAGCTTCCCTCAATTCCATTCCGCCACCGCCGAGTTCGGCGGAGACGGTGAGCCCGAGGAGCCCCGCCCGGCCGAGGGCAGTGACGGTGCCGCGGGGGAATCTGTCCTGCACTCGGGTCGCCTCGGCGACGGGCCTTACGACGTCTGCCAGGACTTCGGAGAGAGCGGTGCGGTACGACACGGGGCGACCCCCTCGGGAGTGGCTTGTGATCCACTGTCGAACGATGATTGCATACAGTATTCTGCATGCGCTGGTGCCGCGCCAGAGGTCCGGCCGAGCAATTCAGGAGACTCGGCCGAATGAGTTAGCGACCACCTCCCGCAGCAGCCCCGTCGTCACGTCGAAGACGAAGCCGCGCACGTCGTCGGTGTGCGGCAGGAACGGCGAGGTGCGCACGCGCTGCATGGACTGCCGTACGTCCTGGTCTACGTCCCGGAAGGCCTCCACCGCCCATGCGGGACGCTGGCCGACCTCCAGTTCCAGTTCGTGGCGGAAGCCCTCGGTCAGGGTCTGGAGTCCGCAGCCGGTGTGGTGGATCAGCGCCACGCTGCGTGTGCCGAGCGCCCGCTGACTGATCGTCAGTGATCGGATGGTGTCGTCGGTGACGACTCCCCCGGCATTGCGGATGGTGTGGCAGTCACCGAGCGCCAGGCCCAGCGCGGCGTGCAGGTCGAGACGGGCGTCCATACAGGCCACCACGGCGACACGCAGGACGGGGCGGGCACCCATGCCCGGGTCGGTGAATCCGGCGGCGTAGGCACGGTTGGCTTCCACGAGCCGGTCGGTGACCGTCGCGGTTCGGGATACGGAAGAAGACATGGTGGGGCTACCTCTCCGGTCGGGTGGGGCGGGTCGCTTCGGATCGGCTCTGGTCGGTCAGATGACGCCCTGCGCCTTGAGCTGCGGCAACTCTTCCTGTGTCAGGCCGAGTTCGCCGATGTAGATCTCTTGGTTGTGCTGGCCGAGGAGGGGTGGGGTGGTGATGGTGGTGGGAGAGTCGGAGAGCTTGAGCGGGTTGCCGACGGTG